>JBILTQ010000093.1:0-16573 GCA_044371435.1 Pirellulaceae bacterium | reverse complement strand
GCGTGAGTACATCTTCCTTGTCGGAATTGGAGGGGCGGTTCGGTAGCAAGGGAACGGTATGGTTGTTGGGGCTGTTGGGGGTAGCCGCCGGGAGTGTGGTTCCCTGCGTCATCGTTGTTGCCGGCCAGCTGGTCGAGGCCCTGGTCATGGCCAACTACCGGCAGGAACTGAGTGTGCCGGGTTTGGGCCGAACGTGGTTGGCTTTCCCGCAAGCCTGGCTGGAGTGGACCGACAACCCGCTTGGAAAAAGTTTGGCGTTCCTGGGAGCGATGGCGATCCTCGGCATGCTGGGGGCTATCCTGCTGCTGTTGGTCTATCGGCTGAGCATCCGGCATGCGTTGGACATCGAGGTACAGTTGCGGCGTAGGCTGCATGCGGCCCATCTCGAGCATGCCTTCAGCGACGGCCTGACGGCGCAGCTTTCTTGGTGGCAGGACGCAGAGAAGCATTGGATTCCCCAGCTGCGCGAGGGTTTGTTAGCCTGGCACCGCCATTTTTTTCGCTACCTGACCCAAGCTGCTCTCTGCTTGCTGCTAGCCGGGCTGATCGATCCCTGGCTTACCCTGTTCGCGATCCTGGCTGCCTTTTTTCTTTGGCAGTTATATCGCTGGCTCGAGCGGCAGCGTTGGCGGACTCGCCCCATCTATGCCGATCGCAGTCGCTCCGCCCTGGAGCGACTGAGTACGCTGACGCAGCGTGGGCCTTTGCTGGCAGCGACACATTCGCCCACCGTGCTCGAATCCAACTTGGAGAGTCAGCTGCGCGCGTATCGACAGGCCGAGTTGCATTTGCATGGCAGTTACCTGTGGAAGACGCCGTTGTTGATGGCTTTGGTAGCCGAACTCTCCGTGGTCTTCGGCGCGTTGCTGGTGATCCATGCCTTGCGTCCGCAATCGCCCCTAGCCCTGGGGTCGGGGCTGAGCCTCACGGCCCTGCTAGGCTTCGGTTTGGTATCGCTGACCAAAGTGGTGCGGAGTAGTGTGCGGCGAGCTTCGACGCAGGGCAGCGCCCAGCGTTTTCTTAACCGTTTTCCCGTACCAGTCACCGGCCAGGCCAAGGGGCGTCGGGAAGTGGCACTACCTCTGGCGGAATCGATCGCCCTGGAGGCGGTAGCGGTCGATGACGTCGATCGCCAGCGAGCCCTGGATCAGGTTAGTTTCGTGGCCAAGCGGGGCACGCTCGTCGCCTTGGCTTCGACTTCCGATCGCGGGCCACGCATCCTGGCGGAATTGTTGATGGGGTTTGGGCTTCCGACCAGCGGCAGGATGTACTGGGATCAACTTCCCTATGAACAGCTTGCGCCGCCATCCCTGGCCGAGCATTGTCTTTGGATCGATCGGACCGGACCATTGATGGCCGGCACCCTGTGGGAGAATCTGTCGCTCTCGTCCGAGCATCGCCCGCTGTCGGAAATGGTGGATGCAACCCGCGCGGCGGGAGTTTACGAGTCGGTGGCGGACCTGCCGGATGCTTTTTCCACGATGCTCTCCAGCGACGACGATCGGCTTTCCGAGGAAGCCCTCTTTCGCTTGGGGGTCGCGCGGGCTCTGCTGCGACGCGTCCAGCTAGTCGTTGCCGAGGAGCCGCAACCCGCGGACGCGTTGGCGGAACGGGCCCCGCTTCTCGATTCCCTGCGCTTACTGAAAGATCGGGGGTGTCTGGTGGTGGTCTTGGCCCGCAGCCTGGCGGTATTGAGGGAAGCGGACCAGGTTGTCGTGCTGGAGGAGGGCCGAGCCGTGGCCACCGGGACGCATCGGGAGTTGCTGGAGCGTCACGAATGTTATCGGCATCTCAACTACATGCTCTTCCTCTCGCGATCGTCGTCCCGGCACCCATCCTCGGCCAGTGAAGCCCCCGGCGAGGCACCACCCGCCGGCTCGCTCAACAGCTAATCGCGGTGCACTGGGGTCGGTTCAGCGTAGGCCCAACAGATAATCCTTGAAGCCCCGCATGTCCGTCGGCGGCTGGTGAGGACCGATGATCAGCGGACCAGCTTCCGCGGCAGGCCTCAAGCCGTGGCTGCCGCGGACGAGCATCGGATCCAAAGGGATGACGTCCATGCGATAACGAAACCCGAGTTTCTTCTGAGCCAAGCGGGCCATCGCCCGCCACCTCGAGGTCATGAACAGTTCGACTGGGTCGTAGCCGGGTTTACGGTGGATATCGACGGTCCGGGCATAGTCGGGAGCCAGGCGGTCATCCAACCAGAAATAGTAAGGGAACCAGGCATCGGCTGCAGCCAAGGCGATCAGCTCGCCGCTCCGCGGATGATCGAGTTCCAAAGCGGCTGGAGCGACCACCTGATCGATACCCTCGAGCGATAGCAGCAGGCCGCGGACCTCATCGATCATCGCCGGGTCGGCGACGTAGATGTGGGCTAGTTGATGATCGACCACGGCGAAAGCCTGGCTTTCCGCGGGCAGTAACTGTTCACCGAAAGGGCCCGAGCGGACCTTGAGCCAACCCGCCTGACGCAGGTGGCGATTGATGGCGATCGAACGCGAGACAGGAACCAACCCGTATTCGGACACCACGACCAGCTCCGCCCCGATCTCATCAGCCGCATCGATGACCAAGCCAGCGCAGCGATCGACCTCGGCGACGATCGATGGGTCGGGATGAGAGAAGCGCTGAAAGTCGTAATCGAGATGCGGGAGGTAGACCAGGGTCAACTCCGGCTGCTTCTCGCGGATGACGAGGGCCGAAGCTTTGGCGATCCATTCAGAACTGGGGAGTCCAGCCATCGGGCCCCAAAAGGCGTGGAAAGGAAAAGGCCCCAAACGCTGCTGCAACTGGCAGTCGGTAAGGTCGAGGATATCGAAGACTTTGGAACCATCGCACCCGTAATGCGGCTTGGGGGTCGCGCTCCATTCGACCTTCGCTCCTTGATTGAACCACCAGAACATTTTGGCGGTTCGGATTCCCTCGTAGACTTTGGGGGCCTGAATCAAGCTGTTGGCTTGTTGCCAGAATCGAACCTCTGCCGTCTCGCGAAAGAACCAGCCATTGCCGACGATCCCGTGCTCGCGCGGCGAACGCCCGGTGAGCATGGTGGCTTGGGCGGTACAGGTGACGGCTGGCAGCGGACTTTGCCAGGCCTGGGCTGTTCCGACTTGCGAGAGCCGCGGGGCATGGGCGAGGAGTTGCGGTGTCAAACCCACCACGTTGATGACGCATATTTTTTTCATGCCGTAAAATCCTGACCGAGGGCAACCTTGCGTTTAGCTTAAAGGTTCGACCCCGACTTCGCCTACCCCGATTGGTGTGGGTCCTCGTGGATAGCAAAGGCTTCGGTTAGAATCGCCGAGCTATGGACGGACCAAGGCTAGCTTCGCTGATCGAATCCATGCGCGATGCGCAGGAGGCTTGGCGGCGCGTGCCCTTGCAGCGGCGAGCGGCTATTATCGGTAAGCTACCGGACCTGATTGCCAGCAATGCGCCCCGATTGCATGCGGCGATCTGCTACCCGCAGCGGCAATCCTATCGCGAGACTCTCAGCGCCGAGCTTTTACCGCTGGCGGCGGCAGCCCGGTGGCATGCAGACCGTGGCTACTTGAGCTTGCGTCCACGCACCGCCGCTCGACTCGGCAAGCCGCGGTGGTTGGGTAGTTTGCGATCGGTGGTAGTCCGCGAACCGCTGGGGATGGTGATGATCATCGGTGCCGGCAATTACCCGTTATCGCTCACCGGTATCCAGAGCTTGCAGGCCTTGTTGGCCGGTAATGGGGTGATCGTGAAGCCGGCTCCGGGGGCCGAGGCAGCCAGCGGTCTCCTCGGTGATCTCTATGTCGAGGCCGGGATCCCTCCGCCGCTGATCCAGTCGATCGACGCCTCGGTCGAGTCTGCCCAGCAGCTGATAGCGGCTGGGATCGATCAGCTGGTGATGACCGGCTCGAGCTCCAGCGGCCGGGCCGTGCTCGCCGCTTTAGCCCCGACCTTGACCCCGGCCATCATGGAGTTGAGCGGCTGCGATGCCGTTTTTTTGCTCCCCGAGGGGGAGGCCCGGGACTTCGTGGCTGAACTGCTCTTCGGTCTCCGGCTCAACGGCGGCGCGACCTGTTTGGCCCCGCGCCGCGCCTTCATCCCGCAATCGCGGATAGGGGAAATCGAAGGCTTGCTGGCGAGCCGTCTATCGGAGGTTGGACCGACCCCTCTTGCTCCAGCGATCGCTGAGCGGATCTTGGAGGCGGTTCGAAGTTGGCCGGTGAAATGGTTGCGTCCCAGCCCGATGCCACCATCCGCCGCCGACTTGGGTTGGGATGGCTATGTTCGGCAAGGCTATCCGGTTATCCTGTGCGACGTTCCAGCCGATTTCCCCCTGGCCGCTCAAGACCTTTTCGCTCCCTTGGCGATGCTTTGCCCTTATCCAAACCTCGAGGAAGCCATCCGCCAGCATCACCGCTGTCGTTACGGTCTAACCGCCAGTATTTTCGGCGATCCGACGGAGGCGCAGCGCGTGGCCGAGCGTCTTCGGGTGGGGGTGGTCGTCATCAACGATATGATCGTACCAACGGCCGATCCCGAATTACCGTTTGGCGGGGTGGGAGAGAGTGGTTTTGGTGTGACGCGGGGGATCGAAGGGCTGTTGGCGATGACGCATCCCAAAGTCATCATCGAACAGCGAGGTTGGATCAAATGGCATTTACGGCCGCCGATGGCCGCCGATGAAGGGATCCTGGAAGGGCTACTTGAATTCCAATATCGCAAACCGTGGCCAGCCAGGTGGGCTGGATTTCGTAAATTGATTCGCCATGCCGTGGCTGGTAACAAGCAGACTTAGGAATCTTCGGGCTCTCTACCAAGGATACTGGATAACGAAGGAAAGGTTGACATGATACAAACGACGCGCAAGCGACTGCATATCGGGGTAATCGGCGGCGGCCTGGCCGGATTAGCCGCGGCTTGTACGCTGGCGGCCCGAGGCCACCGCGTTTCGCTCTTTGAAAAGAATGAATGGTTGGGTGGGAAAGCGGCCGAGCACCGCGAGGGGGGCTATCGTTTCGATATGGGCCCGACCATCCTCACCTTGCCATCGGTCCTCGCCCGCATTTTTCAGGAAACCGACAAGAAACTCGAAGACTACCTGGAGTTGGTGGCGCTCGACCCGCAGTGGCGTTGTTTCTTCGATGATCAGAGCGTCTTGGATCTGGTTGCTGACACGCAGGCGATGAAGGCCAACCTTCAAAAATTCGCTCCGCAATCCAGTGCTGCCGACGGTTATGAGCGGTTTATCGGGATCAGTCGTCGACTCCATGACGTCTCCGAAAAGTTTTTCTTTTGGCGGAGCGTCGGTGGTCTGGCAGATACCATGGAAGTGAGCGGGGCTTTTTCGCTGAAAGTCCTCAGCGACGTCCTTGCCTTGCGGATGGGGAGTTCCGTTTCGAAGCTCGTTCGCGAGTGCGTGCCGGATGAGCGGGCAGCCCAGATGATCGATCACTTTACCCAGTACGTGGGCTCGTCGCCGGAGGCCTCGCCCGCTGTCCTCTGCGGGATCGCCCACATGCAAACCAAGGAAGGGGTGTGGTACCCGATGGGCGGCACGCGCGCGGTGCCCGAGGCCCTGGCTCGTCTGGCAGGTGACTTGGGGGTGGAATTCCACACGGCGGCCGATGTGCAAGCGATCGTCCACAATGGACGGGAAGTGCAGGGGGTTCAGTTAGCCGATGGGCGGAAGCTGAATTGCGACGCCATCGTTTCCAATTGCGATGCGGTCCGAACGCACCGTGAACTGCTCAAAGACACTCCGGTAAGCCAACGCTTTGAACGACGTCGCAAGTATGAGCCGGCGTGTTCGGGAGTGGTCCTCTATTTGGGGCTGAAAGAGCGTTATCCGCAGTTGCTTCACCATAATTTCGTCTTCTCCCATGACCCGCACCAGGAATTCGATTACATCTACCGTCGCGGCGAGCCGGCTCCGGACCCGACCGCCTATGTCTGCGCGCCGGCGGTCACCGAACCAGCGGTAGCGCCCGAAGGTGGCGAGGCTTTGTACATCCTGGTCCATACCCCTTTCCTTCGCCCGCATCATGACTGGACAAAGATGCTCCCCCAATATCGCGAAGTCATCCTCGATAAGTTGGAATCGACCGCGGGCTTGAAGGGCATTCGCGATCGTATCGTGGTAGAGAGCGCCCTGACCCCGGAGGGGATCCACAAACGTTACCGGGTTTTGAACGGCGCCATCTATGGCTTGGCCAGTCATGGCAAGTATTTAGGCGCCTTCAAGCCAGCTAACCGTAGCAAGGATCTCAGAGGCTTGTACCTGGCGGGCGGAGCAGCTCATCCTGGGCCAGGGATGCCGATGGTGATGATGAGCGGTTGGATTGCCGGTGATACGCTCGACAAGGATCTGGCTGCGGGAAAGCTCACCGCCACTACCTAAGGGGTCTTGCCTCGCGATGAGAAAACCGTCGAAGCCTGGTCCACCCTCGTCCGCGGCAAAAGTTCCCTCCTGCAGTCGCTGGTGGATGGACGGATTTTGCTGGTACGCCCGCTCGATGGTGCGTCGGCAGTTCTTCGTCTTCGCGGTCGACGAGCAGGATTTGACCTTGGAAAGCATGGATACCAGGTATCCCTTGATCGTCTACGCCAATCATCCAGGCTGGTGGGATCCGATTGTCGGGATGTTGCTTTGCCGCAGCTACTTTCCGGAACGCGATTACTTCGCCCCCATCGACGCCGAAGCCCTCCGCAAGTATCCAATCTTTCGCAAGTTGGGGTATTTTGGGATCCAGGCGAACTCGACGAGCGGAGCTGCCGAATTCCTTCGACAGGCCGCTTACATTTTGAATCAGCCCAAGGCCTCGTTATGGATCACCCCCGAAGGCAAATTCACCGATCCGCGCGAAGACAATCCCCCTTTCCTGCCAGGGGTGGCGCATGTGGTGGCCCGCAGCTCACCGGTCCATTGCCTACCGTTGGCCATCGAGTACGCCTTCATCGATGAACGGCAACCCTTGATCCTGTGCCGCTTTGGTCGCCTCCTCTCCAATGACGGCGCGCAGCCCCTGGACAAAGCCCAATGGCATCCGCGGTTGGTGGCTGAAATGCGCCGCAACCAAGCGATCCTGGCGGACCAGATCATCCGCAAGGATTGGTCCTCGTTCAAAACCTTGTTGCGATCGACCAGCGGTTCCCGATCGTTGGGACAGATCCTGCGCCGGCCGTGGTCGATCTTGGCATCGCAGCGTCGGCACCAACACGGCCAGAGTTTTTCCTGAGGATCCTGGAGCCACGATGGCCTTGCTTGTCTGTTCGCTAGTGGTACTGCTGTTGGCTGCCTTGCCCGTCGCGATGTTCCTGGCCAACCTTCCTTGTTTCCGATCGGCGACCCGCGAGCAAGTTTGGCTTGAACGGGCGGCGGCGGAGGATGTCGCGGTCCTGATTCCGGCTCGCAATGAGGCCGCTGGCATCGGCCTGGCCCTCGATCATCTGCTCGCCGGTTCTCTGGCCAGCGTCGAGATCTATGTCTTGGATGATCAATCGGAGGACGACACCGCCGCTGTCGTGCGACAGCGGATGGTGGGCACGTCGCGGCTGCGGTTGGTGGATGGGGTCGAAATGCCGGCCGGTTGGAACGGCAAGCAGCATGCCTGCTGGCAGTTAGCGAACGCCGCCCGAGCCCATGCCTGGCTGCTTTTTCTCGATGCCGATGTCCGGGTAACGCCGGATGCGGTGCAACGAATGGTGGCTGAGGCTCTGCGTACCCGCTCGCGGCTGATCAGCGGTTTTCCGTATCAGGAGACGGGCAGCTTCGCCGAGAAATTGTTGATTCCGCTGATGCATTTTCTCCTGCTCGGTTATCTCCCGATCCGGCGGATGCGAGGCTCGACCGACCCGAGTCTTGCCGCCGGATGCGGGCAGATGATGCTGGCCCATCGCGAGACTTATTTCAACGTCGGCGGCCATCGGGCCATTCAGGCTTCGCGGCATGACGGCTTGCTGTTGCCGCGGGTTTTCCGCCGGGCCGGCCAGCCGACCGATATCTTCGATGCCACCGACATCGCCGCCTGTCGGATGTATCGCGACCGGCGACAAGTCGTCCAGGGGCTGCTGAAGAACGCGACGGAAGGTATTGCGCAGCCGCCACTGATTTGGCTCTTTACCGTCCTTTTGCTGGGGGCATCCGTCTTGCCCAGCCTGTTGTGGCTAGTGGCCTGGCAGACAGGCCAGCCCTGGTCGACCAGGGCGGTCCTGACGCTGGCCACGTGCTTCTCGTTCTTGCCACGACTGCTGGCTGCGATCCGCTTCCGGCAGAGTTGGCTCGGCGTGGTGTTCCATCCATGGGGGGTGCTTTGGTTTCTAGGGCTTCAATGGCGAGCGCGGTGGCAGAAAGCGCGGGGCTATGTCATTCCGTGGCGCGGACGGAATTGAGGCCAGCGGTCGAGAGTGGCTGGCCCTGCAATCCGCCGCGCCGGCCTTTCGCCGAGGAGACCGCGCGGACTCGTCTGGCGATTCCCGACTCAGCCTTGGCTGGCGGCGAAGTGCGGGGCGATCACCTTCAAGGTGGCCGTATGCAGCCGACCGTTGGTCGCCAGGACGCTCGAGGACTGACGAACCGACAAGGGGTGGTTGTGGCAATCGGTGATCTGCCCACCAGCTTCTTCAACTAGCAGGCCACCGGCCGCGTGGTCCCAGGGCTGCAATTTGAATTCGAGGAAAGCGCCGTAGTCGCCTCGGGCTACCTGGGCTAAATCGAGGGCGGCGGCCCCAAAGCGGCGGACACCATGGATCTTCTGCCGAAAGAGATCGGCCACGGCGGCCAGGGTGGCTTCCATCATCCGACCGCGATCGTAGTAGAAGCCGATGGCGAGGAGTGTATCGGCGAGTTGGTCTTCAGCGCTGACCGACATCCGGTTGCCATTATGCCAGGCCCCCTGCCCACGCACAGCGTAGAACCAATCCTCCGTCATCGGATTATAAACAAGACCTAACTCGGTTTGGCCGCGGTGCGTGTAGGCGATCGATACGGCGAAGTGCGGGATGCGATGGAGGTAATTGCTGGTGCCATCCAAGGGGTCGACCACCCACAGTTGCTCGGAATGCTGGCTGCGGTGCACCCCTTCCTCGGCCAGAAGTTCGTGCTGCGGCACCGCTTCCTGCAAGAGATCGGCGATGGCTCGCTCCGACTTCAAGTCCACTTCACTCACAAAATTGGCTTGTGATTTGGTTTGCACGGCGACCGCTTGCCGAAAAGACCCCCGCAAAATCCTTCCCGCCCGTTGGGCAGCTTCGACCGCGAATTCCCAGTAAGGATGCGACACTTCCGTACAGCGTTGCGACATTGGGCTGTTAACTCCGTTCGATCTCGTAAGGTAAGCTGGCGGGAACAGTCAGTCCTCCGGAGAGCAGCAGCTTCCAAGGGGTGGTGGCATCCCAACTGGTAACCAGCACTTCATCCTTCGGGAAGACCAAGGTGTAGCCGGAGGGAGGGAAGAGAGCGATCGGAACGTAGACACAGGCCAAGGCTCGCCCGCTCCCCTGGTCGCGACTCTCGCCCATCAAGAAGCCTGCCGCCCGAGCACCCGGGTGTGGGAACGGAACCAACACCACTTTATCGATCGATTTCAATCCGTCGGGACCTTGGATAGCTTGTGAAGCATCTCGGATAGCGCGATAGAGGATCGAGACGCCGGGGATCGAACTGAAGATCCGATCGATCCATCGGCTCACGCGGGTCTGGAAAGCGTATCCCAAAAAATACAGGATCAACAACACTGCCAGCAACGATATGGGTGGGGTGAGGTAGGTTTCCACCGATTTCCAAAGAGGGTTTTCGATCCCGGTCGGAATGATCAACGAGGCGACCGGAGAGATCACCCAGGCGTGAAGGATCCGATAGATTTGGTAAACGACGAAGACGGTGAGCAGCATCGGCAAGATGAAGAGGACCCCGAAGATGACTCGCCGGGTCATGCTTTGCCAGGTCGATGCTTTCGACGGCGGCCGAAAATGGTTATTCATCGTGGATCATCCTCCGGTCAACTGACCATCCCCTCTTTGCCGTGTCTGGCGGGGGATGCTTGCACCTTCGAGCAGCTTCGCCGTCCGAACCGCCGATGTCGGTACTGCCGCTTCCTCGTGCTTCTCCCTCGGTCGATAGTTGTAGAGGACCGATCGATTTTGTCGAGCCGTCTCTTCCCGTCACCCGACTTCCAGTTTCTAATTCGGGAAGTCTAGCGGGGATTGGGGCCGATTCCAGCCAGCCATTGACCTTCATTTCAAGGACGCCATGGGGATCTTCCGGAGAAAGCTTGGACTGGGTCGGTTCCGCCTGATAGAGATGGGTGGGTGGCTGGTCTGGTTGTTTGGCCTTCCGGCCTTGGTCGCGACGCCAAGTGGCGCCCAGGAGCCGTTGCCGCTTCCTGAAACCGTCGGCGATTTGTTCCAGCAACTCTTGGAGGTCGGGCTCCCGGCTCCCGTTCCCGGACAGCCGCCGCTTCGGCTGGTGCCCCCATCGGTGGCGGCGGATCAAAGCGATGGGCAGCGTCAAGCGGCGCTGGCGAAGTTAGCGGGTGCCGGTGGCTGGGAACGTTTTGCCAAACCGACCGCGGTCGCCCCGGTGACGGTCGCGATTCGCCCGCTGGCCACCGCGGCTGGTGAGCGTTACGGCTATGAACTTCATACCGCCTTTGTCCTCCACACCTCGCTCATACGCCTGGGAGACCAACCGTCGCTGGAGCGGATCTTTGGGCCGATGGCTGAGGAATCGGCCGAAGCGGGGGACCGACTGCGGGAACTCGATGCAGCGGAGCTGACGGCAGCCGGCTGGGAGTCGTCGCTGCCGGAGAACCAGCGCCTGGCCTATATCGAAGTACGGTTGTTGCAACGGATCGAACTTCGCGGGACGGTGCGGGTGGAACGCCGCCAGCTGGAAAAACAAATCGATCTGGCTTGGAGGTTCGACGAGCGGTTCTCATCGCTTGACTTGCCTTTCGCCAACCGTTGGATGAAGTTGAGCGACAACGAGTTGGGAGAGCGGGTGGCAGGCTTGCCCCAGCCTTACCGCGGTGGAGGCGGCTACCTTCGCTTGGTGGAACTCCCGCTGTCGCCGTCGCAAGTGGTCGTCGAATCGCGCTGGCTCTTCTTCGAACCCCAAGCCTGGTTTGACGGCGGTAACCTGCTCCGCGCCAAGCTCCCGCTGCTTATCCAGGAAAGCGTTCGCAGTTTGCGCCGCAAGCTGGATTGATCAGCGTGTGCGGTGAAACCGTCCGAAGGACATTCTGCCTCGGTCGGTTTGTCACGCAAAGGTTACCGCGATGGTGGTACGCGTCTATCGGCCGGAAGAGTTGCGAGGAAGGATCGCACGGCTTGCGAAAAGGCGGTCGGATTCTCCAGGGGAGGTAAATGGCCCGCCTCGGGAATGATAGACAATTGGGCAGCTGGGGTCCTCGCAGTCATGTCTCGCATCTCATCGACCGTGGAGATCGCATCCTCTTGGCCGACGACCATCAAGGTGGGGAGGTGAATGTCGCTCAGGGAGCTTAAAAAATCATCGCGATTGGCCATGGCCTGTTGCGCGGCAAAGATCGTCGCCGCCGGAACCTTGGCCATCATCTGCTGAACCCGGTCGGCCACCGTGGGCTGCCGAGCGAGGGTTTTTGGGCACAAGAGTTTGTTCACCATCGGAGCCACCACCGCGGCCGGGCCTTCGCTGATCGCGCGAAACGCTAAGGCTCGTCGCAGGGCTTTCCCCTCGAGGGTATCCTCCCTGGCTCGGGTATCGCAGAAGATCAGGCCAGCGAGCATCGAGCGATGCCGCTTCCAGAATTCCATCGCGACATAGCCCCCCATCGATAAGCCGCAAAGGATGATCGGCTGGCCGCAGAGTATGCCTGCCAGGCTTGCCGCACAGGCATCGGCCAGGCTCGCCATCGAATAGAAATCGAAACCGTCTACCGGCCAGCTGCCGCTGGCGGCCGGTGCCCTGATTCGAGGATCTTGGCTCTCACCGAAGCCTGGCAAATCGAGGGTGATTGTCTGGCAGGTGTCGGCCAAGTCTCGGGTCACAGGCTCCCACATCGATCGATCCAAGGGATAGCCATGGAGAAAGACCAGCGGTCTTCCTTCCCCGACGAGCGTGGTTGCTAAGGTTGCCATCATCGTTCGTTAGCTGGTAACGAGGATCATCGGGAAGCCGCCGACTTCGAAAGCTGTGGTCGGGGCCAGGTAAGCCCGCTTGATGTATGCCAAGCCCATGGCCTGCGTCAGCGAAGGATTCCTGGCAAAGGAAGTGATCACGCCCGCCTCCTGATCGCCCACCTCCACCTTGGTACCGGTGGTGACCGATGGTTGTAGGAGTCGGTCCATCCATGCTTGGTTCATTCGAGCTGGATCCAAGGTCAGGCGGACCAGCTTTTTCTGTACCTGGCCGAGGGCGTCGAGACGGGCTACCGTTTCCTGACCGAGGTAGCATCCTTTATGAAAACTGATCGCGCGGGCATCGCGGTCCAATTCCTGCGGGAGGTTTCGGTCATCGAAGTCGACGCCAACGATCGGCCAGGCCTGCTGAAGACGGTGCCAGGTAACCTCTTCCTCGGACAAGGTCGTCGCCGTCCCAAGCTTCGCTTGGCTTAAGGCACCCTCGATCGTAGACCCTGGAGGCAGGCGGACCAGACGCCAGTCGCTGCCCAGGGCCGGATGGTCCAACCCCAGCCAGTCGCCCACCTTGAGCACCGACCTCTCGCTCCACACGCTGGCCGAAGCTGGCGAAGACTCGGCGGCGAAGATCGCGTTGGCTGCCGTTGCCGAGAGGAGATACCAGTTGGCTTGCTGGCTGCTATCAGCCAACTGAACATCTTCGCGGATGATATAGCGATCCCAGTGGGCTATCAATTTCGTCCCCTGGTTGCTACCCCAGGAGAGGAAGTGGAGTTGGTCCGCTTCCGCGAAGACCAGCCCGTGGGCCAAGGTCCGACCTTTGACATCGGTGACGAAACACTCGATGCTCGCGGTATCGTTCAACCGCCGCAGATCATTGGTGACCAGGTTATTCAACCAGGCGAGGCGATCGCGGCCAGCGACGGTAACGACCGTGGCCGGGAACGGATAGACCGGAGTTGAGTGCCTTGAACCCATCTCACTTTCCCTTTCCTGGTCCTGGCGTTCCCCTGGTAGACATCGTTTGAAATCCAACCTCCGACCGTCGCCAGCGGACGAATGCCTACGCCTTCGGGGGCTGGCGGCCGAAGGCGGAACCAACGCCAGCGGGCGATGCCCGGGCCCTGGCGGGCGGTCGGTTTCGAACCAGCCTCTCAACGCGTCAGGAAACCACGCTCCTTGAGCAAAGCGATGATTTGATCGGCGGCTTCGTCGAGCGACAACCGACCGGTGTCTAACACCAGGTCGGCTTGCTCCGGGACTGCATAGTTGGCCAACACCTTGGCGAATTCAGGCAACTGCCCCGCTTCGGCAGCGCGATAGAAGCCCTTGCTGTCCCGCTGCTGACGGACCTCGAGGTCCGCTGTCAGGAAGACGACAGCGAAACGCTCTCGACCAATGACTTCGCCGACTCGCTGCCGTACCGCCTCGCTGGGGGCGACGAAGGCGGCCAGGCAAATCAGGCCTTGGTCGTTGAGCAGTTTTGCCAGATGGGCCGACCGCCGCAGATTCTCACTGCGATCCTCGACTGTGTAGCCGAGATCGACGTTCATCCCTTTCCGCACCAGCTCGCCGTCGATCACCGCCACCGCCCGTCCCTGATCGAACAATTTCCGTTCGACGGTTCGGGCCAGACTGGTCTTGCCCGTGCCGGTAAGGCCGGTCAGCAGCAGCGTAGCCGGTTGCTGACCATAGCGGGCGATGCGTTCGGCTTCGGTGACCGGTTGCACCTTCGAGACCGACTCGGCTTCGGAAGCTTCCGTCTGCTCCCAGGCCGCTACCTTGCTTCCCTTGGCTACGTCGCGATCGGTGATCATGCCCGCGCCGACGGTGATGTTGCTGAGCCGGTCGATGATGATGAAGGAACCGGTCGTCTTGTTGCGGCGATAGGCATCGAAGAAGAGCGGCTGGTTGACCGTGATCGAGCATCGCCCGATTTCATTGAGCTGCAAATCAGGGGCAGGGGACCGGTGCAAGCTATTGACGTCGACTCGATAGCGCAGGGAATCGATCTGCCCCAGCGTGGTTTGCGAGGAATGCTTGAACAGGTACGTCTTGCCCGGGATCATCGGTTCGGCGGACATCCATACCAGAGTCGCGTCCAACTGCTGCTGGACCTTGGGGATATTCCCGGGGCGAACGATCATGTCGCCGCGACTACAATCGACCTCATCCTCAAGCACCAGGGTCACCGATTGCGGGCAGTAGGCTTCCTCGAGATCACCATCGAAAGTCACGATGCGTTTGATCTTCGAGGTCCGCCGGGCGGGCAAGACCATAATCTCGTCCCCCTGGCGGATAATCCCCGAGGCGATCGTGCCGCAGAAGCCACGGAAGTCGAGGTTCGGTCGGCTGACGTACTGCACGGGAAAACGAAAATCCTCGAGGTTCTTGTCCGAACCGATGTAGACCGTCTCGAGGAAATTCATCAAGGTACTGCCGCGATACCAAGGCATGTTGGGGCTGGGATCGACCACATTGTCGCCGTTCAACGCGGAAATGGGGATGAAATGCAGGTCGGGCAAGTCTAGTCGCGAGGCGAAGTCGCGGTAGGCATCGCAGATTTCCTCAAATCGCTCTTCGCTGAATCCCATCAGGTCCATCTTGTTGACGGTGACCACAATGTGGCGAATACCCAGCAGCGATACGATGAAGCTGTGTCGCTTGGTCTGAGTCAACACCCCGTGTCGGGCATCGATCAAGATAATGGCCAGATCGGCGGTCGAGGCCCCGGTCGCCATATTCCGCGTGTACTGCTCGTGGCCGGGGGTATCCGCGATGATGAACTTGCGTTTGGCGGTCGAGAAATAGCGGTAGGCTACGTCGATGGTGATCCCTTGCTCCCGCTCGGCCTTCAAGCCATCCGTCACCAGCGCCGGATCGAACTTGCCGCCGACCGTTCCGTGAACCTTGCTCTCCGATTCCAGTTGGGCCAACTGGTCTTCATAAAGCATCTTGGAATCGTAGAGCAATCGTCCGATCAACGTGCTCTTGCCATCATCGACACTGCCGCAGGTGATGAACCGCAAGAGTTCTTTCTGCTCGTGCTGCTTGAGGTAGGCCAGGATATCCTGCGAGATCAGTTCGCTTTGATGTGACATGTTAGAAGTAACCCTGCTTCTTCTTTTCTTCCATCCCGGCCCCTCCCGCGTCCTTGTCGATCATCCGTCCCTGACGCTCCGAAGTCTTGGTCAGCAGCATCTCCTGGATGATTTCCGGCAAGGTGGTGGCGGTGGATTCGACACCTCCAGTCAACGGATAGCAGCCCAAGGTACGGAAACGCACCATCCGATGCTCGACCTGCTCACCGGGCCGCAGCTTGAGACGATCATCGTCGAGCATGATCCAGGTACCGTTGCGAAAGACTACCGGCCGTTCCTTGGCGAAATACAGCCCGGGCAAGGGGATGTTTTCCAGATAGATATATTGCCAGACATCCAGTTCGGTCCAGTTCGACAGCGGGAAGACGCGAATGCTTTCGCCCGGATTGACCTTGGTATTGTACAAATTCCATAACTCGGGCCGCTGGTTCTTGGGATCCCACCGATGGAACTTGTCGCGGAACGAGAAGACCCGTTCTTTGGCTCGAGATTTTTCCTCGTCGCGCCTCGCCCCGCCGAAAGCCGCATCGAAACCGTAGTGGGTCAGGGCTTGCTTGAGGGATTCGGTCTTCATGACCTCGGTGTGCTTTTCGCTGTTCTCGGCCGGATCGATCCCCAGCTTCAGCCCTTCGTGATTGATGTTGACGAAAAGTTCCACCCCCAACTGCTTCCTGACATAATTCTCGCGAAAATCGATCATCTCGCGAAATTTCCAGGTCGTGTCGACGTGCAGGAAAGGAAACGGCGGCTTGCCGGGGTAGAACGCTTTCAGGGCGAGATGCGTCATCACGGCCGAATCTTTGCCGATCGAATAGAGCATGACCGGCTTTTTAAATTCAGCCGCTACCTCGCGGATCACATGGATGCTTTCGGCTTCGAGTTGTTTTAGGTGCGTTAAGCTGTACGAGGCCATGGTTCCTCCGTGCAGGCGTGGGAGATGCGAGTCACGATCAGCTCGAACTGGAGCGGGTCAAGGAAGTCGAAAAGAAAACCAAGTTTCCGGATAACGACCCACCCAACGTAGTAGTTTCTTCTCATCTTAGGAAGGGGAGCAACCTTGGCGGCGGCCGGTTAAAGCTTCCCCTGGATCAGAGTCGCCACCAACTCGGGTTTATCCTGGGCCCGCAAATGTGAAATACGATCGGGCGGCGTCCCTAATTTTTCCAGGTGCCCCGCCAACTGGTCCCAGACTTTTTCACGTTTCTTGCCGGTGGCCAGGTAGAGTTCGGTTATCAACTCCTGTACCCGTTGGACCGCTATGTTTTCGCGATTATGGTAGTAATTCTTGATGATCTTCTGCTGATGCGCAGAATAATTTTCCATCGCCATCCAAAATGTTCCTTGATTGATATCATCGGTGGAGCGGCGCAACG
>JBILTQ010000343.1:0-6011 GCA_044371435.1 Pirellulaceae bacterium | reverse complement strand
CCCGGCTTGACCTCGTGCAGCACCATCTGGTACCGCCGCTTTTCGGGAGCGGCCCCCACCGGCTGGTATACCCCTTCGATCAGGCGATAGTAGGGGTAGAGGGTATCGACGGTCTCGGTGGCGTCACCGACGATGATCAGGACTTTGGGTTTGGACATGGCAGCGGCCTGTAGTTCTGGTTGAGGTTCAGGGGAAAGAGGAGATGACGCCACGGCATTGGCGGCCAAGGCCACCGCCGAAACCGAGGTCGTACCCGCGAGGAAACTTCGTCGATCGATGGGCATGGTAAGCTACTTCCGAAGGGGAGGAAACGAAGGCTGCAGCAGCCGCGAACAAGGACATCTTAACCGCAAGCCTAACCGCTTGGCCAGCATTGCCTACGGGGGGATGAGATGTTGGACTCCGGCCGAGACCGCTCGCATCCTTGGGTTTGACCGCGATCGCCGGGCTGGCTGTGGTTGAGGCCATCCCACCGCCTGGCTGCTCAAGAATTGCCGACTATTCGACCCGCAGGCATCGTCCTCCATCCACCAGCGAACCACCGCAGTCTTGGCAAACCATCTCCACTCCATCCAAGTTCCTCGTCAGCGGCGATCGGCGGTTGCGATCCTTCTGGAAGCTCGCCCGGGGGCTTGGTTGGAACTCAGGCGGCTGCCTGACGGCGGGCTTGGATGAACGAGCGGACGCAGAGCACGACAAAGGCCAGGCAGAGCAAGGCGGTCGAGAAGACGGAACCGAAGCGATCGGCGGTCGGGACATTGTCCGTTCCCAACTGGGAAAGCATTCGAAAACCCATCCCGAGACACCCCAGGCCGCCCAGCAGGGCGACGAGCACCGCCGCATGCATGGCGTGCTTGCGCATCCCTTCATTCAAACCGACCACTCCCAGGATTGTCAGCACAAGCCCGAGCCCGGCGGGAATAAAGACGCTGGGGCTTTTGAAGCCTTGATTGACCAGGATCGTCGCCCCGGTCACCGCTACTAGCAGGGAGCCGATGAGGATTGCAATTCGCGCTATCATGAATTCTGTGTCACTTTCTGAAAAGGATACTTTGGTTGTAAAAGCCCGGGCGAGAGTCCCCCACCCGATCCCTGGGGATGGATCATCGGGTCTCCCTGGCGAGACGCTTCGAATCCTGGCCGGATAAACGCGGAATGAGCGCCCTCTCGAGGCGTTAGATAACCTTCCGACAAGCTTTCGCCGGATTTCGGAGGGGAGGCAGCCGTGTTCCGCTGCGTCTGTTGGCGAACCCGAGTCAGCCAAACACACCCACGCTCGTCTATCCCTGGCAACAGTGTAGTCGGTCGGCCACTTTAGGGGAGGGTGTGCGTCGGCAGGATCGGAACATACCAGCGGTACGTGACCGGCGGCGGGGCCAAGTACAGATAGCCGGCGTTGATGGTGGGACGGGCGGTGTTGATGCCGTTCCACCTCGCCAGCAATTCGATTTGCAAGCGTTCCTCGGCGACCCGTTTGGCCCGTTCGACTCGACTGGCCTTGATAATATCTGCCTGACGGACCCTCGCAGGATTACTTGAACTGGGGCTGGCGTTGGGGGAATGCAGCGGCAAGGGGAGCGGTTCGTCGAGCGTTGCCTCCGAGGCGAATTCGGAGGAATGATTGGCTTGGGCCTCGACTGTCAACGCGGCCGTGGCTCCGAATAGAAAACTGAGCAGGAAGATGCGCATGGATGTAAGCTCCGAAGGGTGAAGGACCAGTTCCCAGGTCGATTGATGACCAGCTTCGACATCCATGTCACACAAAACTTTTTCGAGAATCGGCATTGGTCGAGGATTACTCCCAGCTAAAATGCGTGCCTGATCCGAACCGAGGCCTCGCGGCATCCTTTGGCGCCTGTCAGCCAAAGGTTAGCGGCGAGGGGAACCTGGCCAACTTTAACAACGACGAAGAGTCTGCACGCTATGAACTGTTTCCGTGGTTCCATCCGATGGTGGCAAAAAGGGGTTGTAAGTCTGGCCTTGCTGTGGGCGACGGATCGCGGTCACGCTCAAGAGCGGGCCAGCCTGGCGAAAGCACCGACCACGGCCGATTTCATCGCTTCTTTGCAGGCGGCAGCTATCGAGTCCAAGACGGCGGCCTGGGGGCATTGGGGAGTGCGACCGCAGTCGTATAGCGCTTGGACGAATCATTCCAATCGTCTGATTCCGGTCTATACTTTCGGTGGATCCTTCCAGCCCTACATGGGGGAGAAAAGCATCTACCGGGATGCGGCGGCCTTGGAGAAATTGTATGGCCGGTCAACCGAGTCGACCTTCAACCCCGCCGCCAATTATGCTGATCAAACCGATATCTATCGGATGCAGCGGGCAGCCATCGAAGCGGGCAAAAAATACGTGGTGCTGGTGGTCTTCGACGGTATGGACTGGCAAACGACCTGGGCGGCGGCGATTTACGCGCAGCGGGGGGTCGGCTACACCGAAGGACGGGGACGCGGCCTTGTCTTGCAGGATTATCGTAACGCCGAGTCCGATTTCGGCTACGTGGTCACCAGCCCGCACGATGACGGTCTGGAGGGGAATCCCGACTTGCAGCAACTGACCGACGAAGGGGTAAAACTATACGGCGGCTACGACGCACGCTTGGGGGGAGACACCCCATGGGCGAAACCGGCCGACATCGATTACTTGATCGGCCGTTCGAAAGTCACCCCTCACGCCTATACCGATTCCTCTTCTTCGGCGACCTCACTGACGGCCGGGGCCAAGATTTTCAACGGTTCGGTCAACGTTACCCACGATCTGCGGCAAGTCGAAACGCTCGCTCATTGGGTACAGCGCGAGAAGCGGATGTCGGTGGGGGCGGTGACTTCGGTCCCCATCAGCCATGCGACTCCAGCCGCGGCCTATGCCCACAACGTCAGCCGCGATGATTTTCAGGATCTGACCCGGGATCTGCTGGGACTCCCTTCTATCGCTCATCCCGACCAACCCCTTCCCGGTCTGGACGTGTTGATCGGCTGCGGGTGGGGCGAGGAGACAGAAAGCAGCAAGGGGCAAGGGGAAAATTTCGTCGCGGGCAATCGCTACTTAGCTGACGCGGACTTGGAGAGCATCCGCTCCCGTCCGCAAGGCTCCTATGAAGTGGCCATGCGGACGGAAGGGCGACCGGGGAGCGAAGTCTTGGAAGAGGCCACCATCCGTGCGGTCGCCCGGGGGCAACGGCTCTTCGGTTTCTTCGGCGTGAAGGGGGGGCACCTCCCATTCCGTACTGCCGACGGCGATTATCAACCGGTGGCGGATGTCAAAGAGGCGGAGGTCTATCAAGCGGCAGACCTGATCGAGAATCCAACCTTGTCGGAAATGACCCGGGCTGCCTTGAGGGTGCTGGAGCGGGATCCCGAAGGTTTCTGGTTGATGGTCGAGGCGGGCGATGTCGATTGGGCTAACCACGCCAACAATATCGACAACTCGATCGGGGCGGTCTTGTCCGGCGACCGGGCGGTGGCGGAAGTGTTTCGATGGGTCGAACGCAATCAGGCGTGGGAGGAAACGCTGGTGATCGTGACCGCCGATCACGGGCACTACCTGAACCTCCGGAAGCCCGAGGTCTTGGCCGGCCAGCAACCTTAGACCAGCCGTTGTTCCCTCGTTTCCGTTATCGCCGTGGTTTCACGGGAGACTGGGACTTCCTGCGAGGGAAGCCGGTGACCTTGGCGGTTGGTCAACGCTTCGAGCGATCGTTGTCTTGGCTTCGCGAGCGTTCGCTGTAGTCCGAATAACGCTTGGAGGCGTCCAGCAAAGATTCGAAGGCCTTCTCCATCGATTTGCTGCTGCCGCCGGTTTCGAAAGGGACGACTTGCATCGTGCCCGAGGGGCGAGCCGCATCGTCGAGCTCCGCGATGATGTTGCATATCATCTCCAGCAGATCCTTCCCTTCCGCCGAGACGATGATGACGTTGGTGACGCTGTCGACCCCGAGCGAAAAACGGCGATCGGCAGCCGACGGGTCGCGTTTGGCCTCGCCCCCTTTCCTCCCATCTTCGGCGTTGCGGTCGAAGGCCTTGTCGTTCTCGCTGAGGAAGTCGCGATAGGCATCCTTGACCGCTTGCTCGATAGCCTCGGCTCGTGAATAACGGATCGGGACCAGCCGCTGGTAGCGGGTCTCCTTGTCTTTGTCGGGACTGGGGGTATCCCACAGTTCGATGAGTTCTTTGATCATTGCCAATTGGGTTGGGCTAGCACCGATGACCACGATCGTGTTGGTGTCGTTGTCATCGATGAATCGTAGCTGACGGCGTTTTCCTAATTGGGGGTCTTCCTTCTTGGTGTCGTTAGGTCGGGAATCGAAAAAATAATAGTAGGTCGATCGGGACTCATTTTTGCTCGGCAAGTCATCTTTGAAGTAATCTTCGAGGTTGATCTTGATCCAGCTGGCTCGGGTATTCTTGAGTCGGATAATCTCATGCGGGCGTTGCGGTGGGGTGTCGCGGAGCATGAGTCTTTCGAGCTGGTCCAAGGCCTCGACATCCTGGCTGGAAAGCACGAGGTTCCCTTGGCTGTCGAAGCGGATCTCGATGGCAGCCGCTCCAGCAGCGGGAGCGTTCTGCGCGGAGACGGCCGGCGAAAGGGGAGGCTTCGCCGATTCGGACGAGACTGCCTCGTCGCCCGTGCTCACCAATCGCCCTTTCCACGGTTGCTCGTCGTCGAGGCCGCGGTCGGCTGGCGCGGTGGGGGGCATGGCCGCGCGAGGCATGGCCGCCGGCGGGGATAGGGGTTGGATTTCTTTGGAAGGCGGTCGCGGCGCAGCCGGCGCCGGCTCCTCCAGCGTATCCTCTCGAGGCAGGATCAAGGGGGTGGGCGAAATCCGCCGCCATTTCTCCTCGAGGGCCTTGAGGTACTCCAACGTTTCGGCGCTACGGGTGGCATCGATGACTCGCTGCTGGCTGGGACGCGTCCCTTCTTCCGGCAACTCCCCCAGCTTGACCAGCAGATTCAGGACTTCCTTCCGCTCAAATTCGTTGCACCACAGCAGTAGCTGGTTATCGGCGACATTGGCACCGACACGGAAGTTATCGTCGAGCTTGCTTTTGTCGTCGTTGCGTTGACTGCTTGAGTCATAGTAGTAGCGACGCGACGAGGAACTGTCGGTCTGGGTTTCCTTCTCACCGATCAGCAGGAACTTGATGGTGCCGGCGACCTCGTCGGCTTTCAATCGTCGCAATTGGACCAGCTCGAAACTCCGAGCGGAGCCATCGAGGCGTTCGATGACCTTCTGGATCACCAGTTGATCCGCCAAGGAAGCGTGAGCGATCACCGCTTTGTTGGTTTCATCGACCTCCAGTTGGGTGGTCGGTTCCAAGGCATCCATCGCCAGCAGCGAGGCCACCAATTGGGTCGGGTCGAGCGACGTGAGGCGAAAGACCTGCATCCTGGTCTGCATGGCCTGGAAATCCTCGGTGTTTTCGTTCGGCACATCGACGCGTCGGATGAAAGCCTCGACGATCGCCATCTTGTCGGGCTGGGCATGGACAATGACGCTGTTCTGCCGCGTATTGGCGACCAGGTAGATTTCTTTGGGACGTTGCGTGCGGCGGTCGGTCGAGGCGTTGCGGTCATCCTGCCGCTGCTGCAGCATCTGCTGTTGTTTTTGCAGCATTTCCTGGATGTTCTGCATCTGCCGATTGGGATCGGAGGAACCCGAAGTCGACGATTTCTGGATACCGAGGAAGGCCTCCAGTTGCGTTTTCACATCGCCGGCCCGGACATGCTTCAGGACAAATTCGCGGGCCAGGTCGGCCCGGGTAGCTTCGGACTGTTCCTCGCGCAGGATACGGTGCAGCTCGCGAAGATTTCCAACCGCATCGATCGCTTCGAAGCGATTGGTGGCCGGCAAGGGGATCAGTTTACCATTGAGGCTGATCAGCAGCTTGAACTCGTCGATCACCTCCTCGGCGATCAGCGAATCGAGGGAGAACGAAACCCGGACGAAGCGATGGGGTGGTAGTTGTTCCAAATCCGCTGGTTCGACCTTGGGGACCAGCGCTACATTG
>JBILTQ010000341.1:0-6025 GCA_044371435.1 Pirellulaceae bacterium | reverse complement strand
GCCTAAGCTACATAGTCCAGCCGTCTTCGAGCAAGGCTCCTTTGACCAGGACAGGAATTCCATCGCGGATGTAGCATGGCTCGAATTCATCCGATTCCTGCACCCCGGTGCGGTTGGTAATCTGGACATGCCGTCCGATGCGACAGTTCATATCGAGGATGGCCCCATCGATGAAACTACCGGTCCCGATTCCAATCCGAACGCCATGCTGCTGCTTGATGGCTTCGAGATCCTCGTTTGTCTCCAGATGATCCGCCCCCATCACCACACTGTTGCGGATGGTCACCCCTTCCCCGACCACACAGCGGAGCCCGATCACACTATTCTCGATGATCGCTCCTTTGCCGATACGACAACCGTCGGCAATCAGCGAATTAGAGATCGTCGCACCTTCCATCAACGAAGGTGGCAAGAAGCGAGCCCGCGTATAGACCGGGGCGTCCGGCGACACCAAATCGAAAGGCGGATTCGGCTTGGCCAGGGACAAATTAGCTTCATAGAAAGCGCGAATGGTCCCGATGTCCTCCCAGTAATCATCGAAGAGGTGCACTTGCACCTTGCGACTGCGCACAGCGGCAGGAAAAACCTCCTTGCCGAAATCCTCGTAGTCGGTTTTGAGCAAGACATCGAAAAGCAGTTGCCGATTGAAAATGTAGAGGCCCATACTGGCCAGACAATCGCGGCCGCGAGCCGGGATCCCGCGAGCCTCGATCCACTTGGGATCGGTCCGCACCATGTCGATCTCCGCGTCGGTTTTCGGCTTCTCCAGAAATCCGACGACCCGCCCCTCATCGTCGCAACGCATCACCCCTAAACTGCGGGCTGAAGACCGGGACACAGGAATGGCGGCGATTGTCACATCGGCCTGGCTTTCGATATGAGTCTGCAGCATCTTCTCGTAATCCATCCGATAGAGCTGGTCACCGGACAGGATCAAGACATACTCCATATCCTTGGAATCGAGGTAGGTCAGATTCTTACGAACCGCGTCGGCTGTCCCTTGATACCAGTCGGTCGTGCTGCCTTCCGTTGTTTGCTGGGCCGCCAGCAATTCGACAAAACCGCCGTTGAAGTGATCGAAGCGATACGTCTGACGAATATGTTGATGCAGGCTGACACTCAGGAACTGCGTCAGCACAAAAATCCGATTGATTCCACTATTGATACAGTTAGAAATTGGAATATCGATGAGGCGGTATTTACCAGCCAAGGGAACGGCCGGTTTGGCCCGAACCTTGGTCAAGGGAAACAGACGCGTACCGCGACCACCACCCAGAATCAGCGAAATCACCTTTCGCATCTCGTAACTCATGATGCTATGCCTTGTCTTGTAGCCAGGGGTCAATGACCATTCACTCCTCGAATCTAACACGAAACGCTACTTCTCGACAGTAACCTAGCCCCTCAAAAAATGCTATGCTGTGCAGCGGGGGTTATCGACCTGGCTGACGGGTGGCGGATGCCACGCTGACTCACTATGACGCTTGAACGCACACTCCAAATTGCTAAGCAACTCATCGCCTTCGATTCCGTCTCGTCGCGCAGCAATGTCCCCGTCAGCGACTGGATCGAAGCTTTCCTCCGGGAGCAAGGCTTCGCTATCGAAAAGTTGAGTTATCGCGATCATCACGGTGAGCTCAAAGCCAACTTGATCGCCAAGCGGTTGCCGGCAACCCTAGCCGGCGATGAAGCGGGGAGTGGCGTGTGCTATATCGCCCACAACGACGTGGTTCCAGCCGACGATTGGAATCTCGATTTCTGCGGGCCTTTTACCCCGGTTGTCCGCGACCAACGCTTGTATGGGCGAGGTTCTTGTGACATGAAAGGTTCGCTAGCTTGCGCGTTATCGGCGGTGGCTGCCATCCTGCCGACGGAACAAAAATACCCGCTGTATCTGATCGTCACGGCTGACGAGGAAATCAATATGTTGGGAGCGAAACACGTCGCCCAGCATTCCCGCTGGTTTGCCGAGATGGTGGCAGCTGGCACCCCCGGGATTATCGGGGAACCGACCCGACTGGCAGTCGTACATGCGCACAAAGGTGGTCAGTCTTTCTGGATCTCCGCCCGGGGGCGAAGCGCTCATTCGAGCAGTAGCGATGGAATCAATGCCAACCTGGCGTTGATCCCGATCCTCCCTTTCTTGCTCGAGCTACAACGGCAAACCGAGGCCGATGGCAGCTTGCAAAACCCTGTTTTCGATCCGCCAACCCTTTCGTGGAATCTGATCTTGCGGAACGAACCTTACGCCGCCAACATCACCCCGTCGCTGGCGGAAGCTTCTGTATTCCTCCGCCTCATGCCGGGCGTCGACCACTCGCCGCTTTTGGCTCGCGTACGAAAAAAAGCCCTCGAACTCGGTTTGGAATATCGCGAGAACGAAGCCTCGCCGCCGCTTGACGTCCCGGTCGATGCAGAAGCCGTCGCCACCATGCTGCAATTGACTGGTGAGCCGGCAGCCACGACAGTCTGCTACGCCACGGATGGCAGTGCCCTGCGGCAGTTGGCAAGCTTGGTGGTCTGCGGTCCGGGTAGTATCGAACAGGCCCATCGGTGCGATGAATGGATCGCTCTCGAGCAACTCGAACGCGGAACCGAACTCTACACCCGAGCTTTCCGTCACTGGACTTGTGGTTGAGGTCTCCGCCTGGAAACGAGCGGCCCGCGCCCATCACCTTGAGACCACGGGCACATGGATCTGTCGATCCCCTTGGTAGCGACGGCGACTCCAGCCCAGCGATTCCTGTCCCTAGGCCACCCCAACCCGCCAAGGCTAATCGGACACTTGGCTGACCTTGGCGAACAAGTTGGCGATGACCTCGTCCAAGGGTGGATCTTCGACAGCCACGTCCTCGATCGTATATCGCGAGAGCAGGCTGGCGAGTACCGATGGGACATTCTGGCGAGTCACTCGCAACTTGACTCTGGGCCATTCTGCCGCTTGAACGCTTCCGTACTTTTCCAGCCCCTGGCTATCTTGACCTTCGCTCAACTGCAACGTGACGATCTTCTCGCTGCTGAAGTTATCGATGATCCCTTCCAGCGAACCGTCGTATTGAACGCGTCCCTGGGCGATCACGACCACCCGCTGGCACAGCGCCGCCACATCTTTCATGTAGTGACTAGTCAGCATGATCGTGATCTTGCGTTCGGCTTGATAATGCCGCAGGAACTGCTGGATCTGATGCTGGGCGATGACGTCCAAACCGATAGTCGGTTCATCCAGGAACAGGACCTCGGGTGAATGCAGGAGGGCGGCGATCAATTCCATCTTCATCCGCTCGCCCAGCGACAACTCGCGCACCGGTCGGCCCAGCAGCGTTGCCACCCCCAGCAACTCGGTCAATTCCGCCAAGGTCTTTCGGAATTGCTCCGGCTCAACCGCGTAGATCTGCTGATGTAGCCGGAACGACTCTTGGGCCGGTAAGTCCCACCACAACTGATTTTTTTGACCCATCACCAGGGCGAACCGTTGGCGATATTCCATCTTCCGTTCCCAAGGAACGAAGCCCATCACGCGGGCCATGCCGGAGGTTGGATAGATAACGCCCGACAGCAGCTTCAGCGTGGTGGTTTTCCCAGCGCCATTCGGCCCAAGAAAGGCAACAAACTCTCCTTGCTCGACCCGAAGATCAATGGCACGCACCGCCTCGACGGTGCAATATTCGCGGCGAAACAAACCACCAATCGCGGCCGCCAGCCCCTCTTTCTTTTGATAGACACGATAGGATTTTGAGAGATTGGTGATTTCGATGAGCGACATGCGGTTAGCGTTCCAAACGCGACTCGGGCAGCTTGAGGGGCGAGCTGCAGGAGCCGGTATCAAAAATTGTTATAGGCGATCGGTTGTCCGGTAGGGCTGAGGACGATTTCGACTCTAACAACTTCCCCGGTTTCGGCAATGGAGCATTCCACCCCCCAGCGAATACGCAGCAACTTGCCTTGAGCGCTGAGCGGGCCTCGCGGCAAACGCCATTCGAACTTCTGCAAACCGCTAGGGTTGGCCAGCCGCCACCGCTGCTCAACCACCGTCGCTGAATCCTCATCCCCCTTCCCCTCGGTATACCATCCCAAGCTGGCCGCAAGTGTCACCGGCGATTCGCTGGTATCCCAAGACACCAGCCCGCGCAACTCCGCGCCGGGGCGAAAGATCGCCGCTTGATCTTCCAGCTCAAGTCGTAGCATCGGCCTGCTCCAAGATCACGGGGGGATAGATGGTAATCTCGTACTCGTCCTCGATATCGGGCCAAAACGCGATCGATCCATGGACGCGAAGCCGCCACAGGATACGATTGCGATCGGCCTGGAAGGTATGCATCACCTGCAGCGGTAATTGCCAGACGGCAAAACCTTGGGCGATTTCCACCGGTTCCGAGGTAGCCACCAACTGCTGTCGATAAAAGCAATGATTCTCGCTCCGATGCGACGTGCCTTGTCGGTAGGTAACCTGCTCCGAACCCTCTACGGTAATCGTCAATGATCGAATACGCTTCCCCCGTCCCTGATGCAACCAACTGATCTCGAATTCCGATCCAGGGTAGACATAGCGAGGGCTGCAGACCAGCGTAGTGCGTGGATTCCACAACTGAAGCGTCTTGCGAATGGCCAAGAGAAAGGCGGCGCCTCCAATCAAGCCGAACCCGCTCAGCATAACCAGGGGAAACCAAGACAGCTCCCCCCAAGTCGAACCGACAAACAGGCCGACAACGCCATTCCAAAGGATGGTAAACAACCACGCCCCCAAGGCGGCTGTCCCGCGGGTCCACGCCTGCTGGAGGATGAGGGGTTGTTCCGCGTCCCCTGCCTCGACCGGACAACTCTTGGGATCACGATGGTAATGCGGCTTGGTCGGGGCAGCCTCGTCGATCCCGGCCATGCGTGGTCCACTCGTCTTGGCGGTAGCGGGTAGTGGCGAGGATGATGACCAATCGGCCGACTGCCGTTCTCCTTGGCCATGCTTAGGTGTCTTCGACAACCGGGAACCAGCAAGGATCAACATAACCCCAAGGATCAACAGCCCTGGCCCAAGCAAACCGAGCCGCCAGCCACGCGGGGCGATTCGACGTTGCAAAACCGCCACCGCCGGCTTCCCTGGATTCACGTAACAGGCATACTGGCCGCCCGGCGCATAGGCTGCGACCAGTTGTTCGACCTGACTGCGGTCCTCGAGGAGCGACTCGCCGAATCGGAGGCGAGTTCCCTCGTAGTCCCTTCCCTGATATTCGTAGGTATAACGCAACCGCGGTCGATAGGCCGGCCTGGAATCACCGACCTCGTCCACCATCGACTCACGGATGACACAAAGCCTTTCCTCCCAAACGGTGGAAGCCCACATCTCCCAAAGCGGGAAAAGCCAGAGGATCCCCAACCACCAGATGCCGATCGGCAAGCAAAGCAGACCGCCGAGAACGATCGCGTATCCTCCAGTCCGAGAACCTGGTGGCAATCCTGTGGGTGACATAGGGGGCACTTTCTTGCTCGGAGGAACCAGTTGCTCGAATGAACAAGCTTACGGCCTCAAGGCAGGGGCAACTGGCATCTCACATGGCGCCCATCCGCCGAGACGATCAATCGCCCCTGCTGCAAAAGAGTGAGGGCCTCCGGCAAGGCCTCGCATTCCAGACCGAAGACGCGGCGCTGCAAGGTTTCCGCGGTATCATCGTCGTTCACCGGACAAACCCGCTGCAAAATCACCGGCCCATGGTCGTACTGGTCGTCCACAAAATGGACGGTACAACCGCTGACTTTCACCCCGTACGCCAAGGCCGCTTGATGCACACGGAGCCCATACATCCCTTGGCCAGAAAAGGATGGAATCAAGGAGGGGTGGATATTCACTACCCGCAGGCGAAAATCCTCCGCAATCAACAGGTGCTGCAAGAAACCACCCATCACGACATAGTCCACCTCCGCCGACCGAAGACAATCAAACATCGCCTGACTGTAGGCCTCCGCCGATACATGATCCCGACGTCGAATGACATGGTGCGGGATACCGGCAGTCTCGGCAAAACGCAAGCCACCG
>JBILTQ010000342.1:0-6025 GCA_044371435.1 Pirellulaceae bacterium | reverse complement strand
GAGAAGGTCAGTTGTATTTCTCTCTACCCGAGATGAAGACGATCCAGACCCACTACGCGAAAATTGAACGTGACCCTTCGGATATCGAGCTCGAGACGATCGCGCAAACCTGGTCGGAACACTGTAGCCATAAGACCTTGGGTGGCCGCATCGAATATCGCGATGAGCATGGGGTGCGTCAATTTCAGAGCATGCTCAAGGAGACCATCTTCGCCGCCACGACCAAGGTCAGGCAGGCACTGGGAGCCGATGATTGGTGCGTGAGTGTCTTCAAAGATAACGCCGGGGTGGTGACTTTTGATGACGAGTATCATGTCGTCTTCAAAGTGGAAACGCATAACCATCCCTCGGCCATCGAGCCTTACGGTGGTGCCAACACCGGGCTGGGGGGAGTGATTCGCGATCCTTTAGGGACGGGGCTGGGGGCCAAGCCTGTCTGCAGTACCGATGTTTTTTGTTTCGCCCCGCCGACGCTCGATCCCGCCAGCTTACCGCCCGGGGTATTGCACCCGCGGCGGGTCATGCAAGGAGTGGTGGCCGGGGTCCGCGACTACGGGAATCGCATGGGGATTCCGACGGTCAATGGGGCGGTCTATTTTGACGAGCGTTACCTGGGGAATCCCTTGGTGTACTGCGGCAACGTAGGGATCCTGCCGGTCGATAAAGTAGACAAGGAACCGCTAGTCGGCGACTACATCGTGACGATCGGCGGACGGACCGGGCGCGACGGCATCCATGGGGCGACCTTCAGCAGTGTCGAGTTGACCGAGGAAAGCGAAACCTTGTCTGGAGGCGCTGTTCAAATCGGCAACGCCATCACCGAGAAGATGGTGCTCGATGTGCTGCTGCAAGCCCGAGATGCCGGACTCTACCATGCGGTCACCGATTGCGGGGCGGGGGGCTTTAGCAGCGCCATCGGGGAAATGGGGGAGAAGTTGGGGGCCGAAGTCTGGCTCGATAAAGCCCCGCTGAAGTACGAGGGGCTAAGCTATACCGAAATTTGGATCAGCGAAGCGCAGGAGCGGATGATCTTGGCCGTGCCCCCGGCCAAGTGGGAAAGCTTCCATCGACTCTGCCAAAGCGAGGGGGTGGAAGCTACCGTCATCGGCCAGTTTACCGGGACCGGTGTCTTGAGGCTGCTCTATGCCGGGACCGAAGTCGGCAGCCTGCTGATGAGTTTCCTGCACGAAGGCCGCCCACCGGTGGTGCGTCAAGCAATCTATCAGCCTGCTCCGCTGGCGCCGCTAGAGTTGCGATTGAAGAGCCGAGCGGCCATCGAAGACGGGCTGAGACGGATCCTGGCCTCACCGAATGTCGCCAGCAAGCATTGGATCATTCGGCAATACGATCATGAGGTCCAGGCGGGAAGTGTGATCAAGCCCTTGGTGGGACCAGCCTGTGATGGCCCGAGCGACGCGGCGGTGGTCCGGCCGCGATTGAAGAGCCAGCGTGGACTGGTAGTCGCCTGTGGCATGAACCCACACTTGGGTGATTATGATCCGTACCACATGGCGATGTCCGCGATCGATGAGGCGGTACGGAATGCCGTCGCCGTCGGCGCCAACCCCAGCCGCATCGCCATCCTCGACAACTTCTGCTGGGGGAATACCGAACGCCCCGAGACTTTGGGAAGCCTGGTGCGGGCCGCCCTGGGTTGCCACGACTTGGCCGTTGCCTGGAAGATTCCTTTCATCAGCGGCAAGGATAGCCTCAACAACGAGTTCGCCTATCTCGAAGCTCATGGAGCCAAGCGAACGATCGCGATTCCCGCATCCTTATTGATCAGCGCCCTCGGGCAGGTCGACGACGTCCGCCGGTGTGTGACGATGGATCTGAAGCAGCCCGGGAATCTAGTGTTTGGGGTTGGAGTCACCCGCGACGAAATGGCTGGTTCGCACCTGTCGCTGATCCACAATCAGGTCGGTGGCCAAGTACCTCAGGTCGACGTCAAGTTAGCCTATCGGCTCTTTCAAGCCATCCATCAGGCGATGGAACGAGGCCTGATCCGCGCTTGCCACGATCTCAGTGAAGGTGGTCTCGCCGTGGCGCTCAGCGAAATGAGCTTTGCCGGACAATGGGGGATTGAGGTCGATATCGATGAGCTATGTCAGAAGATGTTTATCGACGAAACCATCGCCTTGTTCGCGGAATCCAACAGCCGTTTCCTGTGCGAGGTGGCTGCAGAGCAGGCAACTGCTTTCGAAGCCTTGATGCGAGACTTGCCGTGCGTGCGTTTGGGGACAGTCCAGCCGCATCAGCGGGTGGTGGTGCGTCGCCGGGATGAAACGCTGATCGACATCCCTTGGCCCGAACTGAAGGAAGTCTGGTTATCGCCTTTGGATTGGTCGTAGCCCATGCTTGATTGGAAAGGATTCCTTCCCAAGTCGTTGTTGGCCAGCGGCTTGCTATGGACCGCCTTCCCCCCTTGGGGCTGGTGGCCGATGGGGCTAGTTGCCGTCGCCATCTACCTGTCGATGGTCCTCGAACCGCAACCGTGGTCGAAACGGAAGTACGGGTTAGCCTGGGTCGGCTCAGCGCTGACCTGGCTAGCGCTGCTGCAAGGGATCCGCCTGGCCTACTGGCCACTCTATTTCGGATGGATCGCCCTGTCGCTTTACCTGGCAGTTTACCTGCTCCTGTTTTTGGCGATCGCCCGCACCCTCGTCCATCGCTGGGGTTGGCCGCTGCTCGTGGCTGCTCCCTTGTCCTGGATGAGTTCCGAGCTGATCCGTGGCTACTTGCTGACCGGTTTCTCTGGCTGCCTGCTGGGCCACTCGCTTTCGCGTGTCCCCTGGCTGACCCAGGTCGCCTCCCAGTCGGGGACGTATGGGGTAAGCGGGCTGTGGGTCCTCTTGGCCTGCCTGAGCTTGTCGGTTTGGCATCGATGGAAACCGGTAACTACGCTTCGTTTCAGTAGTCCAGGCTGGGAGGCGGCGGGCTGGTTGACCATCGGTCTCTGGTTAGCCTACGGGGCGTGGGAATTGCACCGCTCGCCTTCGCCTCAGGACCACGCTCCCTTGCTGACGGTTGCCTTGATTCAAGAGAACGCCCCCACGATGTTCGAGGCCAATGAGTATCGCAATATCGCAGCTTGGAACAGCTACCTGGAACAGACCCGTCAAGCGATCCGACAGGAGCCCAACATCGACCTGTTGGTGTGGCCGGAGTCGATTTTTACGCGGAATGAACCCTACTTTGATTGGGATGGTTCGCAACCGCTACCGCCGTCGCTGCAAGCCGATGGTATCGACCACCCCTACCTGACCCAGGTCGTCAACTCGTTGAAGCTGGCTAATCAACTGAAGATGGAAGAGTTGGCCCGCGCTGCCGGGCAGCCGGATACGCCGGTGGCCTGCTCGTTTCTCGTCGGCGGCGATGTCCATCGAATCCGCGGTCCAAGCTACGAACGTCTCAATGCGGCCCTGTGGATCTCACCGAAAACGCAAGTGGAAAAATACTATGCCAAGCAGCATCTCGTGATGTTTGGCGAGTATATCCCCTTGGGTGATTGGCTCCCGTTTATCTACCGATGGATCGGGATGCAACCTGCCAGCCCGGGGAAGGAAGCCGTCTGTTTTCAACTAGAGAAAGCCGACCGTCGCCTCAACCTTTCCCCATCCATTTGCTTCGAGAATATGGTGCCGCAGTTCCTTCGCCGTCAATTGCGAAGTTGCCAGGCACAAGGTCACCCTATCGATGCCATGATCAATATCACCAACGATGGATGGTTTCACGGTTCCAGCATTTCCGATATTCACCTCAACAACGCCATCCTGGCGGCGGTGGAGAATCGCAAGCCGATGATGATCGCCGCCAACACTGGCCTCACCGCCTGGATCGACGGCAGCGGACGCCTTCAGTCGCTGGCCCGACGACTGGAGGGGGCCTGTGTTATCGCCAAGCCAATCGCCGACGGGCGGCTCGGGCTTTGGTATCTCCTCGGCGATTGGCCCGTGCGTTTAGTGACCGTGGTCTGCCTGAGCTTGTGGCTCTGGCCGTACCCTTGGCGAAAGCAACTCGAGCAAAGCCCAAGGATGAGGGATGAACACCAAGCTCCCTCATCGATGGCTTGACTGCTCCCATCCGAGGTGTCCCTGGCCATGCTCGTACGACCCGGACGCATCGGCGATGGCAGCCTCGCGATGCTCAAGGGACAGGGGCCGGATGCAACGCCTTGTCGACCATCAAGCGAAAGACCTGCGCTGGACTCTTGTCCAGCGGTTCGCGAGAAACTTGCAGTTTGTCACAGACCGACTCCGCCCGCCGCCAAAACTCCCGCAGGTCATCGCTGCGATTGTTTTCGATCGGGTTGAGTTTCTGCGACAGGCGTTCGGTGGTCGCCACTTTTTGTACGATGTACGAGAGCTGCTCCATGGCCATCTTGCCTTCGAGCGCCGAACGCATCAGTCGATCGCAAGCCTGATCGATCGCTTCTTTTTCCGCGGCGGTCAGTTCCGGATGACGCCGACTTTGCCGCTGCAACTCTTCGATACACCCCCATTGCAAAATCGGGGCACTATTCAGCGGGTGGATCAACCGCCGCAACTGCTCGTCGCTGAGCAAGCCAGCGTTCATGTCGGCCACCAAGGCTTCGAGCTGTTCAACGACCGAACGCCGATCCGGTTCCGACAAAGAGGACTGCTCGACCCAAGGAATCAATTGCTTTTGCAACGCTCGGGCAGCATGCTTCGATTGATCCCCACCGTACAGCCACCAGGCCAGGAAGACCATGGCCACGCTGAAGATGACGCAGAGGATCAGGAGAAGGAAGCCGCAAGCCGGTACTAGCGACGGCTCGCCGGAGGAACCGGAGGCTGGCGGCTGGGTAGCGGCAGAAGGATCGGTCGAAGCATTCATGGGACCTCGGGATATCAATGAAGAGCAGGGCACCTGGGACGCTATCACTCACGCACTGGTCGACCGTATGGCCGACAAAAACTTAACCCTTACCCTAGCCCACGGCTGCTCCCTCAAACCGCTGCCCGACCATCGTTATCAGCAACCAACGAGCGGTCCCACCCTTCTCCAGCCCCGCCGAAGCATCGAGGACCAGGCCATCGACGGTCATCCCCGATACTCGATGGCAAGGACTTCGTACTTGAGCGTTCCACGCGGGACTTGAATTTCAACCTTCTTCCCGACCTTGGCCCCCATCAATGCCGAGCCGATCGGGCTGGTCGTTAGAATTTTGCCGACATCGTAGTCCTCATCGCCGGCTCCGACCAAGGTATATTCCTCTTCGTCGCCGTAATCCAAGTCGCGCACTTGAACGGTTGCCCCGAAGGCCACCACATCCTTGGGTTGGTTCGATGGATCGACCACGAAGGCATTCGCCAGTTTGTTCTTCAGGGCGTTGATCTTGGCCTGCAGCAGTCCCTGGTTTTCCCGTTGGGCATGGTATTCGGCATTTTCCTTCAAATCCCCTTCGGCCCGTGCGTCGGCGATCTTCTGAGCGACCAAGGGCATCTCGACCATCTCGAGATGCTCCATCTCGGCCTTGATACGGTTGTAGCCTTCGCGGGTCATCGGCACATAATCGCTCATGGTATTCTCTATCATCCTTTCACCAACAAAAAAGCCCCTCAGCTGAACAGCTGAAAGGCTTTTCTTAACCATGGAGGCGGGGGGAATTGAACCCCCGTCCCGTGATACTTCCAATCCGGCCTCTACGTGCGTAGTCGACTCTTAGTTTCTCGTACCTTCAAGCCGTTATCGACTTCGTCTTGAGGGCACCAGCCGAGAGCTTTTTTAAGTCTGAACGTGCCCGGCGCGATTCAGACCGATTCGGAATTGCGACTGATGCTCTAGTGCCTCCGACGGGCTCTAGGTATCAGAGCGGCCAATAATTAGGCTGCTAGTGCGAAGTTACCTTCAGCAGTTATTGTTTTGATCGGCTTTTTACGTGGCCAACCGACCAACCACGGCACGCCACCAAAATCTTCAACTTATCCGGTCGATTCCAAATCGCCCCCGACAGATTTCGGCGGAGCAGAGACTTTACCGGCGTTCCAGCAACCTCGCGGTT
>JBILTQ010000126.1:0-13264 GCA_044371435.1 Pirellulaceae bacterium | reverse complement strand
CAGCGGTTCGGTTTCTGACCTTTATCAGAAGAAACGCCTCGAGGGAGCCTTTGGTGCTCCGGCCGGCGATCGTTGAGCTCGGTCGCCCCCTCCCGAGAAATTCCAATCCTCGCCCCGCATGTCGGTCCCCGGCCGCTGCCGTTGGTTCGAGCCGAAAGTCTGGTCCCCGAACCTGACACTTGCGAGCCTTCGATGGAGACGGTCGCCGGCGCCCGGCGAACCCGCCGGATTCGAGGAAATTTGGCAAATCTTCGGGTACACCCAGGCTCGATCAGAAGCTAGCTCTTGGGACAGCCTGTCAAAATGGGTAAAATCCCCGGTTTTTGCGTTGAAACTTTTAGTCGCGCTTTGTACTCTTTTACTAGTTCTTCGAAAAACTTTTTCTTTTGTCGGCGATGCCTCGAGGGATCGCTACATCCAAGGTTTGCAACATGACGATGAAGTTTGTTTACTTCTGGGCAATGGTTTCCCTGGGGGCGGTCACGCTGCCAACCACCGTTCGCGGTGAAGATATCCCCGGTCTGGTTTCGCCGACCGTCCACGCTGCCGCCAAGCCACTCAATGATCTCTTCTCGAAGCAATGGGTGCGGCTGGGCGATGAGGGTCAGGTCGAAGGTCAGTTGGTCGACCTGACTGTCGCTGAAAAGCGTCCGTTAGCCGGGGTGCCGGTAGTTTTGGTCCGAGACGGGCAGATCGTCCAGGCAGTTCAAGCTGGCAATGACGGTGCGTTCCGTTTTGAGAACGTCGAGCCTGGTCATTATTCCTTGGTCAGTCGCACCAACGAGTCGTTTGCCGCCTTTTCGCTGCAAGTGTTGTCGCAGGAAGCCGGCAAGCACCTGTCGACCGCCGTGGAAGTTCGTCCCATTCGTTCCGCGGGTGGGCGGATCCAGGAAATTGTTCGCGCCCAGGTGGTTCCTCCCTTCTTGACTCGGTTGGATGGAATGGTCGAGGTCCAGGGCGATCCCTTGGCAAGTGAACGGCGTTTCGCCAACTCTCACTTGGTGAAGCTCGACGAGCAGGGCAAGTTGCACGGACAATTGGCGAAGCCTGGTCTCCCGGCTGCTTCGAGCCAAACCGAGGGGATGAGCGTCTTCGTGCTGAAGGAAGGGGTTGAAGTTGCGCGGGTAGAAGCGGACGCCGAAGGCCGGTTTGTGATTGCCGGTTTGTCCGAAGGGGTGTATGGGTTTATCGCGGCTGGTTCTGGTGGCGTGGCTGCGACCTCATTCCAAGTCATCGATCCAGGTTTAGCTGCACAAAGTCAAGGCAAGGATGGCAAGGTATTTGTGGCGGTCAATCTTGCGGATTGCTGCCCGACGTTGAATTGCGAAGTTGTCGCGACCAGCGAAGTTGCCTGCTGCGAACCCCAGGTGGTGGAAACGATCATCGAAGCACCGGTGGTGGCTGCCTGCGAGCAGCCCGTCGGTGAAGTCGTTGTCGACGAGTGCGGGACGGCCCCTGCCTGCGGCGGTTGCGGCTGTGGTTGGGGTGGTGGTGGCGGTGGCTGGGGAGGTGGTGGTTACGGCGGAGGCGGCGGTAGCGGAATGGGCTTCGGTGGTGGTTTGATCGGCTTGGCGGGTTTGGCGGGGATTGCGGCGGTTTTGGCCGACGATAATGACGACCAGAATTTCAACCAACCGCCGATCGTCGTCAGCCCTGTTCAGTAGCTCCCGCTTAGGAAAATAATTTGGCCAAGGTCGACCCCACGGGTCGACCTTTTTTGTTTCCAGCCACGGCTCCTTCCCTCGATCTTGGTCTGGCGAGTTGTCAACGGCGGCGGCTCGGTATGGGAGGCGACACGGCGAATCGCCCCCGCCTAGGCTGAGCCTTCGGCCGCGAACGGCACTTTCTTGGCTCAGCCGAAGACAAGGGCCCCGGGATACCGTCTGCGACGCCAGTTTTCGCTTGAGCTTTCGCCTATTTTGGAGGATCATCGGCGCCGCTAGAGAACCTCGCAACGAAAAGGTGTCGCAGTCGATGAGTCTTTCAGGAACCTTGCTCGAAGCGATGACCTCCGATCAGCTTCGCCTTCACGGGTATTGGCAGGTAGCCGATCCCAGCCGGACCCTAAGGCGACGGCTATGGCTGTTGGTGCATGGAGTAGCCGGAAATTTCTATGGATCCAGCCTGCTGCAGGCGTTGGCTGACGGCTTATTACAACGCGGCGAGGATGTCCTGCGAATCAACACGCGCGGGCACGACCCGGTGGCTTATATCCCCAGCGGGCAAGGCAGGGTCCGGGTCGGAGCCGCCTATGAGATGATTGCAGATGCCCACTTGGATTTGCTGGCTTGGGTCGAGCGTGCGCGAGCCCTCGGTTACCAGCAAGTTGGATTGCTGGGGCACAGTCTCGGTGCCATCAAAGTCGGCCATTTCGCCAGTTTGCCCACCGAGCTGCCCCCCCTGGCATTCACCATCTGTGTTTCGCCCCCTCGGTTGAACCACCGAATCCTGCAAGCCGACGAACGATACGCAGCGACCTTCCACGAGCAATACCAGGAAGCGAAAGAGCGGATGCAGCAGGGAAAACCCGAGGCCTTGATGACGATCCGCTATCCTCAGCCGATGCTGATTTCAGCGGCGACCTTCATCGACAAATATGGAGGAGACACCCACGATTACTTTGGGTGGGCTGAACGCATTCGCAACCCGTGCTTGTGGACTTTCGGCGAACTTGAGGTGCTCGGCCAGCGGCCCAGTTTCCGGGGTTGCGATGCCGCCTTGCGACAGGCCTTGTCGGCGAGCTCGAACCATCGGGTGGCCACGTTGGCCAGCGCCGATCATTCCTATAACCAGGGAAGGGGGGAGCTAGTCAAGTTGATACAATGGTGGATAGACTCCACGGACCCGCCTGTTTAAGATGGCTGGTCCTGCCTGAGTCCCCCCAGCCATACCGATTCCTAGGCGATTACGATACAATCCTGGGAATATCGGTTTTGCGGATTCCGATCCCTCTTTCGCTTGGAAATACAGATAGCAATCATGAGCACCATCACCAGCGGCGATGTTTCGGCCGCACAAGCTACCGCCAAGAAAGCCCTGGACCAGCATGCTTATGAAACGGTCCAATGGCATTTTCACGAATCTACTGGTAGTCCCTTCTGGTTGGGCAAGAAGAGTTCGCTGAAGTTTGATCCGCTCACCGAAGTCAAGTGTTTCGACGACTTGAAGAAGTTCCCCATCTTCGAGGATGACTGGCTGCGCGGTGGTCCGGTCAATCGCTGGATTCCCAAAGGCATGGCTGGGCGACCAACCTATGTCTTCGAGACAGGGGGAACGACCGGTATCCCGAAAAGTCGCGTGGTGATCGATGACTTCCGTATCGATTACGAACTCTTTAGTCATACCTTGCCCGATCAATACTTTCCCAAGGGCTCCAATTGGTTGATGCTCGGCCCATCCGGCCCACGCCGTTTGCGGTTGGCGGTCGAGCACCTCTGCCAGTATCGAGGCGGGATCTGCTTTTGTATCGATCTTGACCCGCGTTGGGTGATCAAATTGATCAAGAAAGGTTGGATGGAACACCTCGAAGCGTACAAGAAGCATTGTATCGATCAAGCGATTACGATCTTGACCGCTGGCCACGACATAAAGTGCATGTTTACCACGCCAAAACTCCTCGAGGCGTTAGCCGATGGTTTGGCCGAGAAGGGGACTAGCATCCCGGAAGTCGGGATCACCGGGATTTTTTCGGGGGGGACGGAGTTCACCCCGCAGTGGACCCGTTTCTGTGTGGAGGAATTCCTGGGTGGCTCGCCGGAGGAAGGGGGCGTGTACATGACCCCGACTTATGGCAACACCCTGATGGGGCTGGCCTGCTCGCGCCCGATCACGGCTGACGATGACTACACGATTGCGTACTACGCGCCGCAACCGCGGGCCGTGGTGGAAGTTGTCGATTTCGACGACCACACACAGCTCGTGGATTACGGCAAGACTGGCCGAGCCAAGCTATACACGATGACTAAGGAATTTTTTGTACCGGGTTTCCTCGAGCGGGACGAAGGGGAACGAGAAAAGCCTTACCTCAAATACCCGTGGGACGGGATCAGTGGCGTCCGCCCCTACCATGGAATTCCGGGCGGCACTACGGTTGGCGTCTACTAAGGAAACCGCCCTGCGATCTTCGGCCCCGCGTTGATTCCGGATGGCAATCGATGCGACTGAGTCTGAGCGTCATCTCGCCTATCTGATCGGTGGCTACCGCCGCTTGATTTTTATCCACAGCCTATCTTGGGAAACCATGCCGTGATTCACTTACAACCTTTGCGTTGGGGCAAGCCCTACAAGTCGTTGGAAATCCAGGATGTCGTGCACTTCGATACCGGTGAACCGATAGCCAAGATCGGTCAGGTAAACGGAGGCATGGTGCAGATGGACATGCGCAAGGCGGACAATGCTCGCGCTGCCTTGCGGAAACTATCCCCGGAGGAGCTTTTACAACGGGTCGCCAAGGCCGCCGACCTTTTCGAGTCGGGGACGTTGACCGTTGGCGACAGCCAGCAGACGGTGGAGGATTTTGTCCATCAGCAGTCGGCGAGCACAGGGCTGCCTGAACACATGTGCCGTGGGAACATGAAGAAGAACGCCTTCGTGCTCCATAATATGAAGAAGATTTTGGACTGCCTGACCCGCGGTTTGGATCTGGAAATCTTTAGTCGAGGCTATGGTGAAGAGGGGCGAGGAGTGACGGTGTCTTACCAGTGCCAGTCGCCGGTGCTCGGTGCTGTCTTGCCGAACAATTCGCCAGGGGTACACACCCTTTGGCTACCCGCCGTCGCCCTTCAGGTGGGATTGGTGCTCAAGCCGGGCTCCCAGGAACCATGGACTCCCTACCGGATGATTTCTGCCTTCATCGAGGCTGGGATTCCTGCGGAAGCATTCTGCATGTACCCAGGCTCGCACGATGTCGGCGGAACGCTGCTCAGCAAGTGTCCGCGGTCGATGATTTTCGGTAGTGCCCAGACCGTCAACCAGTACGCCGGAAATCCGCGGGTGCAAGCCCACGGACCTGGCTGGTCGAAGGTCATTTTCGGAGAAGATACCGTCGACCATTGGGAGGACTATCTCGACCTGATGGTGGAGAGCGTTCTTAGCAACGGTGGTCGCAGTTGCATCAATTGCTCGGGCATCTGGGCCCCGCGTCATACCCGCGAAATCGCCGAAGCCCTGGCAAAACGCATCGGACCTGTCGAGGTGAAGCCGCCAACCGACGACTCCTCGGAACTCGCCGCCTTCGCTAATCCGGCGATGGCCACAGGTACCTGGGGGATGATCCAGCAGGATCTGAGCGAAGAGGGGGTCACCGACATGACGGCGGATTATGGACCGCGGTTGCTCGAGAAAGAACGATGCGCCTACCTGCGACCGATGGTCATCCACGCCGATTCGCCGGCTCGCGGCGTGGCCATGAAAGAGTACATGTTCCCGTTCGTGTCGGTGGTCGAGTGCCCACAAAAGGAAATGATCAAGACCATGGGCTCCACGCTGGTTTGTACTGCCCTTACCAGCGATGCCGATTGGATCGATCAACTCACCAACTGCGTCCACATCGACCGACTCAATATCGGCCCCATCCCTACCAACCGCCTGAATTGGCTGCAGCCGCACGAAGGGAACCTCATCGACTTCTTGTTCCGTTCACGGGCGTACCAATTGGCTCCTATGAAAGTATCCTCACTGGTTTCCTGAGGCGACATCCGGCCATTACGAGGTGCGGAAAACGGAAAGAATATGAGCGACATTCACGAGAAATATAATCAAGCCGAGCAGCTGAAAGATCAGGGCCAGCCTGACGAGGCGGTAGCTATCCTGCAAGAGATCCTGGCTACGGACCCAGGGCATGTCCTATCCCATCTCACCTTGGCACGGATCTTCACCCAGACCGGGCGTCACGCGGAGGCCATCATCCATGGCATGAAGGCTTGTGAGTTAGAACCCAACGATGGCTTCAATTTCACCGCGTTGAGCGTCACCTACCAGAAAGCCTGGGCAGGTACTGGCGATCGTCAGTTCATCACCATGGCCGAAGAAGCCATGGCTCATGCCCGCAGCCTGGAAGGCTAGTCGCAGCGTCCACCGTGCGGTGGGCCATCGGTCCCATGGCGGCGACCAACGGCTGGCATTTTTTGCTTGAAGAGTTTTATTGGCGGCTGGCGATCAGTTCCGTTGCAGCAGTCGTCGACCGGATTCCTGCATCGACAGTCTGTTCCAGGGAAGCCACGTCCGCTTCAAGGTCAGTCTCGACTGCATTTACCGCCGCGGCCGGCGTCCTCAGCGGGGCCGACCCTGGTCGGCTATCGCTAACTGGCTGAGGGCCTGCCTGTGATCCGGCTGCGAGCTTGCGTGACTGGCTGATGGCCGCTGCCTGAAACAGGGCGGCGATATCATCGGACGAAAATTCTACCCCCGCCAGACCGTCCACTCCTTTCGCTTCCTCGGCCGGACCATGGGATTTGGCCGGGCGATCCACATTTTGCTCTCCGGGATTTTGCCCGGAGTGCGTTGCAACCTCGAGCGGTGCTGCCGATGAAAGATCGCTGTGCTGCTCGCCGGCCTGGTCAGGTTCTTCCCGTTTCATCGGTAACCATCGGGAGATAGACCGATCCCAATACATGCCAGGCCTAGCGGCACTCGCGGTAACCTCCGCTAGGCCTTCTTCCAACAAGTCCCAGAGTTCGTCGATAACCAACGGTGTGGGGCAATCGGCGAGAGCTACAGCCGGGACGAGTTGGATAGATTGATCCTGGATTCGGAAGTCGTGGGACATCACCCTTTGACGCAGTTCTCGGCCAATCTCGACGACGGTCTTCATCGAGGGTTCGATGAAAACCATCCCGAATGTTTGGGGGTCGATGCAAAAGACAAGACCACGTCCACGAACCAGTACCTGCAAAACGTCAGCGACCTGCCGCATCAACAATTCCGCGGCCACCGGACCATGCTGCTTCTCGACTTCGCCGAGCGGATCCTGACGTAGCCAGACGGTTTTGACAGGAGTTGCTAGCACGGCCTTCCACTGCTCGGCCGTCCGCAACAGGTTACCCATGGCTTGCCTGGTCGGTAAACGCGTTGCTGGATTGATATCTTCCAATACCAGCAGTTCCTGGGACCAGGCCAAGCAATCCCCAAGCCGACTTGGCTCGCCGAGGCCCGCTGCCCTTTGATGATCCTCAAGATGCTCATACTGCCTGAGGCCGGCGACCAGCGATAAGAATTGCAGACTGCGGACAGCTTCCGCTTGCGTACGGAGCGATTCCAGGAGAGGGGAAGGGTCGCGGGTGGAGGGCTTCTCGATAACCCCTCGATTGGGCATGGCGATGGAAAGCAGCAGGAGGGCTGCCGTAATTTCGGCGGCCAAACAAAGCATTTCAACCATCATAGATCGTCCACCAAAGGCGAGGTCTGTCCCAATACTTCGGCTATCCCACAAGCCAGGGCTCGACGATCAACCATCTACCTGCGTTTCCTCGACAACCGCGGGAGCCTTGCGGTCACGGGTCGATGAACGCCGACCGGTGCACCGGGCGCGAACTCGGTTGAACTTCGACATAGTCCTTCCAAAATTCCTAGGTTGAGCCAGGTAAGCCGGAGGCCCCACCACTCAGACTTTCCTTCAGTCTGCGGTCGTTCGCCTACCGTGGGCGCCGCCCGTTCCGATTGTAGGGAGGCGGACTGCCGCGGGAGTTCTGAACCGCCAGCAAGAGCATCGAGGAAGGAAGCCCAACGCGGCGAGTGGATCCCCCCCGCACAACACCGCCGACAGACTGCCCCGTCAAAAGTTGACAAACATATCCAGATTAGGTAGGCTGACCGCCTTGGGGAGATGTATTCCGCAAGGAGTGCGAGGCAGCTTACAAAGGGTGCAAATGATGATCGATCTCAAATTTCGGAAGGTTCTTGGAAAGGCTCAGCGTCTGCTCTCGAAAAGCCCGGTCGGGGCGCTGCACCGGTTGAGAGTCGAACGATGCGGTGAAATGATCCGTATTTCTGGGCAGGTAACCACCTATTACATCAAGCAGCAGGCCCAGGAATGCATTCGACCGGTGACCGGTGGCTTTCACTTGCTGAATGACGTCCGTGTCAAACTTACGGCGTAAGCTTCTTTTTCAAAAGGGTTATCCCAGTAGGGGTGATGGCCGGTCCACCAAGCCCACAAACTGGCGGCAAAATAGGCTGGTATGAAGAAAGGCCCCCAGCGGGTGTACTGCTGGACGTGGACCCATTCATGATCGAACGCCCGAACTAACTCCTCTTCCGATCTGGCAAGGATAACGTGGCCAAGCGTCATGGCGCTTGCCCCCTGGCTGATCGGCGCCCACCTCAGGCAACGTTCCAACCAAGGCCCGAAGCATCCGATCGTGCCGCGGTACCAACAAATGCGACCGCCGGCCACCAAGCCCATCATACCGATCGATAATCCGAACAGGGTCCATGGCAGTGGCCATGACCATCGGATCAGCGTCACCAGCCGCAGCCAGCCTCTGGAAACCTTGGGCTCTATCATCGGCTCGCTTGGGATGGAAATCATGGCGATGGCTTCCGTCCGAAGATTTCCTGGATGGCGGGTAGGTCCCATTGCCGAGTGTTCGGTGGGCAAAGCCGCAAGACGATCCATTTGCGGTTATCGCCCGACCGCCCCGGCAAGAGGTTGGCCATCAACGTCGATCGACCATCAGCATCCACCGGCGACAGCGGGCGAAGAGCATCGCGCACATTCTCAAGACTCTTGTTGGCCGGTAAGGTCAGGACGATGGTGCGCCACATCCGCCGCTGTCTGGGCAACGTGGTAAGGACTACACGGTTCGGACCATCCAAGACCGCCACCAGATTGAACCGGTCCAAGGTACGTCGCGCGATCGCGGGCCAAGTCCGCCCTTTGATCAGGGTACTGCCTTGGTAAGCATGAGAGAAGCCGTGCTCGTAAAGAACCGGCCAATCCATCAGAAGTTGCAGGCCAACCTCGCGAGCGGCAAGGTCTAATGCCTGAGAAATCGAAAAAGATTCAGGGATAATCCGCTGGCTGACAGCCTCCAGTTTGTTCGAGAGGGTATCCAGGCCAAGCACCGGATGAATCACATCCGATGGGAGGGTCGATTGGACCGGCAGGCCGCGAGCCTGCCGGCTTTGATCGAGGAAAGCCGCCACGGTGGCTTGCTCTTCGAGTGTAGCTTCCTTGGACCAGACCAGCCGATCACGGTCACGTGTGAATCGAGTGACAGATTCCGGATACAACTGGCGGAGCAACGTTTCCCACTCCTTCCAATCTTGCTCTTCCAAAGCCAGATCGGCGAGTGACCAGGCAGACGGGATTTTCTGGCGAAGCAATTCGCGTTCGAAGGAAAGTCGCGGCCACCCGCTCTCGCCCTGACCGACCACCACTCCACAGGCTTTCAAAGCAGGTTCAACCCCCTCTAGAAAACTCTGTTGCTCGACGGTCACCGAACATCCTTGATCGATATCCCCCCCCGATAATCGAACTGAATCGAGTTCCCAACCGATCCCTACATTCAGGAGCTGCCCTAGAATGATCAGCAAGCGATTGAGTGGGACATCCGTGGCTGACAAGCCGGCAAGCGGGCGCTGTCGAAGATCATCCCAATCCGGAACAGGGATCGCCGGCGGATGATACAAGGACTCGACATCGATCTTCTCCGGTAATTCCTCCGGAACATCTGCCTTGGGACCGACGGTCAGGGCATCGGGAAACATGGTGAGCTTACCAGGATCAAAGACATTGCTAAATCTTCGCATCGCCTCCGGCATGTCCATCACGGACTCGGCGACCGTCGAAGCATGGCTGGGAGCAGGCTGGCTTGGCGGGGTGGGTAAGGGGGCAGCCTCGACAGCCATCGAGGCAGACTCCGCCGCTTGAACATCAGACGATTGCCGCGGCGGCTGGGCTGATGGGGGGACGATCGGATCCGCCGGCGGGGTTTCCGGAACCTTGCCTGTACCGCCCGCGATCGGCGCGTTGGTGACCATCTCGCTGGGGTCGCTGGTCGCAGCCGTCGGTTCGTCGGTATCCAATGCGGGGGTGGGAGGGGCGTCGGTCGCGGGCGTTGGTTGCTCAGGCGCCACCGCCTCCCCTTTCCCCGGAATTTCTGCCGACACGCCAGGTCCAGCCTGGCTCGCCTCTCCTGCGGATTGTAGATCTGACGCGCGGCTGGAAAAAAAGATGACGAGACTTGCCCCAGCCAAGATCAAGCCGGTGATCGAAGCCATGATCACCATCAGGATCTGTCGGCGACGCTGGGTAGAAGGCGGCGACCAGTCCTGCCCTGCCAGGGTAGGGCTGCCACTCGGCGAGCCCGCGGCTTCCGTGATCGATGGCTCATCTTGGCCGAGCCCGACCATGGACGAATGGTCAAGACGCGGATCCTGTTCCTGGCGGAAGGAGGCGATCGCCGAAGCCAGCGTTTGTTCATCCAGCTCATCCAAAGCTGGGCTGGCGTCTGGGATCGCGGCCGCCTGCTGCGCTAACTGGCCGTCATCTACACGGGTAATCGCTGAGGAATCGTAGTCGCCCGCTGCGGCGGGCATCGAACTGCCCGTCTCCGAGGAAGGAGCGAGGGGAGGCAAGGCAACTAACGATCGGCAGCGTGGGCAGTGAATAGTTTGGCCCAACAACCACTCATGGCGGATGACCAATCTGCCGCGGCAATTGGGACAATGGATACGAAAAGGTTCCAACAATTACTCCTGTGGCCTGCTTCGATTCCTGCTGGCGAGAGGGGAAACAATCGAACTAAAATCCAGAGCGGGGGTCAGTCTCCCCGGCCAGGCCGCGAATGGCTTCTCAAGTGACGAACGTCGTCGTTTCCCTTATCATACGGTTCGCGTGGTGGAAGAGTATCCGGATAACGCGAAAAGCCGCCGACAGGATCATCATGAGACACAGCATCAGGCGAACCATCCGCTCCTTGCTACCGATCCTACTGCTGGTTTTCTCGCTTGGCCCAACCTTGTGGTCCGCCGCTCCCTTGCGGGGTGAGGCCCCGGCCGACGACCAACGGAGGCTATGGATCGACCAGGCCGCTCGCCCAGCTTACCAAGGAGCTCCATTCACGTTCGACCGAAATGATTTTAACGAAGATACACGCGGCTTGCCGATCGGAGTCTTCGATTCGGGGATCGGTGGGTTGACCGTGATGGAAGCCATCCTGTCCAGCGATGCCTTCGACAATGAAACCCTCGAGCCGACCCCCGATGGCCGCTGGGATTTTGAGGGTGAAAGCTTCATCTATCTGGGGGATCAGGCCAACATGCCCTATGGGAACTATGCCCCCTCAGGAAAAGAGGATTACCTTCGCGAATTAATCCTCAAAGATGCCATTTTTCTTTTGGGTCGACGCGTTTGGCCCAGCCTGGATGCATCAGCTCCGGTCTTCCATAAAAAGCCAGTCAAGGCGATCGTCATCGCCTGCAATACGGCGACGGCCTACGGCTTGGATGATATCCGCGCGGCGATCCAGTCCTGGAAGATCCCGGTGCCGGTGATCGGTGTCGTTGAAGCTGGAGCTCGGCAAGTGAGCGAACAACTGGGAACTTCGGATCATGGGATCACGGTTGCCATCCTGGCCACCACCGGCACCTGCAATAGCTTGGCCTACCCCAAGGCTATCGGGGCGGCGGTCGGCTTGGCTGGTAAACGCGCTCCGCTGATCGTGCAGCAAGGTTCGATTGGCTTGGCCGGTGCCATCGAGGGAGATCCAGCCTACCTGGTGGAATCGCCCCCGGAACGCAAGGAACATCCCTATCAGGGCCCCAGCCTCAACCACCAACAAGCGCCGTTCGCCATCGAAGAACTCCAGCGTTACGGCTTCGAACAAAGCGGGCTGCTCGGGGATCCCAGCCAGCCAGCCACCTGGCAACTGAATTCGCTGGCTAATTATGCCCGCTACGATGTGGCCTCGCTGGTGCAGCGGCATCAACAGACGCAGCCTCATTCTCCGATCGAAATGGTGGTCTTGGGTTGCACTCATTTTCCTTTGGTGCATCGGGAAATACTGGCGGCCTTCGCCGAGTTACGCAACTACCAGGAAAATGGTGAGTATCCTTATCGAGCGTGCATCGCGGAGCACATCCAGGTAGTCGACCCGGCCGCCCTTACCGCCCGCGAACTTTTTCGAACCTTGGCCCGCCAACGCCTGTCCGTCCACCCCGCCTCCGAGGTAGCCAGCCGCGATCATTTCTTTATTTCCGTCCCAAGCCCACTGCTTGCCAGTCCCTGCTACGGGGCTGACGGCGGCTTGGCCTACAGCTACAAATACGGCCGAGCAGCAGGCCAATGGACGCTCGAGGACACGCGCTGTGTTCCCCTGAAGGTCGCGGACCTCCCCTCGGCCAGCCGCCAGTTACTGGAACGTCGCTTGCCTCATGTCTGGCAACGGCTAGCCCTCGCCGACCACGACGAGTCCTTCCGGCCAAGCGAGTCCTCTTCTCGACCTTAGCCCTCATCAAACATTGCCTCCCCTCTCTCACCGCGACGACAAGGAATCCCGCATGCTTCCGCTTACCTACTCATCATCGGTCTTGATTCTTGCGATCACCTTAGCCTCCCACGCCGCCTTCGCCGCCTCGCCGGTCGATCGCTCCAAGCCGCTGGCTTTGGTTCGAGCCGACTTCCAGTTGGTAGACGGCAGCGCCTCCAATGGAGCCGGTGGTCTTTTCGTCCCGGACGTCAAAGCCAAGCAACTGTGGTTCTTTCGGCCGGCCAACAAGGAAGCGTGGCAGGTAACCTCTCGCGATATCGGCGGTTTCTCCGGAACCTTCTTCCAGTTAGGAGCTCTGTACATCGCTGACAACACGAGTGCTCGTATCTTGAAGTCGGTGGATGGGAAGCAACTCGACGTGCTGGCGGCGTTCGCCGACGGGGCCAAGCCCAACGATCTGGTGGTCAGTCGCCAAGGCGATGTGTATGTGACCATGACCAAGCCTGGCGAAATTCGACGGCTGACTCCCGAGGGCCAAGTGTCGGTCGCGGCCACCGGTTTAGAGACCCCCAATGGAATCACGCTCGCCCCCGATGGTAAGACTTTATACGTGTCGTTGTATAAGCCTGGCACGATCCTCCAGGCCGCTGTGGCCGACGACGGGACGCTTGGGCCCATGCGACCCTTTGCAACGCTTGAAGCCGCCGACAACGGTGCTTTAGCCGATGGTATGGCGATCGACCGAGCAGGCAATGTCTACTGCGCCGGAGCGGAAGCGATTTGGATTTGGAATGCCGATGGGCAGTTGCTCGACAAATTGGTAACTCCTCAAC
>JBILTQ010000311.1:0-6879 GCA_044371435.1 Pirellulaceae bacterium | reverse complement strand
TTCGGTGGAAACGATGGGACAACTTTATACATCAGCACCTTCGGCGGACTTTATGCGCAACCCATGCAGAGCTATGGAGTCGAAGCGAATATCCCAATGGATGGGTCGCTGATCGGCAATAAGCGGACACCGACGCTTCCGGCATCCATCGAAGCTCACTGGGATGTCGTCTACCATCAAGTCGGCCCGAGGAAACTCTTGGCCGACCTTTTCCTTCCGCGACAACCAAAACAGAAGCTGCCGGCGATTGTCCTGGTCCATGGTGGCGGTTGGCTGCATGGTGATAAAACGCGATTCCGTCCACTGGCGGTGAAATTAGCGGAGGCCGGCTATATGGTCGCGGCCATCGAATACCGTTTGGGTTACGAAGCCAAATTCCCGGCTGGCATTCAGGACTGCTATGCAGCGGTCCATTTTCTTCGCTCCCATGCCGCCGACTTCGGCATCGACCCTGAGCGAATCGGCGCTGTTGGCGGATCGGCCGGTGGGCACCTGGTCGGATTGATGGCAACTGCGGCCGAGATCGTCGCACTCCAACCAGCCCGCGATCTGGGTACCAGTTCGCGGCTGAAAGCCGCAGTCGTCATGGCGGGCCCGATGCAGATCGCTTCCGGCAGCGTCGCAGACCGCTCCCAGGCAGGCATGACCTCGAATGCCACGCACTGGTTGGGAGGCAGTATTCAAGACTTGCCCGAGCTTTATCACCTGGCCGACGCCTACGAGAAAATTTCGGCCGATGACCCACCACTCCTCTTCATCACCGGCAGCCTTGACAATCCGGAACGCGATCAACCTTCGTTGGAGCGATGCAAGCAACTGGGAGTCGAAGCTCGTCAGGTAGTGCATGATCAAGCCAAGCACGGCCATTGGAACCAGGATGCCTGGATCGAACAAGTAACCCGAGATATCGTGGCCTTCCTGCGAACACATCTGTAGAGCTAACCGGACCTTCGCGCGAGCGATTGGCTTGCGACAACTCGCTTACGAGCAACCGCTGCCGCTGGACGGTCAGGACTGCCCCTCGGTTGCCCCAGCCAACCCAAGCCCCGCCAACTCAAGCCTTGGCGGGGAACGGGCTCTTAAACTGCCTTCGCCTTTAGGCGCACCGGCCTCCAGCAACCTTTACCTTCCAGGAACTACGGCAGAGTTGCGGACGGCCCCACTGGTCAAGGTACTTCTTGAATCGCGACCACATTCACTTGGACAAACTGTCCGTTATAGGGAGCGGGGGCAGGTGGGACCTCGGGGACGACGAGTTTCTTGAAATTCGTGATCAGCCGGCCGTTCTGCCCATTTCCATGGAAGGTGATGGTAGCTTGACCGGCAATCTCGATCGTCTGCACATAATCGATGGTGAAGATGCGGTGCCCAACTTTATCCTGGCGATTGAGGAAGTAATGCTGTGGAGGTTCCGACACGCTCAGCTGATAGACGTTATACGTTGCATTATTCTTCTCGCCTCCGATATAGAAATACTCGCCCACTGCTCGACCGCCTTGATACATCATTGGCTCGACTACGCCGCGAAAACGTAGGGTAACGCGGTACCGCTTGCCTCGCTCACCCCCGAAGGTCTTTTGAACGGTGAATTGGTCGGTCTTCGCTGGATCGCCAGTGGCCAGGCCCGAGGCTCCATCGGCCCCTGGCTTGGGATGCTCAGGCATGGGATCCTTGCACGGAAACTCGAAACGATATCCGTCGATAGAGGCCCCGATCGCCATAAGCTTGGTGGTTTCCTCAGCCCAGGTTTCATGGAGGCCAAGGCTCGTCAAAAGGATAAAGGCCAGTTTCAATCGCATGAGAGGGTTTTACCTTGGGATCGAGGAATGAGCTTGCCTGGACTGATCATTTTCGCCAGGCTCCCCCCATGTTAATCGATCGATGAAGCTCCGATGGAGTGGGTATCGCGTTCTGCGATGAACGCCGGAGCCTTATCCCGACCCGCGTGGCGGCAGCCCGCCGACTCGCCGGCTGCTGAATGGTCCGAATCGCGATGGAGCATTAGAATAAGGGTTGTGTCCCGTTTTTCGCGTAACGAGTCCTTGTATGTCGGCCAAACACGGCTACTTCCTTTCCGACCTTCATCTCCTGGCCAAAAGGTCCCATAGCGAGCAAGCGTGGACCCAGATTGCCCGGGTAGCTGAACATGCGCATACCATGGTTTTGGGAGGGGATATTTTCGATTTCAAATGGAGTACCCTCCAGTCGCTCGAGGATTCGATCCAGCAAGCCCGCCAGTGGCTGGAGAAGTTGGTGACCAGCTATCCGGCCTGCTATTTCTATTACGTCCTCGGTAACCATGATGCGCATCCCGACTTCGTGGCTGCTTTGGATCGTTTGGCCTTCGACCAGCCTCGGCTGCATTGGCAGCCTTACCTCCTGCGGATCGATCATTGCGTGTTCCTCCACGGGGACGTTGTCGATAGTCCACCGAATCACGCGATGCTCGGAAGCAAGCGGCGCAAGGGCGACCGGCATCCTCCGCCCCCTGCCGTTGCCCACCTGCTCTATGATTTGGTGGTCAAAACCCAACTGCATCGTCTGGCGGTGCAGGTTGCCAAGCGCGAGGCGATGGTTCTGAAGAAACTGAGCTTGTATCTGGCCGATCACGCCTTGGATGCGAAGCACGGGGTGACCGACGTTTATTTTGGGCATACGCACCGCGAGGTCAACGGCATCCGCTACCAAGGCCAGACTTTCCATAATGGTGGAGCATCGATCCATGGTTTGCGATTTCGTGTAATCCAGACCAGCTTGGGGCTACCGTGACTACCTTCCTGACTTCCCTGTGGCAATCGCCGCTGGTGTGGACGTTTACGATTTTGCTACTGCACGTGGCGATCACGCTGGCGATCGTCTTGCGCGTGATCATGAGCAATCGCGGCGTGGGTGCGGCCTTGGCTTGGATTGCGGTCGTCTTCATGTTCCCGGCCCTCGGTCCAGCCCTCTATTTGCTAATCGGTGAACTGCGATTGGGTTCGCACCGTATCGCCATGATGAAACGCTTGAAGGAGCCGATCAAGAAGCGGTATGCCCATCTCAATCGCCCGCAACTCCGCAACCACTGGGATATGCTTGGCGATGATGCCGAGTTGCTTTCGAGAGCCGGACAGCGGATGCTGCAAGTACCGACGCTACCGGGGAATCGCTTGGAATTGCTCGGAGACTGGCAAGCCATCTTCGATGGGTGGATCCGCGATATCGACCAAGCCTCTTCGAATTGCGATCTCGAGTTTTACATCTGGGATGTGAAGGGCCGCTGCCAGGAAGTGGTAGCCGCCCTGATTCGAGCCGCCGAGCGGGGGGTTATCTGCCGGGTCCTGGTCGACGCGCTGGGTAGTCAGCAGTTCCTTCGCAGCCCGGCAGCGTCGGAGATGCGTCGACGCGGGATACATATCCAGGCAGCGCTCCCAGGCGGCATCTGGCGGTTACCTTTCGTTCGGTTCGACTTGCGTTTACATCGTAAGATCGTGTTGATCGATGATCGAGTCGCCTGGACCGGCAGCCTCAATCTGGTCGATCCACGTTACTTCAAAACCGATTTTGGGGTCGGGCAGTGGGTCGACGCGATGGTCCGTGTCGAAGGTCCAGCCGTCGAGTCGCTAGCGATCACCTTCCAGACGGATTGGTATATCGAGACCAACTCGGCCGCCCCGAGCTTGCCCGATCTCACCGGCGATCAGCCGCTGGCTAAAGTTGGCTCAGGAGCGGTCCAGGTGCTGCCTTCAGGCCCAGCCAACCAGGTCGAAGCCATCGAACGGATCTTGATTTCCGCGATCTACACGGCTCGACGCGAGCTCATCATCACCACCCCTTACTTTGTCCCCAGCGAATCCTTGCATATGGCTTTAACCTCGGCAGCCCATCGCGGGGTAAAGGTGGTGATCATCGTGCCAGCCAAGGTCGATTCCTTGCTGGTTCGTTTCGCCAGCCAGGCCTTTATCGGTACGCTGATGGAGGCGGGGGTAGCCATTGCGAAGTTTCATGGCGGCTTGCTGCATACCAAGAGCGTGACGATCGATCAACGGATCAGCCTCTTCGGGTCGCTGAACATGGATCCCCGAAGCTTCCGCTTGAATTTCGAGATTACCCTGGCTATTTACGACCATGAATTCACTGTCGACCTCCGCCGCTTGCAACAGGCTTACCTGGATCAATCGGAACTCTTAGATCTTCAACGATTTAGCCAACGGCCGTTCGCTATCCGTTTCGTAGAGCAAACCGCCAGGTTGACGGGACCGCTCCTCTAGGGCTCCCTACAGCAGCCAGCGATAGCGCGAGGGGAGCCGCCGGGCAGCGATGAGGTCTGCTCGGTTGGCTTATAGACCCGTAGCGCTCACTGATCGTGAAGCATCTTATCCAAGGCCTTGAGAGCGATAGGCCAAGCGGGACGGGTTTGAAGATAGGTTTCCCACCAAGGGAGCAACAGGGAGCTGACATCATCCCGCTGCGGGATAGCGATCTGCCAATGCTCGATAGCCAACTGGATAATCACCTCCTCACAACGACTCAATTCCATCACTTCCGCCGCCGCCAGGACTACCGGCAGCATAGCCAGGGCCACGACAGGCTCAGCGCGAAAGGGGCCCAGCCCTTCCGTGTAACGAGGCAAATCGGCTTGCAGCTGAGCGGCTAACCAGGCCACCCGCAGCACCTCGGGTAATTCGCTCAAGGGGTTGGTCAGCACCGCTTCGAAGGTGAAGCGATTCCTATCGGCCAAGGCGTATCCGCCACCTCCAAGCACCGGATGCACCAGGATCGCTTCGGCCTCCTCGACCAACCACTGAGGGTCGGTCAGCCGACGGAGGTGGGCTGTCAAACCTTGGCCATAGCCTAACCATTGCTCCTGGATCGGCCTAGCTCGCAAGGACAATTGCTCGAGCAATTTCGGTTGGACCAATCGCATCGCGGCTTCTACATCAGCGATCGCTCCCGCCAAGCGAACAATCCTTGAAGTCGTCGTAGCTTGACGCAATCCCCACTTGGCTAAGCATGCTTCGGCTAACGCCTGGTTGCTCTCGATCCCTGCCGATAACCCGACCAACGTTCGCCACCCGCGAGCAACGCTTCCCTGCAACCACTCGCTCAGACACGCATGGAGTTGGCCGGCCGCCGGAGCTAAAGCCATGAGCAATTCCTGGTCGGCAACACCCGCCTCCAAGGCGATTGCCTGTGCCGCATGCAAGGCACTTGCCGAAAAATTTGGACGCCAGTTGACTTTCACCATACTGTCTGCGATTGTCGAGCCAACTGCCTGGACGTCAAGTAGGCAGCGAGGACGCCCCAGCCCAGGATCCAAGCCCAAGTTGCATCGAACAACTCTCCTTCGACCATCGAATCCTCGCTTGACGCTGCCACCGGCATACCGAACCCTAGCCGCCCGACGAAAACCTGGCCATACTTAGGGCCGATCAGCCTAGCCACTCCGGTCAGCGAACTCACCGCGGCTCGCATGCCGGACAGCTCGGCAACAGCCCGGCTTTGGCCTGCGCCCCACTTCTCCGCGAAAGACCGAGAGCATGTCCGGAAGGATTGATTTTCTGCATCGTCGCGCGTGCCTGCGCTGCGGCAGCCTGTACCTGCTCGGCAACTCCCGTTGGTCAACTCTTCTGGCAAGCGACTTGCCCGCGCGGCGGCTCCGGTTCGGCCTGGTCACCGATCTGCACCACGCCGACAAACCATCCGCTGGAACCCGGCATTATCGCGAGACGCTCGGAAAACTGGCCGAAGCTGCCAGGCAATTTAGCGACGATCCACCGGATGGCGTGGTGGAGTTGGGGGATTTCATCGATGCAGCCGACAGCGTCGAAGCCGAACTGCGGTACTTGAAGGAGATTCAGCGGGCCTTCCAACAGTTGCCGGGCGAAAAACACTATGTCCTGGGAAACCATTGCGTCGACTGGCTGACCAAGGAGGAATTCCTGCAGGGGATCGGGCGGCAGGAATCCTTTTACTCCTTTGAACTCGGCGATTTCCATTTCGTGGTCTTGGATGCCTGTTTCCGCGCCGACGGCCAACCTTACGGTCGCAAAAGCGCTGCCTGGACCGACGCCAATATTCCGCCGCACGAACTGGCCTGGTTGCAAGCCGACCTGCGTGCAACCGCCAAGAAGACCATCGTCTTCGCCCATCAACGTTTGGACTTGGCCGGCAAACACGCCGTGCGGAACGCCGCGGCTGTTCGTGAGGTCCTGGAGGCTTCCGGCAAAGTCCTGGCGGTCCTGCAAGGGCATAGCCATGGCAACGACTACCAGGAAATCCACGGGATCCATTATTGCACGCTGGTCGCTATGGTCGAAGGTTCCGGCCCGGAGAACAACGGCTATGCGGTGATGGATATTCTGGCCGACCAAACGATTTGCATCCACGGCTACCGGCAGCAACGCGCTTACCAGTGGTCGTGACGGTCGGAGGAAACGGCCAACCTCGACGAAAGTCTCGCCTAGCGGCAGCACCACACGGCTGTCAGGCCAGCTTCTTCGAAGGCGAACCCCTTATCCTTGCCTTCCCGATGGATGGAGTTGATCCCGCGTGGTCGAAAAAAGTCGAACGGTTGATTGGCTCGATTGACCTTCCATCCGCTTGGTATCAGCGGCTTGGTCAACCGCCGCTTTTGATATAACCGATGAGGTCTGCCAGCTCTTGTGGCGACAACCCTTGCTCCAAACCCACCGGCATCAGCGAAGAACCGGTCGCGCGGATTTGGGGATTCTCCGACCGCAAGATGGTTTCGCGCAGCCCACCCGCCTGGAGCAGTTCGAAATGCGAGGCAGTTTCATTGGCAATGACTCCCGATAACGTGCGTCCATCTTCGGTGAGCACCACATAACTGGCATAGCGCGGCTCAATGGCGGCATTGGGATTGAGGATAGCCACGAT
>JBILTQ010000340.1:0-6042 GCA_044371435.1 Pirellulaceae bacterium | reverse complement strand
GCGAGAGTGTGCCGACGGAAATCGATGAGATCCAACGGCAGTTGCGGCAACTGGAATTGGCTCAACGTCAGTTGAATGAAGAGGGGGAGGAATCGACCGAAGACGCCCTGCAGGAGATCAACGAAGAGCTGCAGACGCTGCAGAAGAAACTGGCAGAACTACGCGAGCAATGGGAAGCGGAGAAACTTGGGGCTTCGGGGGTCCAGTCGATCCGGCGGGACCTGGAACAAGCCGAAGCGGCTTTCGTCAAACTCGAGGCCTCGATCAAAGAGAGTCAGGCTAGCGGCCGGGCCGTTTCCGAAGGGGACTATCAACGGTTGTTTGAGCTGGACCAGGCTCGACGCCGCCTCCAATCCCAATTGGAACCCGACGAGGAGCCGGGGCGGGAGAAGAGCGACAAGGAAACCAAACCGAAGTTGCTCAGGACCGAGGTCACCGCCGATGAAATTGCGGCCGTCATCAGCGCCTGGACCGGGATCCCGGTGACTCGGATGCTGGAGACGGAACGCGCTAAATTGCTGGTGATGGAGGAGCGGTTGCACCAGCGGGTCATCGGTCAGGATAAGGCGGTGGTGGCCGTAAGCGACGCGGTCCGTCGCAGCCGCAGCGGCTTGCAGGATGCCAATCGTCCTATCGGTTCCTTCCTGTTCCTCGGTCCGACCGGGGTCGGGAAGACCGAGCTTTGCAAGGCGCTGGCAGAGATGTTGTTCGACGATGACCAGGCCATGGTCCGGATCGATATGAGCGAATTCATGGAACGCCACAGTGTTTCCCGGCTGATCGGGGCCCCTCCCGGTTACGTCGGCTACGAGGAGGGGGGGAAGCTGACCGAGGCGGTGCGTCGTCGCCCCTACAGCGTGATCCTGTTGGACGAAATGGAGAAGGCTCATCCCGATGTTTTCAACATCCTGCTGCAGGTGCTCGACGATGGTCGGTTGACCGATGGTCATGGTCGGACCGTCGATTTCACCAACACGCTGGTGGTCATGACTAGCAATGTTGGCAGTCAGGCCATCCAGCAGATCACTCAGGAAGGAGGCTCCGAAGAGGATATTCAGGCAGCGGTCCAGACGGCGCTGAAGTCCAAGTTCCTTCCGGAGTTCCTCAACCGGATCGATGAGACAATCGTCTTCGAGCCGCTGGGGTGGGAACAGGTCCGTCGGATTGTCGACCTGCAATTGCAGCACCTCGAGGCCAAACTGGCCGAGAACCATATCCGGCTGATCGTGTCGGATGCGGCTGCCAAGCAGATCGCCAGCGAGGGCTTCGACCCGCAGTATGGAGCGCGACCGCTCAAGCGAGTCATCCAGCGCCGCTTACAAAATCCATTAGCAACGGAGTTGTTGCGGCGAAACGTTCCCGAGGGCACCGCCATCAAAGTCGATTATGTCGATGATGGCTTCATCTTCGAGACGTCAGCGGAACAAGAGGCGAACCTGGTCGGTGCCCGCTAAGGCGATGGGCGGAGGTTCATCGATGAACATCCGCCTGGAGGACTGGATGCAACCGGACCGTTCCGCGGCGGGCGAGTCCGGTAGCGGGTCGACATTGGAGGGAAGCGGATGCCGGTCATTCGTCGGCTAAGGCTCGCCAGCGGAGGATAATCGGAGGGATCGAAGCGACCAGTTGTCGAGCCATGCGGTACGTTCGCCCTTGGGCGGGAACCCTTGGGCGAGGCTCGACTGGCCCGCGATTCCCTGAAACCGACGCGAGATTCCCCTGGTGCCTCTTGACCCCATCCTCGCTAACGGTGTAATTTCAACGTCCGCGTCGTCCTCGGTGGCATTTCGTCGGCTCTGCTCGTGGCGAGTCGCCTGCGCACTGACCGGATGAGTCTGGGGTGACGGCGGGTGGAATGTTTTCAGTGAGTACGGTTCTGTTGAATCATCGATTGTGAAAGGGTGATCTTCCGTGACGATATTGCGAGTTGGAACCACCGGAAAGTATGCCTCTGGATGGGACTTGGCCTTCGGTAAATCCGCTCCCAAGACAAGCAAAGCTGCCACCAAGAAGGCGCCGGCCAAGGCGGTGAAGAAGGGGGCTTCCAAGAAGGCGGCGAAAGTTAGTGCCAAAACAACCGTCAAGAAGACGGCCAAGAAGGTCACCAAGAAAAAGAAGTAGTGACCGCTTCCATCGTTCCCTTGGGAATCGTGGAACGTCGAACCTGGCATGGCTAGCTATGCCCCAGCAATTGGTCCCCTCGGCGTTTGCAGCTTTCCAAGTCTTGGGCGAGCCGAGCTTTCAGCATGTTGTCGTTCATGGTGGCGACTTCTTCCGGCGGGATCGGGCGGCCGATGACGACCGCCAACGGCTGCCGCGTAGGCCAACGGCGACCGCGGGGTAGAATACCATAGGCCCCCACGATCGCCACTGGAATCAAGGGAACGGCGGCGCGTCGGGCGATCGGAGCGAAGCCCATCTTGAGTTCGCCGATCTCGCCATCGTACGTACGGGTACCCTCGGGAAAGATCAGCACCTTCTTGCCAGCGCTCAATCGCTGAAGCATTTCCCGCAGCCCGCTCAGTCCTCCGCGTTCCCGGTCGATCTCGATGGCATCCAAAGCTCGGATCAGGAAGGCGAAGACTTTGTTCTTGAAAAGGGTGCTCCGAGCCAGATAATTCAGCCGGTCGTTGAAACACAAGCCGACCAGGACTGGATCGAGCATCGACTGATGGGTTGAGAGGACCATTGCCCCTTGATTCTCGAGGAGATGCTCGCGGCCTGCGGTGCGAAATTCACAGCAGCCAACCACCAGCATCCGCGACCAAAAGCGAAGGCTGCGATAGAAAAGTTCCTTGGCCAGGCGGCTAACCCAAGCTTTCATCGTCGACCTTCATGGCTGGGATCAGGCGAAGTCAAGGTCGTTTCGGAACGCGATTGAACCAGCTCCACCAACCGCGCCAGCACCTCCGCTTCGGACATCCCGTCGGTATGGACGTAGATAGCATCGGCGGCTGCCTTCAGTCCCCCTTCAGACCGCTGAATATCTTCATCATCCCGTATCGTCTGCAGCCGCAGGATTTCCTCGAAATCCGCTATCACCCCCTGTGCGGCTAACTGGGCGACACGGCGTCGCGCTCGTTCCTCGGGGGAAGCCGTCAAGTAGATTTTGCATTCGGCATGCGGAAAAGCTACCGTCCCCTGGTCCCGGCCTTCGGTGACCACGTCGCGTTCACCGGCCCAGCCCCGCTGGATTTCTACTAGTCGTCGTCGTACCTGTTGGTTGTCGGCCACCGGGCGGATCGCCTTGGTGACCTCGGCCGTTCGGATCCCAGCGGAGACGTCTTCTCCGTTGAGCGAAACGCGATCGCCCTCAAAAGCCAAGTCGAGGCCGGCCGCTGCCTTCGCCACGGCTTGTTCATCGCTCAACGCGATCCCTTGCTTGAGGCAATGCAAAGTCACCGCCCGATACATCGATCCAGTATCGAGAAATTCGTAGCCTAACACCCGAGCCAACTGCCGAGCCAAGGAGCTTTTGCCCGCACCGGCCGGACCGTCCATCGTTACGATCATCGAGTTGCTCTCCGCGACCTTTGGGCCATACCTCCCCGAATCCCCTCAAGGCTCAGTGGACGCGATGACCCGGCTTGGCCCCCGCATCCGGAGACAGCAGGAAGACCTCGGTGCCACCGGCGCCAGCGGCGGTAACCATCCCTTCGCTCAAACCAAACTTCATCTGCCGCGGCGCCAGGTTGGCAACCATCACCACGAGCCGACCCACCAGCTTTTCCGGCTCATAGGCCGCCTTGATACCGGCAAAGACGGTACGTTGGTCGCTGCCACCGAGGCTCAAAGTAAGCTTGAGTAACTTCTTGGCCTCGGGAACATGCTCGGCCGCTACGACCCTCGCCACCCGCAAGTCGATCTTGGCGAAGTCCTCGATGCTGCAGGTCGCCGCTAACGGTTCCGCCTTCAGCGGTTCGTCGCTATCCAGGAAAGCGGCCGGCGACGACTCGGTTGGCAGTGGGTTGGCTCCCGGCTCGACAGTGGTCGGGATGGCTTCTTTTTCTGCTTCGATCATGGCTTGTACATCCTCGAGTTTGATGCGTTGCATCATATGTTCAAACTTGGAAATCGCCGCACCGACGCGCGGCTTCTGACTTTGAGACCAGTGGTCGATGGTTTCGCCGAAGAGCCGACCGGTTTGCTCGGCCAGCTTTGGCAAGACCGGCGTCAAATAAACCGCTAACTGGCGGAACAGGTTGAGTACGACGGTGCAGACTTCCTGCAGTCGAGTCACTTGGGTCGGATCTTTTTTCAGCGACCAGGGAGCCGCATTCTCGACGTAGGCGTTGGCGGCATCGGCCAGCGTCATGATCGTCCGCATCGCCCTGGCATAGTCTCCGTCGGCGTAGGCTTCCGCGATCTGTAAGCCGGCTTCCGCCCCGGTCTTGAACAGGCCTCCATCATGCGGGTAGCTGGGAGCCAATCCCAACTCTTCGATGAAACGGGCCGAACGACTGGCGAGGTTGACCACTTTGCCGACGATGTCGGCGTTAACCTTGTTGACGAATTCCTCCAGGTTGAGATCGATATCGTCGGCCCGCGGCCCGAGCTTGCTGGCATAGTAGTAGCGGAGGTAGGAAGGATCGAGGTGCGCCAAGTAGGTGCTCGCCTTGACCAACGTTCCTTTGCTCTTGGACATCTTCTCGCCACCCACAGTCAGGAAGCCGTGGATATGTACCTGGCGGGGGAGGGAGAAGCCAGCCGCCTTCAGCATGCCAGGCCAGAAGAGGGTGTGGAAGTACTGGATATCCTTGCCGATGAAGTGGTGGATTTCCACCTCATCGCTCTTCCACCAGTCCGCCAGCCTCTCCCCTTGCTGTTTGCACCACTGGTGGGTGGAAGCGATATAGCCGATCGGGGCATCGAACCAGACGTACCAGTAATGTCCCGGGGCATCGGGGATCTCGAAGCCAAAATAAGGAGCAGGACGCGAGATGTCCCAATCTCGCAAAGGTTCACCGAGGAAATGCCCTTTGAGGTAGTTGGCGACCTCGGGCCGCAAATGATCCCCAGTCTGTGTCCAGCTCTCCAGGAAATCGTGCATCTTCTCCAGTTGGACGAAGAGGTGCCGGGCCGTCCGCACCTCGGGAATACCAGCCGAAAGGGTGCTTCGCGGATCGATCAATTCGGTCGGGGAGTAGGTCGAGCCGCATTTATCGCAACTATCGCCATACTGGTCGGCCGCCCGGCAGCGGGGACAAGTTCCCTGGACGAAGCGGTCGGCGAGGAATGTCCCCGCGACCGGATCATAAAGCTGGCTTACGTCCCTTTCCGCGATCAGCCCCGCTTCCCGCAAGGCTTTCCAGAACTCACAGCACAGTTGGTAGTTCTCCGCGCAATTGGTGCTGCCATAATGATCGAAAGCGATATGGAAACCTTCGAAATCGCGAAGATGGGCAGCCTGCATCGCCTCGATCAGCTCCAATTCGCTGACCTGCTCACGCTGGGCGCGGATCATGATCGCCGTCCCATGGGTATCGTCGGCGCAGATAAAGATCGCGCGGCGCCCCATCAGTTTCTGGAAGCGAACCCAGATATCCGTCTGGATATACTCCACCAGGTGCCCGATGTGGATCGGACCGTTGGCATACGGCAAGGCCGCCGTCACTAGTAGTTTGGGAAGATTCATGCCATTCCTGAAGGTCATGGTTTCGTCTATGGGGCTACCCTATTGTGGCCTATAATACGGCTCGACCATAGTCCCGTTGAGGGGGCGGAGGTTCCTTGAAAGTCGGGTTTTTTGCAGAGCAAGCATGACGACCGCACCACCGATTGTTCCGCTAGCCGATTCCCAGCCGCCGCTTTTCCTCGGTGTCGATGTGGGGGGAACCAACATCAAGATCGGATTGGTCGACGATTGCGGGCGGACCTTGGGATACACTTCGATCGCCACGCTCGAGCCGCAGGGACCGACCGAGGCGATGCAGCGGACGGTGGCCGCCAGCCATCGCTTGTTGCAGGCGGCCGGTGCCAAGCTGGCCGATGTTACCCGTGTCGGTTTGGGAACCCCCGGCAGCCAGGACATTCCTCGCGGGA
>JBILTQ010000051.1:0-20163 GCA_044371435.1 Pirellulaceae bacterium | reverse complement strand
CATTCAGCTCTTCGCGAACGATATCATCATGAGCTTTGAGCCAAGCCGCGTGCTCGGTTTGCGCCAACGTCACCTCGACCCGCGACAGGGGCTGTCGCACCTTCAATTTGGCTTCCATGCGGGCCGCTCGACCCAGCGAGGCTATTTCTCGGAGCAACCGCATGGCTTGGGAGAGTTTTTCGTCGATGATACCGGCGTCGGCCCGTGGGTAATCGCACAGATGGACACTCTTGCGAACGCGTCCGGCCACCGTCGTCGTCAGATGCTGCCACAGCGACTCGGCCAGGAAGGGGACAAAGGGAGCAATCAATTTCGTGATCGCCAACAGGGCTTCATACAAGGTCCAGTAGGCATCGAGCTTGTCGCGGGAAGCCTTGTCGCTGGCCCAATAACGTGAACGGCTACGCCGCACATACCAATTGCTAAGGGCTTCCACTAGACCGCTCAAACTCTGGCAAGCCCCATAACTGTCATAGGCATCCATCCTGGCTTGAACATCACCGATGGTCGCAGCTACCTCGCCTAGGATCCAGCGATCCAATTCGCTCCGCTGGCAGGCAGGCAGGTACGTGGACGACTGCTGCAGTTCCTCCGCCGTCAGCTGATCGAGTCCCCCCGCAATATCGCCCGGACCCATGAAGCCATCGATTTCAGCATAGATAGTGAAGAAGCTGAAGACATTCCATAACCGGAGCATGAACTCGGGAATACTGTCGCGAATTGCCCGTTCGCTGTATAGGATCGAGTTCCACGGGGGCTGTGCCGAATAGAAATACCACCGCAGGGCATCGGCCCCAAAACGATCAAAAATCTCCTGGGGGCTGCGATAGTTTCGCAACTGCTTGCTCATCTTGCCGGTTTTGGTCACATAGTCGCTGCCGCAGGCGGCTTTGGCCTCTTCCTCGGTCAAGAAGCGTTGCTTGCCATCCTTGCTCTCGTACCACTCGGCCAGCATCAGGCCCAGCACGATACAATTGCGGAAAGGATGGGGGTAGGGGATACTCGCAGTGGCTTCGGCAGGCTTAGCAACTCCGGCCCCGGCGGCTTCCTTCCCCTCACCGGAGAAGAGCCTCTCACCGGAAAAGAGCCCCTCACCGGAAAAGAGCATAGTGCTGATCGCTAACTGGCTGTAGAACCAGCCCCGAGTCTGATCGATCGCCTCGCTGATAAAATCGGCGGGGAATTGATCGGCGAACGAGTCCGCCTGACGATGGGGATAGCCCCATTGGGCGAAGGGCATGGCGCCGCTGTCGTACCAGCAATCGATCACTTCCGTAACTCGCTGCATCCGCCCTCCTTCAGCGAAGGGCGAAGCGTAGGTGATCGCGTCGATGTAAGGTTTATGCACCTTCAGATCTTCCGCTAGATCCGGTTGAGCGGCTTTGGCCTGCTCCCACACCTCTCGGCCGCGGCAATCCGGCTTCGCCAACAGTTCCTCATAGCTCCCGATCGCCTCCATTTTTCCGGTCTTGTCACAGATCCAGATCGGGAGCGGCGTACCCCAGTAGCGTTCGCGCGATAAGGCCCAATCGACGTTGGAAGCAAGGAAATTTCCGAAGCGACCATCGCGGATGTGCTCGGGTTGCCAACCGATCTTGGCATTGTTGGCTAACATCGCATCGCGAAAGGCGGTCGTTCGAATAAACCAACTCTCCCGCGGATACTGAATCAGTGGGTCGGCTTCGGCCCGCCAACAGAACGGATAATCATGGACGTATTGCTCCTGATGCCAAAGCCGCCCCTCGTCGCGAAGGCGACGAGTAATCGGCTTGTCGGCGTCTTTCACCCATGTCCCTTGATAGTCGGGAACCTCGGCGGTGAACCGACCCTCCGGGTCCACGGCGCAAATCAAGGCCGGCCCTCGCCCGGGAAGGAATCGAGCTTGCTCAGCCAGCAAGACCTCGAAGTCGACTTCCCCAAAAGCCGGGGCGATATGTACCGCCCCCGTACCCGAATCGGTGGTGACGAAATCAGCCGCGATCACGCGCCAGGCCAAACGCTGCGAGCCTCCGGTCAACAAATCTCCAACGCTTTGCCCCTGCTTGGCATAATAGTCAGCGAAAGGTGGCCGATAATGACGACCGACCAGGGCTTCACCTGGCAATGTCTTGACCACCGTCAGCGGTCGCTTGAGTTTCTCCGCTAGGACTTCCACCAAGGACTCGGCCAGGATCACCGTTTCCTGGTGTTCGTCGTCGCGGCAGTAAGCATACGTCAACTGCGGATGGACAGCCGCGAACTGGTTGCTCGGCAAGGTCCAAGGGGTTGTGGTCCAGATGACCAAGGAAGTCTTCTCTTCATCCTCCAACGGGAAACGTACATAGACACTCGGGTCCGCCACCTCGCGGTAACCTTGGCCTACCTCGCCGCTGGATAGTGCCGTCCCCCCCTGAGCCCACCACCAAACAATCTTGTGACCGCGATACAACAATCCTCGTTCAAACAGGTTTTTCAGCGACCACCAAACGCTTTCCACAAAGCTTTGATGGTAGGTGACGTAGGCCTCCGAGAGATCGATCCAGAAGCCGATGCGTTCGGTCAGCTTCTCCCATTCCTGCATATAGCGCCATACGCTTTGCTGGCACTTTTGGATGAAGGGCTCAATCCCGTAGCTCTCGATTTCGGATTTGCCGTGAATCCCCAGTTCCTTGCAAACCTCGACCTCGACCGGCAGGCCATGCGTATCCCAACCCGCCTTTCGCTGGCAGCGATACCCCCGCATGGTCCGGTAACGCGGGAACAGATCCTTCATAGCCCGAGTCAAACAATGCCCGGGGTGTGGTAGACCGTTCGCCGTAGGTGGACCTTCGAAAAAAACAAAGGATGGTCCTCCTTCGCGAAGCCGCAGCGACTCCCGATAGATATCCTGCTCCTTCCAGAAACGCAGGACCTCGACTTCTTGATCGGGGAAACTGACATCGGTTCCAACAGCCGTGAAGCCCGAGGCGGCTTGCGTTTCAAAGATCGACTTCTTCATCCAGATCATCTTCCTCGGAATCGATCTCTTCTAGATCGGCGTCTTCTACCGCTCCATCGTCGGCAGGTTCGATCTGGTACTCGTCTTCCAACTCCTCCTCGAAGTCGTCGTCGAAATCATCGTCGAAATCTTCCTCGTCGAAGTCGTCGAAGGGATCCGCCTCGATTTCCTCTTCCTCATCGTCGCCTTCTTCAAGCGGATCCTCTTCATCCTCATCGTCGTCGCCCCACGAACCCGCCCGTGGAGGAGTGACAGGCGCAACGGTCGCGAGAGCCTGCTCGAACCAGTCGGACGAAGTGATCGCCAGTTCGCTCCATGGATCAGCCATCAGCGGGCATGACGATGCATCAGGTTCAGTGGTGGAACTCAACGAAAATCTCCCGGCAAAGAAGAGGTAGAACAGGACGCGTACCGCATAGGTTGGCCCCTTTAATTCCTTCTGTCAACCCTTCACGACCCGCGTTCCAAAGGCTGCTCAGCGATCCGGTATTCGGCCACCGGTCGGCCACCGATCAGATGTTCCTGAATGATGCGCTCGAGGACGGGCGGATCGCATTCGCCGTACCAGGTTCCCTCGGGATAGACGACAGCGATCGGCCCCCCCTCACAAATCCGAAGACAATTGGCTTTGGTGCGAAAAACACCGCCGGCATCCGAGAGCTTTAACTCTTTCAGACGGTTCTTGAGGTAATCCCACGCCTCATTCGCTCGCTTGCGGTCGCAGCACTTGGCTTTGCTTTGATCGCAACACAAAAAAATATGGCGTCGCGTTTGGGGAATGCCGAGATTGGCAGCGATCTTTTGAAGTTTCGGTAGATTTTTGAGTTCGCTCTCAGCCATCATGCAAGGCGGATCGTCCGCCGCCCAAGGAAGGGGAATCACTCCCTCGATTGTAGTTCCCCCACCCCACCGCACGAAGGGGAAATCATCCCAGCTCCCCTCAGAACAGGTTTCACCCCCACGAGCCGCTGGAAAACGGTTACAATCACGGGTTGACGCCTGACCTGGCACCGATCCCCACCGTCGCTCCGTCCGACGTAGAATTCGAAGATTGAATGAGTTTAGACTGGGAGCGCTTGGCCTCCATCCTACGCCAGCACCATCATTTCGTCCTCACCAGCCACATCCGGCCTGACTGCGACGCCTTAGGCAGCGAGTTGGGGATGTGCGGTATCCTGGAGGGGATGGGCAAGCGGGTCGATATCATCAACGGGCACCCGACCCCACCCGGCCTTTCGTTCCTCGACCCCTCCCAGCGGATCCAAGTGTTGGGAGAACACCTCTCCGAATCTGAAGTCCGCGGCGATTGCCTGATCGTCCTCGACACAAGTGCCTGGGCTCAACTCGGCCCGATGGCGGAAGTCTTGCGGCGTTTTTCCGGTCCCAAGTTATGCATCGACCACCATGTTGGGGAAGATGAGCTGGGGACCGAGTTTTTCAAGGACACCAGTGCTGAGGCTACCGGCCACCTGGTTGCCAAGTGCGCTAAGCAACTCGGGGTTACCGTCACCCGCCCCATGGCTTCTTCCCTTTTCGCGGCCATCGCCACCGACACCGGTTGGTTTCGCTTTGCCTCGACGACTGCGGAAACCTATCGGGTGATCGCGGAACTGCTCGATGCAGGTGCCGATCCATCGGGCATCTATGGCGATCTGTACGAACGGGACACTATCGGTCGAGTGCGTTTGCGAGGAAGAATCCTTTCCCGGACGGAAGCCGAACTCGAAGGGCGTCTGGTGCATACTTTCGTTTTGAAAGAGGACTTCGCGGAAACGGGCGCCCTGCCCAGCGACACCGAAGACGCCATCAACCTGACCTTAGCAATCGCCGGGACCCAGATGGCGATCATCCTGGTCGAGCAGCTCAAAGGAGGCTTCAAAATTAGCTTCCGCTCGCGGTGCCACGTCGATTGCAACCAATTGGCGAGGAACTTCGGCGGTGGTGGCCACCGCGCCGCCGCCGGCGCGTACATCGAAGGGGAATTCGCCGAGGTTCAACTGCGGGTTTTGACCGCGGTTCGCGAGGCGCTGCTGTCCGGCAAGAAAGCCTAACCCTGGCGATGCCGTCTAGCCTGTATGGCCTAAGGCTTGACCGCCGCGCGTTCTTGGGCTGAGCGAGCCGCCGCAGGGTACTGGGGCGACGGATAGTGCGGCGAGGCAAGTGCCTTCGACGAGGAGCTCGCGTCGGCGGGGACCTCGCCGAGCGGCGATGGGCTGCTGGTCAAGATGCTGCTTGCCGACGACCGGCAAAGTCGGCTATCGACCTCATTGGCCACGATCACTCCATAATTGATGGCCCCCAACCAGCCCGACATGATGATGCCAACACTTCCGGCATGATAGAGGCCAGGGACCTGGTCGGGCAAACCGCGACTGACGGCTAGCCCTTCGAACTTCGTCCCAAAGCTGGCCCCATGAAAGTGCTTGGTGTAATGCTGGAAAGTCCGCGGCGTAGCGGCTTCGACGTACTCGATTTTCTGACGACAATTGGGAACGTACTTTTCCAGGGCATCGAGCGTGGTCTCGATCAAGTCCTGCTTGCTGGCCGCATAATCGGCCTCGTTCAAATCGGCCCAGTCACTCCAATTCGCGTTGGTGCTGCTGACGATCGCATACCGCTCTTTGCCAGTCGGTCGAGTCCGCGGGTAGTAGAAGCTGAAGGTTCGCGATGTGATCTTGCGACTGAGCAGCAACTGGGTACGGAAGGCGGGAGCAGTGGAACAAAACAGCAGGTCGCCGGTTTCCTCATCGACGGTCTCTCCCGGCCGCAAAGCCATGTAGACCTGGGTGCTGGAGTTATTCACGCGGACGGCTTCGGCATCGCGGACAAACTGTGGATCGAAACGCTCCTTACCGACCAGCTGAAAGATCGTATTCTTGAGATTCGAATTGCTGACCACCGCTCGGCACCGAATGAGCCGACCGTCGACCATCACCCCTTCGACTCCTTGGGAACCGGTAACGACTTGCGTTACGTTGCACTTGATCCGAACGTCGACGCCGTTGGCTTGCAACTCGCGACTCATCTTGGCTACCAGGTCGTCTGTCCCACCCTCGTAGATAAAGACTCCCTTGGCCATGAAGTTGGAAAAAACGATCCCGTAGGTGATCGCCGGATCCTCGAGGGTCGAGCCATTGGCGTAGGTGATCGGCTCCATCAGCAAACGAACCACATCCTCTCGACCTGGAAAGAACCGTTCGAACAGTTCTCGGGTCGTGGTTCGCTGATCGTCGTAGAAATTCATCCCCCGAGCCGTATCAAAAAAATCCTTGACGACCGACAAGGCGATTCCAAACCGCTCTACCAGCAGCCGGGTGAAATCCTCGCGATTGAAGGTCGTGGTCAAGGAAAACATCGGGTTGTCGAACCGAATGTTTCTTAGCTGCACGATCCGATCGGCGATCTCGTCGCTCCAATAGCGGCGGCAACTCTTGAGCATGCCGTAGGGAAAACCATGGAGCGAGATATCGAAAATGTGGCCACCGGGTCGGCGAAACCAAGTTGCCAAACCGCCTAGCTTATAGTGCTGCTCTAACAGCAGCACCTTGTGGCCAGCTCGTCCCAAGATGTTGGCGGCCGTCATTCCGGCCAACCCGCTGCCGATGACGACGCAATCGTAAGCGTCGCGAGTACCGGCTAGGAAATCTTTGGGCATGGTAAGAAACCTGAGTGCGGATAAGAGGAGTCGAACCTCCACGACCGTTTAATTGGTCACTAGATCCTGAGTCTAGCGCGTCTGCCAATTCCGCCATATCCGCGCGGGCAAGCAAGACTGACGACTATACCCCCCTGAAAATCTGGGTCAATAGCTGTGCCGCAGGGAAAGCTGGCGGATTCGATTGACGAAGTGGTCGGTTGCTCCGACAATAGGTGAAAACAGCCTCGATTCCAAGGAAATTTAAAGCCAATCCATGAATGTCTTAGCCAACCAGGATCCCGCCGTTTGGGCGGCCATCGAAGCCGAGGCCACCCGCCAACAGGATGGTCTCGAGATGATTGCCAGCGAAAACTACACCTCGCTGGCGGTGATGCAGGCGGTCGGCAGCGTTCTGACGAATAAGTATGCCGAAGGCTACCCGGGGAGGCGTTACTACGGAGGTTGCGAGTACGTCGACGTCATCGAACAACTGGCTATCGACCGTGCCCGCGAGTTGTTCGGGGCCGAAGCGGCCAATGTCCAACCGCATTCTGGGTCCCAGGCCAACACCGCCGTTTATCTCTCGGCACTGCAACCCGGCGACTGTGTGCTCGGCCTGGATTTGGCCCAAGGTGGCCATCTTACCCACGGCATGCACTTGAATATCAGCGGGAAACTCTACCGTTTCCAGGCGTATGGGGTAGATCCGAAGCATCACCGCATCGATTTCGACCAGGTTGCCCGCCTCGCCCGCGAGCACCAACCCAAGCTGATCGTGGCGGGAGCCAGCGCTTACCCCCGCGAGATCCTCCATGATCGATTCGCCGAAATCGCCCGCGAGGTGGGAGCGAAGTTGCTGGTCGATATGGCCCATTACGCCGGCCTGGTGGCCGCCGGCTTGCACCACAACCCAGTCCCTTGTGCTGACTATGTGACCACCACTACCCATAAGACACTTCGCGGTCCGCGCGGCGGATTGATTTTGAGCAAAAGCGAATATGCCAAGCCGATCAACAGCGCTGTTTTTCCCGGCATCCAAGGGGGCCCGTTGATGCACGTCATCGCCGGCAAGGCCGTCTGTTTCGCGGAAGCCCTGAGCGATGATTTCAAAAGCTATGGCCGAGCGATTCTGGAGAACGCTAAGGCCTTGGCGGAGAGCTTGCTCTCCCAAGGCGTTCGCCTGATCAGCGGCGGTACCGACAACCACCTGGTGTTGCTGGATGTAACCAGCCTGGGTTTGGGAGGGAAGATCGCCGAAAAAACGTTGGAGCGTTGTGGTATCACCGTCAACATGAACATGATTCCCTTCGACACGCGAAAAGCCATGGACCCTAGCGGCATCCGCATCGGAGCCCCGGCGCTGACGACTCGAGGCATGCGGACCGAGCAATTCCAGCAAATCGCCAAATGGATCGTGCAAGCTTTGCGTCACGTCGACGACGAAACCTTGCTGCAACGCATCCGCGGTGAGGTGCGCGAGATGGCGATGCAATTCCCCGTCCCGGCCGAAAAAGTTCCGGTAGTTGCGTAACGAAGGTCAAGGGATCAGACGATGGCCGCTTTGCCGCGAATATTGATAGCGGACGACAACGCCGCGAACCGTGAATTGCTGGAAGCCTATCTGGCTACCTTCGAATGCGAGACGGAAACGGCCAATGACGGAGCGGAAACGCTGCAAAAGGTAGCTAGTTTCCGGCCGGACCTGATCCTGCTCGACGTGATGATGCCCAAGATGAACGGCTTTGAAGTTTGCCGCCAACTGAAGGGGAACCCGCAAACCTCGAAGATCATGATTCTGATGGTGACCGCCTTGAACGAGCTGGGAGACATCGAAAGGGCAGTATCGGCTGGGACCGATGACTTCCTTTCCAAGCCAGTCAACAAGGTCGAGCTGAACAAGCGGGTAAGCAACATGCTACGGCTCAAGGATACTACCGACGAACTGGAACGGTTGCGACAGTATATCCAAGCGATGGAAGATTAGGCAGCTTGGACGTGCCCCAGGCTAGCCAGGATATCGCCCGCAGCCTCCGCGCTGAGCAGCAATTGCTGCAGCGGATCGAGCGGCTTTTTCCGCTCGAGCACACCTCGATTGAAATCCATGGCCGGCCTTATCCGTGGACGCGGGTCATCGAACCGGATCGGTTGCTTGAAGAGGCCCTGGCCAGAAGCGACCGGAGTCCGGCCGAACTCGATCCTTTCTGGGCCGCTCATTGGCGGGCCTCGATCGGACTGGAGCGATTCCTCGACCAGCTCGAACTGGTGGATGTACCGGTCCTTGAATTGGGGTGCGGTAGCGGTCGCGTCGGTATCGGTGCGGCGTTGCGAGGGGCGAAGGTGACGATCACCGATGCCGTCGGTCCAGCGATGCTGGTAGCTCGTTACAATGCTCGCTTTATCCGCGAACGGGTTTGTGTCCGACGCTTGGAGTGGAGTCGCGAGCGTTTACCGACGGCGGATTTCCCCTTCATCCTCGGCTCGGATATCGTCTACGATCCGTCGCTTCATCCAATCCTCGAGCCTTGTCTGCGTCGTCACCTAGGCAAAGATGGTATGGTATATCTCAGCGAACCGCAGCGGCATACCGGCGATCGTTTCCGCCGCTGGATCCAGACCGCGGGCTGGCAGTTACGGGAAACTTTTGTCGACCTGGAGGATGGCCATCGTCCCATCCGCATTTTCTGTTTGCGGCTCTAGTCGACCAGGGTTAGCCACCATGGCAGCGGCTTCAACCGGGAATCAAAGCCTCAATCCCTAAGCGCTTGATCTTTTTATAGAGGGTGGTGCGATTGATTCCGAGGGCCAGGGCAGTTTCGTTGCGATTCCAGTTACGGGCTTTGAGGGCTTCGACAATAATGCGGCGTTCGGGTTCCTCCAAGGCTTCATCCAGAGTCAACAAACGGTCATGGATAGACCGCGATGGTGGCGGTAGCCCATTCCCGGCGGCCAAGCTCGGGGAAGTATTCGTCCCTGAGGCCGTCCCCCCCAGGCAGACCGAGCTCGACGGCGACCGCAAGGAAGCTGGCAGCAACTCGATATCGATGATTGGTTTTTTTGCCAACAGTACGGCTCGCTGGATGACGTTTTCCAACTCGCGAATATTGCCCGGCCACGGGTACCGGCACAAGAGTTCCATGGCATCCGGCGAGCAGCTATCGATCTCGCGTTGGTATTCGACAGCCGCGGCTTGGAGGAAATGATCGACGAGGACCGGAATGTCATCGACCCGTTCACGCAAGGCGGGTAGTTCCAAGCGAATAACATTGATGCGATAGAACAGGTCTTGCCGGAACCTTCCCTCCTGAACCGCCTGCTCCAAATTCTCATTGGTTGCCAGGATCAACCGGGTATCGACCTGAATGGTCTCGCTCCCCCCCAAGGGTTCGAATTGCAATTCCTGCAAGACTCTCAAGAGCTTGATCTGCAAGGCTTGGCTCGATGTCCCGATCTCGTCGAGGAAGAGGGTGCCGGTGTCCGCCAACTTGAATTTTCCCGGCTTGTTGGTGTTCGCCCCGGTGAAGGCTCCGGCCACGTGCCCGAAAAGCTCACTTTCCAGGAGATTATCGGGCAAGGCCCCGCAAGCCACTTCGATGAATGGGCGACTGCGGCGTTGCGAACGCTGATGAATGGCCCTGGCAATCATACTTTTGCCAGTCCCGTTTTCTCCAGTGATCAAGATCGTCGCCCGGGCATCGGCGACACTGTCGATGATATCAAAGATCCGCATCATCCGCGGATCATGACTGAGGATGTTTTCCAGACCAAAACGCCGATCCAATTCCTTCTTCAGCCGTTCGTTCTCACGAGCGATCAAGTTCTGATCCAAAGCTCGCTGGATGGCCAGGAGCAATTCCTGATCGATCAAGGGTTTGGTCAACAGGTCAAAGGCGCCGGCCGCGACCGCTTCGCTGCCGGACTCCGGACCCGCATAGCCGGTCATCATCAGGATCGGCAGGTTCGGATGACGTCTCCGCGACCATTGCAGCAACTCCATCCCATCCCCCTCCTCGAGCCGGACATCGCATAACATCAGGGAGAAGTCATGCTCGCCCAGTTTTTTCTTGGCTTCGGCAATCCTGCTGGCTGTTTGGACGCGGAAACCCTCGGAGCGCAACCAATCCGCCATGGACTCGAGAAGCCATCGATCATCGTCAACGACGAGGAGGTGCGTATCTTTGGAGGATGCTTTCATACGAAACCCAGCCAAGCGTGGGGCATTCTGTGGATAAAGGCTGACATTCAGCCACCCCGCAACCGTAGGTTGCAAAAAAGCCACGGGCTGGCTAACCGACGTTTCCGAGACTCGCCGCAACTCACCTTCCCCTCGACGCCGACGGATTTTATGGCTTAATCGCTACCAGCGGACCTCGCGGCGGAGGCCGTTGTCAGCTCCTGGTAGGATTGGGATGGCTGGAACTGGACGCCGGTGGACGCTTCCGGCCCTGGTGAAAAGCCGGGAAAGCCCTGGGATCAGCCTGTTTAGGTAAAGGCCAGTCAGTCGGATTTCGCCGACGCTTCGCGTCATCGCCATAGCTATCGACAGTCAAAATAGGCTATGATCGAGCATGGTCCCATGCCGGCATGTGCCGTCGCCATGGGCATCTCCCCTGCTCGGCATACGATATGACGCGGAAACTTATCATCGATTGCGATCCTGGCATCGACGATGCGGTGGCACTCACCCTGGCCTTGTTCGATCCTCGGCTGGAGATCGTGGCCATCACAGCCTGTTCAGGCACCGTCGATGCCGCGCGAAGCACCCAGAATCTTCAGGCCATCGTCGAACTGCTTGACCCGCCCCGTCACCCGCGACTCGGGGCCGCCCGCGACCCGGAAGATGCGCCGGTATCGGATGGTTCGGACCTCCACGGAGCGGATGGGCTCGGCAATGTCCAGTTGCAACCGATAGGTCGGCAGCACGTGATGCCCAGCGACAAATTGATCGCGGATCGCTTGAAAGCGGATCCGGGGGAAGTCTCGCTCCTGTGCCTCGGCCCCTTGACCGGGGTAGCGTCGGCTTTTCGTCGCGATCCCAGCTTGATCGACATGGTCGACCGAATTGTGATCGTGGGCGGGACGTCCCATGGTATTGGTGATGTGACCGCGGCCTCCGAATTCAATATGCATTTTGATCCAAGCAGCGCTACCACGATTTTTCGCTCGCCGACGACCAAAACCATGCTGCCCCTGGAAATCACCGATCAAGTCGCCTTCGGTTTGGAGCTACTGGAGGCTTTGCCGACCAAGCACTCCCGGGCCGGAAGGTTGCTGCACGGAATCCTGCCTCACTATTTTCGGATGCTGCGGCAGCATCGCGCCCGGGAAACGGTCAGCCTTCAGGCAGCGGTGGGTGTGATGGCGATTTTGGAACCCGGGTTGATGGCTACCGAAGAGGTCTCTGTCGACATCGAGGAGCATGGTCGGCTGACTCGAGGGGCGACGGTCATCGATCGCCGCGCTTTTGCCCGCCAGCGCAAGGATGTCGAACTGGTCACCGCTATCGATGCCGAAGCCACCCGCGAGGCTATCATTCGCGGTCTGAAATTCGCGGGCCAGCAGACCGAGTAAGTTGATGATTGTTGTCGTCGGTGCCAGTGGGTATGTCGGTCAAGCGATGGTCCGCGGTTTAGGGCGGTGCGGCTGGGTGTATTCTTCCCTGTCGCGGTCGGAGGTCGACATCTACGATCCGCTCGCCCTCAGTCGAGAGTTGCGGTTACGATCGGCGAGTTTCCTGATCAACTGCGCAGGCTATACCGGCAAACCCAACGTCGATGCTTGCGAATGGCACAAAACCGACTGTTTGCTCGGGAATGCGGTCTTGCCCGGGCGGATTCGCGAAGCTTGCCAACTGGCTGGGCTGCCTTGGGGTCATGTGTCGAGCGGCTGTATTTATACGGGGGCCAGGAACGACGGCCAAGGTTTCCGCGAAAGCGATCCTCCGAACTTCTGCTTCCGAACCAACCATTGCAGTTTTTACTCGGGTACCAAGGCGCTGGGTGAAGAACTCCTCAACGATTGTGATAACTGTTACGTCTGGCGGTTACGCATCCCTTTCAACGAAGTTGCTTCGCCTCGAAACTACTTGTCGAAACTCCTGAACTACTCGCGCTTGCTACAAGCAACCAACAGCCTTTCGCACCTGGATGATTTTGTGGATGCCTGCCTGCACTGCTGGGAGCGTCGCCTGCCTTTTGGTCTCTACAATGTCGTCAATACGGGAGCCATCACCACCCGCGAGATCGTCGAACTGCTACAACGCTACCTGACCCCTGGGCGAGCTTATGATTTTTTCACCGACGAAGCTGAATTTATGGCGGTAGCCGCCAAAACCCCGCGTTCGAATTGTATCCTGGACAACGGGAAGCTTCGCGCTGGTGGGATCGCGATGCGCGATGTCCACGAAGCGGTAGAAACCGCCATCCGAAGTTGGCGTGATGCAGCTTGAGGCACTTGTTCGAGTTCTGTTCCCAGGCAGGAAATTGTGATGCAAGCTGGTGGTTTTAAGAAAGGAATCGTCTTGGCTGGTGGTTCCGGATCGCGACTGTACCCACTGACGGTAAGTGTCAGCAAGCAGTTGCTGCCGGTCTATGACAAGCCGATGATTTACTACCCGCTCTCTTGCCTTTTTTTCGCCGGCATCCGCGAAATATTGATTATCTCCACGCCCCAGGATTTGCCCCAGTTCCAACGCTTGCTGGGGGATGGCAAGCAGTGGGGAGTTCAATTCTCTTATGCGGTTCAGCCGCAACCGGGCGGCCTTGCTCAAGCCTTCCTCATCGGTAGGGAATTCGTGGGCGACGATTCGGTCGCCCTGGTTCTCGGCGACAACATTTTCTATGGCCAAGGGCTGCAGTCCCTGCTAGCGCAGGCGGTTTCGCAAACGCGAGGCGCCAGTATCTTTGGCTACTACGTCCGCGATCCCGAGCGTTACGGGGTGGTCGAGCTGGGGCCCAACCAGGAACCGCTCTCGCTGGTGGAGAAACCGCAACACCCCCGTTCGCGCTGGGCGGTGCCAGGACTGTATTTCTACGACAATGAGGTACTGGAAATCGCGGCTCACTTGCGTCCTTCACCGCGCGGCGAACTGGAAATCACCGATATCAATCGTGTCTATCTGGAGCGTCGAGCCTTGCGGGTGGTAACCTTCTCCCGCGGCTTCGCTTGGCTCGACGCTGGAACTCACGAGTCCTTGCTAGACGCCGGCAACTTCATCGCAGCCGTCGAGAAGCGGCAGGGATTGAAAATTGGTTGCCTTGAAGAGATCGCTTATCGCAAGCAGTTCATTTCCCGAGCCGAGTTGGAGCGATTGGCCGATTGCAACGCCAGTGGCTACGGCGATTATCTGCGCATGATATTGGCCGAGGATAGTCCAGGTCGCGGGCCATGACCGCAGTGCTCGGCTTGTCCGCCTTCTATCACGATGCAGCCGCGGCTCTGATTGTGGATGGTCGAGTAGTCGCCGCTTCGCAGCAAGAGCGATTCTCGCGGAAAAAGCATGACGACGCATTCCCGGCTGAAGCCATCGCCGATTGCCTGGCACAAGCTGGTCTGACCGCCGACGACCTGGATTATGTAGCCTTCTATGAGAAACCTCTCAGGAAATTCGATCGCTGGTTGAATACGGTTGCGGCCTATGCACCTCGCGGTTACCGGGCTTTTCGCCAGGCGGTGCCCAACTGGCTGAAGCTGAAGCTATACCTGCGCCGAGCTTTGGAAGAACGCTTTCCGACGCGACGCCGTTTGCCTTTGGTCTTTACCGAGCATCACGAGGCGCACGCCGCTAGTGCCTTCTTTCCCTCCCCGTTCGAATCGGCTGCCATCCTGACCATCGATGGTGTCGGCGAGTGGTCGACGACGACGATTGGTATTGGCCGCGGCGGTCGTCTCGAGTTATTGGACGAAATGCGGTTTCCCCATTCGCTTGGGTTGCTCTACGCAGCTTTCACGTACTACTGCGGTTTTCGCATCAATAGCGGCGAGTACAAATTGATGGGCTTGGCTCCCTACGGTCAGCCGGTCTACCGCGACGTGATCCTCGAGCGTCTGCTGGATCTCAAGGAAGATGGCTCATTCCGCCTGGACATGCGTTATTTTCGTTACGGCTACGGCTTGACGATGACCTCGAGGAAATTCGATCGCCTTTTCGGTGGGACTCCCCGCTCGCCGGAGAGCGAGATTACCGATCGCTATAAAAACCTTGCAGCTTCGATCCAATCGGTCACTGAGGAAATCATGTTGCGACAAGCCAGGTTCGCCTATCGGCGTACCGGTGAATCGCGACTGGTCATGGCTGGCGGTGTGGCTTTGAATTGCGTCGGCAACGGCCGCATCTTCCGCGAAGGCCCGTTTCGGGAACTATGGATTCAACCGGCTGCTGGCGATGCCGGCGGCGCCGTGGGGGCGGCCTGGTTTGTCTGGCACCAGCTGCTGGGTGAGCCGCGTGCACCGGTCGGCGTCGATCGCCAGCAGGCATCGTTCCTCGGTCCGGCATTCCCGGGAACAACGGTGGAGGCTGCTTTGACGCAAGCATCGGCCAGCTTCGTCCGCTGCGACTCCTTTGCGGAGGTCTGTCGTCGGGTGGCCAAGGCGTTGGCTCAGCAGAAGGTGGTCGGTTGGTTTCAAGGTCGGATGGAGTTCGGTCCGCGCGCTCTGGGATCCCGCAGTATTTTGGGAGATCCCCGCGATCCCAAGATGCAATCGCAACTGAACATGAAGATCAAGTTTCGCGAATCGTTCCGCCCCTTTGCGCCCAGCATCCTGCGCGAACACGCCAGCCGCTACTTTGATGTTCCTGACGACTTTGAAAGCCCGTATATGCTGCTGGTAGCCCCGGTCCGACCCGAATTCCGTCACCATTTTCCAGCGATTACCCATGTCGATGGAACCGCGCGGATTCAAACGGTGGATGCCCAGCGACAGCCGTACTTTCATGCCTTGATCGAGGAATTCTACCGTGTCACGGGCTGTCCGATGGTCATCAATACCAGCTTCAATGTTCGCGGGGAACCGATGGTCTGCTCGCCAGAAGAAGCTTATCGCGGTTTCATAATGACCGATATGGACCTGTTAGCGATCGATCATTTCCTGCTCTACAAAACAGAGCAATCGTCCACGATCGACCCGAACGAGCGGGATAATTTTCAACGAGCTTACCATGCCTTTGATTGACTTCCCTCGCGATCCAAGCGAGAAACAGCTACGGCAATTCGGCGGGCTCTCGGCCATCCTGCTCCCCTGCCTACTCGGTTGGTGGTTTGGCTTGGGCTGGCCTTTTTGGGGAGGCAGTCTGTTCGGGCTCGTCGTTGCCGTGATCGGCTGGCTGCAGCCAGGCTGGCTGCGGCCTATCTTCCTTGGCTTGACTTGGCTGACGCTGCCGCTGGGCTTGATCCTCGGCGAAGTGCTGTTGGCGATCATTTTTTTCCTGGTGGTGTCCCCAATCGCTTGGCTTCGTCGGTGGCTCCAACCGGATCCCCTGACCCGACGGTTGGATCGCCAACGCTCCAGCTACTGGATTCGACGTCCACCGACCAGACCGGATCGAGATTACTTTCGGCAGTTTTAGCGAGCCGTCGCCGAGGCTGCCGGCTCGCTGGTCAAGCATGGGTTTCTATCGACTTATCCCCTTGCCGCCGCCGAGGCAATCAGCCTATCCTTGAAGAGATAGATGTTTGACAGACAGCTCACCCGAATGTCGCGACCGCCGTCGCCGGGTTCCTGTTGATCGGAGGTAGGAATGAGGATGGACATGACACCGAATAAGCCGGAAGAAAAGCCGGGCACTTCCTTCCGCCAATCGACGCCACCGCGTCCCCCGTCCCTCATCCAGGAATTCGGTCAGTTCATCGTCGAGAATAAGGCATGGTGGATGATCCCCATCCTGTTGGCGTTCGGTTTGATCGCTTTGCTGATCCTGCTAGCCCCGACCGGAGCCACCCCTTTTATCTATACCCTGTTTTGATCCTGGGCACGGGGCAGGTAGTCACTTTCAAAGAACACGTTCGTCGCGCGGCGCAACCGCGATAGGTTGTGGGGCTCGGCCGGCCTGATGATGTTCCCACATGCGGAGGAAGGCCTGCTCGAGGTTAGCCGCAAACCACTGGCCGTCGAACAGATGACTGTCGGCCAGCTTCTGCCGAAGCTGCTGGCGAAACAGCTCGAGTTCTAAGGGCTGGGTGGCCAACTGCCGGGCTAAATCAAAATACTCGGCGTAGGAACGAGTAATCCCTCGCTCCAAACCCAGCGATCGCAGCAGGCTACCCGCCACCCGCGAGGCCATGCTTTCTCCAGACAAGGTGATCAGCGGTACCCCCATCCGCAAGGCAATGCTGGCGGTGGCGTGAGCATTGTAAGGAAAGCTATCCAGGAAGAGATCCGCTAACGGTTGCCGAGCCAAGTGCTGGGCGATCGGAAGTTGCTTGGCAAAAACCAGGCGGTCGGCGTCGACCCCCCAGTGGATCGCCTGCTGCTGCAGATGGCTGGTGGCGATAGGGTTGCGTTCGGCCAGCCACAAAACACTCCCTGGAACTGCTTGCAACAGTTGCATCCACAGCTGAAACATGCGCGGCGTGAGCTTATAAGTATTGTTGAACGAACAGAAGACTACCCCCTCGTCCGGCAAGCCGCACTGCTGGCGATCCATCTTTTGATGGACGATCTCATGCCGACTATCGTTGACTTGATAGCAACCTGGAAGATGCACCAAACGCTCAGTGAAGAAAGGTTGCTGATCGGTTGGAACGACATAGTCGTCGACTAGGATATAGTCGATGAAATCGCAACCCATGGTGCCTGGGAAACCGATATAACTGACTTGAATGGGAGCCGGCCGCTTGGCAAGGATCTCGGTCCGGCAATAAGTCGTGTAGCCTTGCAGATCGACCAGAATATCGATTTCATCCGAAGCGATCTGCTGCGCCGCCGCTTGATGCGAAGCGCTTTGCAGTTCACGGAAGCCGTCGACGGCCCGCATCAGACGTTTCCGAATATCGCTGCCGTCGTCGCCGCACAAGGCGTAAGCCAAAACCTCGAACCGCCCCCGATCGTGGGCCTCGAAAAGCTCCGGCAACATGTAAGCGACGGAGTGGACACGAAAATCAGCCGACAGATAGCCGATCCGCAACCGTCGTTGGCTGCGGCCGGGGTTCCGCGGCTGGAGCAGGTACAAAGGTGTTTCGGCTACCGGATAGTTGCGGCTCCAGGCCCGAGCGCAAAGCAACTGTTGCCGGGGAGTGGTGGGTAGCGGTAAGCCGATGAATGGGAAAGGAGTGATTTCATGGGCCACCCGATCCTCGTCCACCGTCTCGATCAATTGCCTCGCCAAGTCTTCGATTCCGTCCCAATCGCACATTTGCTGCTGTTGGTTGACCAACAGCATTTTAGCGCGGTGCATCTCCGGCGCTAATTCCAAGGCCCGGCGGTAAGCCTCGATAGCCGCTTGGTGCTTCTCCTGCAGGACATAACAGTTGGCGAGATTGAAGAAAGCCGCCGCATAGTTTGGATCGCGTGCGATCGCTTTGGCATATTCCGCTTCAGCCAAGGTAAACTGCAGCATCTCTTGATAGGCGGTCGCCAAGTCGTTGTGGGGAATGGGCTCGTCGGGAAAGCGTTCGATCAGCAAGCGATAGACTTCGATCGCCTGAAGGAGTCGACCTTGGAGTTGGTAGGCATTCCCCAACGAGTTGAGCAGTTGCAGGCGGTCGGGATCGAGTCGCACTGCGTTTTCATAGGCGACGGACGCCTGTTCGAACTGACGTTTCGCGAGATAGAAATCCCCTAACCGTTGGTGGGCCTCGACATAGTCCGGTGCCAAATGCGTGACGCGTTGCATCTCCTCGATCGCTGCCGTCGATCGCCCCAACCGCCAGTACAAGTTCGCCAGGTTGAAGCGCGTGGGATGAAAGCCAGTCCGGTGGGCGATGGCCCGTTCATAGGCGGCGATCGCCTGGTCGCTCTCTCCCAAACTGTCATGAAGGCTACCTAGATTGTTCAGGGCTTCGACGAAATCAGGTTTCAGCTCGATAGCCCGCTGATAAGCTACCAAGGCTTGAGCAGCCGCCCCCTGCTCTTTGAGCATATTGCCGAGATTGTTGTGGGCTTCGGCAAAGGCTGGTCGGAGAGCGATCGCTCGCTGGTAGATCGGCAGCGCTTCGGTCGATCGGCCTTGCCCATGCAGGATCGTCGCCAAATTAAAATACAGTTCGGGGATGTCAGGATGAGCCGCGATCGCTTGGCGATAAGCCTCGATGGCTACCTCCCAGCGGCCAGCGCGATGGTAGTTGAGGGCGGCTGACAGGATATCCTCCTTGCCAGTCATACCGCGCCTCCCTCTTCGACCATGGCGATCGGTGCTGGCGGCAACTGTTGCCGGTGCCGTAGCCAGATCGCCACGAGAGCATCTTCGAGCATCCTCGCAAAGGCGCGGCCACTGAAAAGCGGACTGTTAGGAATGGTCGCTGCGAGCCGAGATCGCAAGGCTGACAAGCGTTCGGGCTGATGCAGCAATTGCTGGATCAAGGTCGCATAAGCTAGCAGGTCACGAGTGATCAGTTCCTCGAGTCCGAGTTCGGTCAGCAAGCTGCCAGCGACTCGCGAAGCAAAGGTGTCTCCGGAAATAGTCACTAGCGGTACCCCTGCCCGCAAGGCATCGGCGGCCGTCGAATGCTGGTTGTAGGGGAAAGTATCCACGAAGAGATCGGCCGCGGCATGCCGCGCCAGATGTTCTGGCCTCGGCACCAGCGGTGCAAAAATCAGCCGTTCCGGTCGGATACCCGCGGCCTGGGCTGCCTGCCGCAAACGCTCCATCGCTACCGCTGGTCCCGAACGCAACCACAGCACGGCCTTCGGTTCGGCTTGCAAACAGGCCATCCACTCTGAAAATATCGAAGGCGTAATTTTAAAATAAGCCCCGAAGGCGCATAAGACGCGTGCCTCCTCGGGCAATCCCAACTCGGCGCGAGTCAGCGGCTTGGCCCGTTCAGCCTTACCATCCTGAACTAAAAAGCAGCGAGGCAGCTGCAACAAGCGTTCGCTGTAGAAGGCTTGCTGAGCGAGCGGTACCACATAGCGATCGACGATCGCGTAATCGATGAAGTCCGCTCCCATCGTACTCGCATAACCCAGATAGCTAAGCTGCAGTGGGGCTGGCCGATAGGCCAGAATCTCCGGCCGGGCGTGCCGCGTGTGACCGGTCAGGTCGATCAGGATATCGATACCATCGGCGGCGATCGCTCGAGCCGCCTCGGCCCAAGAATAGGAGTCCAGATAGCGGTAGGTATCACACCCTTCCTGCAAGCGTCGCCCAATCGCACTCCCATCGTCCGGATGAAGGGCGTAGCCAAAGATTTGGAAACCTTGGCGATCATGCGATTCCCACAATTCGGGGAGCAGCCAGCCGACAGGATGATCGCGGAAATCGGCCGAAAGATAACCGATCCGCAAACGCGACCGCGTTGGTTCCGCAGTTGCCCGCGGCGGGGTAGAATATCGGTGAGCCGTCGGTGGTTGCAAACCACCAGTCCATCGCCGAGCACAACGCCACTGTTGGGCCGCA
>JBILTQ010000057.1:0-19258 GCA_044371435.1 Pirellulaceae bacterium | reverse complement strand
TTTGGCGAATAACTTTTTGGCCGCCTACGCGACTCGAGCGGGGCGTTGCGATGTGGTGAGAGCTTTTCCGATGGTCGATCGAAGGTAAACGTCGTGGGGCTGAACCGCTATTATTGTCCGAACCTCCCGCAAGCGGGGAGCATCGATTTGCCCGAGGAAGAAGCCCATCACGCGCTGCGCGTGCGGCGGGAGACGATCGGTGATGAGTGTGTTCTATTCGATGGTCAAGGCCATGAAGCAACCGCCAGGTTCCTGACGGCGGATAAACGCGCGGCCAGACTGGAGTTGCTCAGCTATCGCTGGGCGCCCAGGATCCCGCCCGGAAAGATTATCCTCGGTATCGCTATGCCCAAGGGAGATAGACAACGGGAGGTGATCGAGCGGGCTGTGGAATTGGGAGTACATCGGCTGGTTCCCGTGAAGGCATCGCGTGGTGTCCTGGTCTACAGTCCGGAAATGCTTAGCAAGTGGCGACGTTACCAGGTGGAGGCCTGCAAGCAATGCGAGCGGAACCAAAGCTTGGAGATCGCCGAGGCCGCCAGTTGGGAAGAATGGATCATGGCGGGCGCAAACGACCCTCGGGCGAACGCGGGACCCCAAAGCGCAGGGGGGGATCGATTTGGGAAGCGATGCTGGGTCGCTCATCCACGGTCACGTTTGCCAAAGACGATCGAAGCCTTATCGGAGATCAGGAGCGATGATGTCTCGGTGCCGTTGGCTACCGATCGGGAGCCGATCGACGAGATTCGCGTGGCGATCGGGCCGGAGGGCGGTTTTACGAGTGAGGAGTTGGCCTTCGCCTTCCAGTATCCTTGGCGGCTTCTCGATCTCGGTGAACGTATCTTGAGGGTCGAGACGGCGGTAGCTGCCGCGAGCCTGCTGGCAGGCCAACTTGTTGCGCGCCGGCAAGAAGCAGCGCCGGGAGATGGTCTCATATCGAGCGGGGCGAGCCCGGAGCGACGGGGGAAGGAGGGCGAACCAGCATGACGTGGGCGACAGTCACCATCCGCTGCCCTTCGCTCGAAGCATGCCAATCGCTGGCAGTGTCGTTGGCAGGGCTGGTCCAGCCACCGCTGGTGGTGGAACTCAACGGAACACTTGGGGCTGGCAAAACCCAATGGACCAAGTTCTGGGGCCAAGCCTTAGGGGCGACTGCCGAGGAAATCACCAGCCCAACGTTCGTGATCATGCACCGCTATGCGACCGACCCGGTGATCTATCATTTGGATGCCTATCGTGTCCGCGATGAAGATGAATTCCTGGAATTGGGGGTCGAAGAGCTGTTTGAACAGCCGGCGATCGTCATCATCGAATGGGGAGAGAAATTTGCAGATTTATTGCCGAAGGATCGCCTGGTGATCGATATCGAGGTCGTCGACGCCACGACTCGCGATATTCGCCTGAAGGGAACCGGGGAAAGGTCTTCGAGCAGCTTGGCCCGATGGCGGCGATGAGGTAACCTTCGTTGAAATTCCAAGTCTTGTACGAAGACAATCATCTTTTGGTGATCGATAAGCCAGCGGGCTGGGTGGTGCAGGGAGCGCAACCAGCCGACAAGAGCATCTTGGGTGAGGCGAAAATCTATCTTGCTCGTAAATATGCCAAACCCGGCCAGGTTTTCCTGGGGGTGGTCAGTCGTTTGGATCGTGCGGTGACCGGCGTGGTCCCGCTGGCGCGAACTTCCAAAGCCGCAGCTCGACTGAGTGAACAATTGCGTCAACGAAAGGTTCGAAAAATCTACTGGGCGCTGGTAGCCGGTGGCACCGGCGAAGCCCAAGGAAGCTTGCATCATTGGCTATCGCGAGATGAGCGCGCAGCGAAGACGCTCTGTGATTCGCAGCCTCGCCCGGGAGCAGCCGAAGCGATTCTCCATTATCGTTGCCTGGCCGCCTGGCCATCTTGCCGCCTGCTCGAAATCGAGCTGGAGACGGGGCGGAAGCACCAGATCCGGGCCCAGTTGGCGGCTATCGGCTGTTCGATCCTCGGTGACGCCCGGTATGGTTCGAAAATCGGCTGGAAGTTGGACGCGATCGCTTTACATTGCAAGTCATTAACTTTCGAGCACCCAACCTTGCGGCAAGCCATGACTTTTTCCGCCAAGCTACCCCAACTCTGGCTGGACCGACTGCCGGCTCCCTGGCAAAACGGTTGGGAGCTCTCGCCGCCATGAGCCGTCGCAGACCGGTAGATGAACTCGATCTCGGCTTGCGCGATCGCCTCCTCCTCGAGTCGATCCTCTCGGGAGGGCAGACTGGGGTGGATCGAGCTGCCTTGGATGTAGCGCTGGAACTGGGGATCCCCCATGGCGGTTGGTGTCCAAGCGGTCGCCGAGCCGAGGATGGGGTGATTCCTGAAAAATATCGGATGTGGGAGAACGAATCGGATTCGTATGCCGATCGTACTCGGCGGAATATTATCGACTCCGACGGCACGCTGCTGCTCTATGGGCGTCGGCTGGAGGGGGGCTCGTTGTTGACGGCGCGCTTGGCCTTGAGCTTGGGAAAACCCTGCTATCGTGTGGGCCTGACCGGCCAGGTTTCCTACCTGGCTTGTCTCGACTGGTTGGTCCAGCATCGCATTCGCCGGTTGAATATCGCCGGTCCCCGGGCCAGCAAAGAGCCGCAGATTTACGCGCAGGCCCAACGCTTCCTGCATTTGCTTTTGGCGTAGCCCGGCTTCAACCACTTCCGGCGCGCTATCCGTTCTCAAAGCCATGGTAGCTTGGTAAACTCGCTCCTTCCTTACAACCTCTTCGAAAGGATTCATCACCTATGAGCACTCCGACGACAGCTACCATCCTTCCCGCAGACATTCAGCAAGCCATGGCTTCCGTCAAGCAAGCGGCGGTCGAAGGGAAACTCTGCGGGGGAGCGGTGGAAAACCTCAGCTGCTGGCTGACGGAAAGTCGCTATGCGGAATATGTGGGGCAAATCCTCGAGCATATCCGGCGGGGGGAGTGGAAAGCGTTGGACGATGCCTTTTGGACCGTGATCCCTTTCGGGACAGGCGGGCGGCGCGGTCGGATGTATCCCTTCGGTTCCAACACGATTAACGATCGGACGATCGGTGAGAGCGCCCAGGGGCTGGCTGACTATATTCTATCGCTTCAGGGTGACCAGCGTCCGTTGAGTTGCGCTATCGCTTACGATACCCGCCATCGATCCCGGCATTTCGCGGAGCTATGCGCTTCCATCATGGTCGCCAACGGCTTTCGGGTTTTCTTCCTGGATGACTATCGGGCCACGCCTCAATTGTCTTTCGCCGTTCGGGCCAAGCATTGTAATTGCGGAATCATGGTCACCGCCTCGCACAACCCTCCCAGCGATAACGCGGTGAAGGTTTACTGGAGTACCGGTGGTCAAGTACTCCCGCCCCACGATAAAGGAATCATCGATCGGGTGATGCAGGTCCAGCAGATCAAGAAGGTCCCTTTCGCAGAAGCTTTGCGGGATCGAAAGGTCGAAATCATCACCGCCGAAATCGATCGCGATTATCTGGCCGCAGTCATGAAATTCAGTTGGCCTGGTCCGCGGGCGGCTCGGATCCTCTATAGCCCGCTTCACGGTGTCGGAGGCTTTGCCGTCCTTCCCTTGCTCCAAGCAGCCGGATTCGAGGATGTGGTGGCCTACGAACCGCATGCAACCCCCAGCGGCGATTTCCCGAACGTTCCGGGGCATGTCAGCAATCCGGAGAATCCAGCTGTCTTTGATGCGCCGATCGAGACTGCCAAAAAGATGGGAGCGGACTTGATTTTGGCCACCGATCCCGACTGCGATCGGATGGGCTCCGCGGCTCCCTTGACCACACACCCCGGCGGTCCCTGGGCGACGCTCAACGGTAACCAGCTCGGGGCGGTCCTAGCCGATTTCGTCCTTCGCAAGTTGAAGGAGAGCGGTCAGTTGACCCCAGAGCATTTTGTGATCAAGACCTTGGTGACCACGGAACTGATTCGACGGATCGCCGAGAGTTACGGGGTCCGCTGTGCCGGTAATATCCATGTCGGCTTCAAGTGGATTGCCGGGCTGACCGATGAGCTGGGGGCGGACCACTTCGCGTTCGGGACAGAGGAATCGCACGGGTACGTCGTGGGTACCTATGCCCGCGATAAGGATGGGGCGGTGGCTTGCTTGTTGATGAGTCAGCTTGCCGCTGAACTCAAAGTACGCGGGCTCTCGTTGCACGAGTACCTCGATCAACTCTTCCTGCAGCACGGCTGCCATCAGGAGGACTTGCTCAACGTCCAGATGGAAGGGAGTGAGGGGATGAGTTTGATGCAGCGGTTGATGAAGAGCTTCCGCGAATCGCCCCCAACCGAAATCGGCGGTTTGGCGGTAGCCGCCGTGCGCGACTACAAGTCTCTGACCATCACGCCGGTGAGAGGGACCCCGGCCAAGTTGGAAGCTCCGTCCGCCGACATGGTGATCCTGGATTTGGTCGAGCCGGGAAATTACGTGGCGGTTCGCCCGTCGGGGACCGAGCCGAAAGTCAAATTCTACTTTTTCAGCTGTTTGTCACCAGCGGACTCGAAGGATCTGGTCGCTGCCAAAGCCCGCCTTCGCGATCGATTAGCTGCCTATCGCAGCGATATTCAAGCGTACGCCAAGCGCGTGACGACGAGATGACCTCTGTTCCTACGCCATCATCCAGTCGGCCCTTTAGCGTGGCTGATGTGCACGGATCACCGTCAGCAACTGATCGACAACATGCCGCCAACTATAGTTGTGCTGTACCCACTGGGGGCCGGCGATAGCGGCTTGGGCCCGCCAGGAGGTGTCGAGGATCGTCTGTTCGAGTACTTCCACCAGGTGCGATTGGTCCAGCTTGAGGAACTTTCCGTCCTTGGACTGGCTTGGCTGGCTACGGATGGTGCGGCACCAACTGCGATCGACGAAATCGTCGGTCGAGCCGCCAGCAGTACACAGTACGGGTAAACCACAAGCCGCCGACTCCAAGACCGGCATGTTGAATCCTTCCGCTGCATACGGCGCGACATAGAGATCCGCCGCCTGATAAAGGCTGCGGATTTCTTCATTCGTCAGGTTCGCCCCAGTATACATGACCCTGGGATCGATCTTGGCCAACAGCGATGGAGGGACCTCGGCGGCGGATTCCTTGGCTAATTCCTGGGAACGGTAGAGCGTGTCGGTACCTTTCAAAACGATGCGAAGTCGCGGGAAGCGGTCGAGCAATTCGCCCGCCGCCGCCAACAGGTGGCGAATCCCTTTGTTGCCCGTCATGGCTCCGATATTCAACAACACGAAGTCGTACTCGTCCCAACCGAATCGTTGCCGCAGCTGACGGCGGAACTCAAGGTTCGGTGCCGGTTGCATGAAGTCGGTCGCGACCCCAGCCGGAACGATCGAGACTTGAGCCGGAGCGAGGCCGCTGGCAAGGAAACCATCGGCTGCCCATCGCGACGTGGCGATTACCTGGCAACGAGTTCGACCCAAGATCGCCGCTGCCGGCCCTGGCTCGGCCAGCGCCTCCGCGCTCACGCAGCCGCGTTCCGTCGTTCCCCACACCAGCGTCAGGCAACCGGAGGAATCCTGGTCAAAGCGAAACGGCCAACCCATGCGCAGCACCGCGTCGGGAAGCAGGCTCGCCGGACGCGGTGGGATCGCCTGAAGCTTGGCCAGCTCGGCCGGGGGGAAGAGTCGGAAATCCGGTTGCCAGGTCGAATCGATGTAGTAAAGATCGCTATGGAAAAGCTGGACCTCAGGCCGGCGCAACAGTTCCAGTTCCATATGCTGCGTGCACATCGCATAGGAATGCGGGATGAATCGCCAACCTTCAATGACGAGCTTGATGGGTTCCACCATCGCTGAATCTTTCGCACGTGGACGAATGGAAAAACGAAAACGCTTTGGCACACCGAGCAGGAGTTAGGCCTCGGACCGTCGCTTGGGGAGCCGCCGAGCCGTAGCGAGCGTTATCCACAGTCTCGACTCAAAACCATGGAAAACGGGATGCTCATGGACAGGGACGCGCGGGCTGCAGAGCGAGCGTTCCCGGCGAGATAAACCGGTTGCGTGACCGCGTCGGCAACCTTCCTCAGGGGTTACTCGTTCTCGAGCAGCTTGATCGAGTCGACCCCGGCCCCACTCAATAAACCCGCGTGGCGGTACACATCGAGTTTCTCTCGTGAGTCGGCGATGTCGAGGTTGCGCATGGTCAACTGACCGATGCGATCGGTCGGAGAAAATTCGCCGCGGCCGCTTTCCATCGTCAATCGCTCTGGTTTATACGTCAAGTTCGGGCTCTGCGTATCCAGGATGGAATAGTCATTGCCGCGCCGCAATTCGATGTGAACTTCACCGGTGACCGCTCGGGCTACCCAGTGCTGCAGGGCCTCGCGAAGCATCAGCGATTGCGATTCAAACCAACGCCCTTCATACAACAGCCTCCCCAGTCGCCTCCCCATGTCGCGATACTGATCGATGGTTCCTTCATTGTGAATACCGGTGATCAGCCGTTCGTACGCGATATACAGCAAAGCCATCCCTGGAGCTTCGTAAATACCTCGACTCTTGGCTTCGATGATTCGATTCTCGATCTGATCGGACATCCCCAGCCCGTGACGACCGCCAATCGCATTGGCCTCCAGTACCAGTTCTACCGGCGAAGCAAAAGATTTGCCATTCAGCGATACCGGTTGGCCTTCATGGAAAGCGATACGGACTTCCTCGGGGAGGACCGGACAATCGGGCTTCCAAAACGGGACTCCCATGATCGGCTCGACGATTTTGATGCCGCGGTTGAGCAACTCTAAATCCTTAGCTTCATGAGTCGCTCCCCAGATATTGGAGTCGGTGGAATAGGCCTTCTCCTTGCTCATGTGATACGATAACCCGGCCTTCTCCAGCAATTCCGACATTTCGCGTCGGCCACCCAGTTCCCGATTGAAATTTTCGTCCAACCAGGGTTTGTAGACTTGCAGCTCAGGGTTGGCCAATAAACCATAACGATAGAACCGCTCGATGTCGTTCCCTTTGTAAGTGCTACCGTCACCCCAGATATTGACCCCGTCTTCCTTCATCGACTGCACCAGCATCGTGCCGGTAACTGCTCGGCCGATGGGGGTGGTGTTGAAATAGGGGATGCCGGCGGTGGTGATATGGAAGGCCCCGCACTGCAGGGCGGCCAAACCTTCGTGGACCAGCTGCTCGCGGCAGTCGATCAACCGAGCCTTCTCGGCCCCGCACAGCATGGCTCGCCGCGGAATATCGTCGTAGTTCTTTTCATCTGGCTGGCCCAGGTTGGCGGTGTAGCAATAGGGAATCGCACCCTTCTGCCGCATCCAGTAGATGGCAGCGCTGGTATCCAGGCCGCCAGAGAAAGCGATACCTACTTTCTTGCCGATGGGGAGTGATTGAAGGATCTTCGACATAAAAATTCCGGTTCTTATTCCAACGAAACAGGCGACTATCGAATCGCCAAACTACCAAAGACTTCCCGGATCATAAACCCCAGCCGCACGGCAATCCCGGGATTCCGCCGGGGAAAGCCGAGGCGGATCGCTAAGCGAATAAGCCAGGGCTGCGGCAGATCGCCCAGCTGCCCGTTTCCCGGCTGTGGCTCAGTTGGAAGCCGGGAGGGAAGGACGAGCCGGAGCCTGGGTTTCGCCGAGCAAGCGACGCCATTCATCTCTTATCCTGGCCAGGGCCTCTTGAGCCTGCGGGTCGGCGATCAGGTTCCGCATTTCCAGCGGATCTTGTTCGAGATGATACAACTCATCCATCCCGACGACATCCACGTAATGGATCCACTTCCAACTCGGGGTGCGCACCGCCTGGTAACCGCATCCCGCCGCGCGGGGAAAGACCTGGTCCGAATAGTGCTCGATCAGGAAAGCATCGCGAAACTGGCGATTTGGCTCGGAGAACAGTGGCACAAAGGAACGGCCGTGAAGGCCAGGCTGAGCAGGCAGACCGGCCAGATCGCCGAGGGTAGGGGCGAGATCGATGCTCAACACCATCTGTTCGCACGTCGATCCGGGGGGGACTCGCGGTGGATATCGGACCCAGAGCGGGATGCGAATGGCTTCCTCGTAAGCGAAACGGCGTTCGACACTCAACCCATGCTCACCATAGAAGTAACCGTGGTCGCTGGTAAAGACGACGACGGTATCGTCCAGCACGCCGGTGGCACGCAAAGCATCCAGCAGGAGCCCCAAGCTGTCGTCGATCCCCGCCAGCATCCGCAAGCGACCCAGGATCGCCTCATCGCTCGAACCGGTCTCCGGTCCCAGCGGCGGTAATCCGGGAAGGGGGCGTTGCAGGATAGGCTTGCCGCGCGGGGCTTGGGCATTGGGACGTCGCGGCACCGTTTGCCCTTCGTACAGCTGAGCGTGACGCTCAGCGGGCACAAAATTCGATGCTTGCGGATCGGATAGCGAACCGTCGGCAAGTTGGACTGTCTCCGGATGGACCGCTTTGTGAGCCAGGTACAGCAGGAAGGGTTGGGGGTGCGGTCTTTTTAGGAAGGCTAAGGCTTGTTCGGCTAAAACATCGGTGACATGCCCGCTGGTTTTCTCAGGCGAACCATTCACGTTCAATTCGGGATCCCACGATGAGCCTTGCCCCTTCAAGCAGACCCAATGGTCGAACCCAGGCCGGCGCGAGTCATCGTTCCCCATATGCCATTTGCCGATGAAAGCGGTCTCATAACCGTGCTGCTTGAAATGCTGAGGAAAGGTCGCCAGTCGATGGCTGGTGGGGCTCCGATCGGTATTGTCGGTGATACCATGCTGATGCGGATACAGGCCGGTAAGGAAACTGGCACGGCTGGGTGAGCATAATGGAGTTGTGGCGAAGGCCTGTCGAAAGAGCATCCCCTCGCGCGCTAGGCGATCGAGATGAGGTGTTTGGGAAAAGGGGTGCCCCGTACATCCCAAATCGTCCCAGCGAACGTCATCGGCCAAGATAAAGACGATATTGGGGCGGTCGACCGCCCGACTCTCAACCAGGCAAGCGAGATACGGGATTAGAATACCAAGAACCAGCGAGATAAAACGTCGAACCACCATCGCATCACCTGTTCTTGTCGTGGAAGCGAACCCCAGAGCGGCTGAATGTAACCGAGGAAGTCTCGAGGCTGAAGCAGTCGACCTGCAGGATGGCTTTTACAAGCCAGGCGAAAGATCGCCATCGAATCGATTGCCCCCTCGTCGCAAGGCTGCTCATTTGGGGTAATCGGCTCCGGTCAAGCTATGCAAGGTCGCTTGCTGCCACTGACGAAGTTTTTCCTCGAGCGAGGTGGCGACCAGCGGGAGTTTCTCCAGCAAATTGTTTTGCTCACCAGCATCACTCGCCAAGTCAAATAGTTCGCGCTGGACCTGACCCGTCTTTTGCTCGTGGATGACCAGCTTGTAATTCCCATCGATGATGGCCCGCGGACCGCGGTAGTCCTGGTCGTTGACGGCAGGTTGACGGAAATTGGTGAAGTCGCGAGTGGCTTTACCGCCGGATATCTTCGCCAGCGGGGTGGTCCCCTGTTGCAACTCGGGATCGATCCACGGTTGCGGCTTGGAAGACATGAGACGCCGGCCGTCGTATTCCCAAAAGTACAACGGATTGGGACGCTCGATCATCGTCCCATCGATGGCTGCTGTCAGGTCGACACCATCGAGCGGCCGATCCGAGACCGCTCGGCCGACCAATCCGCAGACTGTAGGCAGCAGGTCACTGGTGCTGGCTCGGACCTGGCTGATCCGTGGCTGCCGGATTCGCGCTGGCCATTCGATCAGCCCAGGGACAAGGACCCCTCCTTCATAAACCTGGCCCTTGACGCCACGATGGGGAAGACCGAGTGCCGCATCGGGAGACGTCCCATTGTCGCCGCAGTAAAAGACGAGAGTGTTGTCGCGAAGCCCGCGCTCGGTCAAGTGTTTTCGCAACCGGCCGATAGCCCGGTCCATCGCTGTGATCTCGGCGTAGCGTTCGCGGAGTACTTCCCCTTGCGGTCGCGCGACCTGACCACCGGTTTCGTTCGAAGTCAGCTTGACTTTCTTCGGATATTGCGACCGCAAGTCATCGTAGCGAGCGAGATCTTCGCTCAAACCGCTATACGGTTCGTGCGGCGAACCAAACCAGATGATGGTGAAGAAAGGGAGCCCGGCCTGCTGCGTCCGGTCGATGAAGCGAAGCGTTTCTTCGATAAGGATCTCCGAACTCTCGCCATGGAACGGCTCGGGCGGTCCCCCATCCCGCGACAATTGTGGATTCAATTCGAAGAAATTATCGTGGGACAGGCATTCATGAAAACCCATCGCCAACGGACTGACCGGCGATGCCCGCTTGACCGCTCCGACATGCCATTTGCCGAAATGGGCGCAGCGGTAACCAACGTCCGCCAAGAGTTGGGCGATGGTGATCTCCTCAGGGCGAAACGACCAGCCCGGCGCGAACGTTCCCATCCGATTGGGATGACGACCCGTCAGGAAACTGGCGCGGGTCGGAGAGCAACTGGGATGGGCCGCATAGAAGCGATCGAGCCGCAGGCCGGTTCGCGCCATCTCGTCGAGCACGGGGGTCTTCACATGGGGATGGCCATGGTAGCCTGTCTCCTCCCAGCCATGATCGTCGCCCATCATCAGGATGATATTTGGCCGCTCCGCCGATCGTAGTGGCCCGCCCAGGCAAACAAGCGAAGCCAGTAGGATGGAGGAGGAAACCAGACAAACCTGTCGTGGCGTCGACCGCGGAGTATTTTTCATCGAAGGATTCCATGAACAGGGATGGTTACGGCCGACTTCGTTCACCCTGGATCAACTGGTCCAGTCGAGCGGCTAGGCGACGAAAAACTTCCGGATGGGCGGTCGAGACATCCTTCGTCTCGCCCGGATCCCGGCTGAGTTGGTAAAGCGTCTGCTTGGCGTCGGGGAGCGGGACCTCCTGCTTGCTTACCCGGGCCTGCGATTTGCCTCGCTGGGCCAAACGCACTAGCTTCCAGTCGCCGACGCGCAGACCGAAATTGCCGCTCCCATTGTCTTGCTGGAGAAGATGGTCGCGCCCAGCGGCCCCTGGCTTGCCTAGCATCGCATCGAGGACATCGTAGCTGTCAAGGCAACCCTCGGCCGCCAGCGATTCCCCGACGAGCTTGGCGAAACTAGCCGCGAAATCAATGGTACATACGACCTGACCGGAGACGGCGGGGGCGATGTGTCCCTTCCATCGCGTGATGAAAGGGGTGCGCGTTCCCCCTTCCCAAACGCTATATTTGCCTCCGCGAAACGGGCCAGCAGGCTGGTGGTTGCCAAGCTTCTCTACCGCATCGTCCTTGTAACCATCATCGAGCACCGGGCCATTGTCGGAGCAGAAGACTACCAGCGTCTTCTCAGCCAGGTTGAGCCGGTCCAGGGTTTTCATCAGTTCGCCGACGCACCAGTCCAGTTGCAGCAGGCAGTCTCCACGCGGTCCCATGGAAGACTTTCCCTGAAAACGTTCGTGCGCAATCCGCGGCACATGGATATCCTGCGAGGCGAAGTACAGGAAGAATGGACGATCGCGATTGGCTTCGATCCAGCGATTCGACTCACGCACCCAGGCATCGGCCAGGTCTTCATCGCGGAAGCGGGCTTTCGTCCCACCAGTGTAATAGCCGATGCGGCTGATCCCGTTATGGATGGTTTGATTGTGGCCGTGCGACCAATCCATCTTCAGCGTATGCCGATGAGTGATCCCGTTGGGATGATCGTCGGATGGCGATTTGTCGCCGACCCACAGCGGATCGGCAGGATCGAGATCCTTTACTCGACGGTCCTCGACAAAGACCTGGGGGACCCGATCATTGGTGGTCGGCAAGAGGAGGCAATGGTCGAAGCCGATGTCGAGCGGCCCCGGTCGCAATTCGCCGTTCCAATCGGGGGCGGGATGACCGAGCCCAAGATGCCATTTGCCGATCGCCGCCGTGGTATATCCGGCTCGCCGGAGCATGGCTGGCAAGGTTTCCATCCCAGGTTGAATGATGGCCGGCCCATTCGGTGGCGCGATCCCCGTTCCTTTTTGACGGAAGGCATAGGTTCCAGTGAGCAGCGAGAAGCGGGTCGGAGTGCAGGTCGAGGCGCTGCAGTAGCCATCGGTGAAGCGGATTCCTTCGCTGGCCAGTCGGTCCAGGGAGGACGTTTGGGCGCCGGTCCCCCCGTAACACGATAAGTCCCCATAACCGACATCGTCGGCGATAATCACGATGATATTCGGCTTATCGGCCGCAAATAGCGGGTATCCGCGAAGGATGAGAAGGAAAACAATAGCGAGCAGGTGTGGCATCGGTCGACTTTCCTGGGGTGAATCGGCTGCATGGTCGCCTAACATCATACTTCCTTTTTTCCAAAAGGACCTTAGCCGCCGAGGCTAACCGGGATAGGCAGGAACTTCGTCCAAGCGACGGTGCCTTGGTCCGCGGGCTTGTGCCTTGGTCCGCGGGACTGTGCCTTGGTCCGCGGGACTGTGCCTTGGTCCGCGGGACTGTGCCTTGGTCCGCGGGACTATGGCTTGGAGGTCTTCTTCTTCTTTTGCTTCCTCGTCTCCAACTTGCCGGCCGAAGCTAGCAAGCGATCCTCGAGTTGCTGACGCATCTTCTGGAGCGGTGCTTGCTGTTCGGCATGGTCGGCAAGATTGTGGAACTGATCGGGGTCGCGATCCATGTCGTAAAGCTCCTCCGAACCATCGGCATATCGCATGTAGGCCCAACGCGCGTTGCGCATCCCGTAGTGTCCTCCCTGCACATACGAGAAAGCCGCCTCATTCACCTCCGCAGTGACTTCCCGCAACACAGGGACCAGGCTGGTGCCTTCGACTCCCGACGGGATGGCTGAACCGCTAAGCTCGCAAAGGGTCGGCACTAGGTCTATCAACTGCACGATCGATCGACTCCGGCCGGGGGCTATTCCCGGGGCGGCGATGATCAACGGCACTCGAGTGACCTGCTCATGCAGGTTGGCTTTCTGCCAAAAAGTATGTTCGCCCAGATGGTAGCCGTGGTCGCTGGTGAAGACGATCGCAGTGCTGTCGGCAAGTTGCAGCCGTTCGAGCTCATCGAGGATACGCCCCACTTGCTGATCCATGAAGGTGACGGCTGCATAGTAGCCAGCCCACATCCGTTGCTGGTTCTCCGGGTAATTCGCTAGTCCATTACTCTCCGAGTTGGAGTTGGCGATGCCCAGGGAGGGAATATCCTCGAGATCATCCTTCGGTCCGTTCGGCACCCGGATTTTCACCAGCGGATATCGGTCGAAGAAAGGCCGCGGGGCCACCATCGGATAGTGCGGGCGAACGAAGCCGGTCGCCAGCAAGAACGGCTTGCCATCCGCTTTGAACCGCCGAAGCACTTCGATCGACTTGGCCGCCGCCTTGGCGTCTGGTTGGTCAGACCCGTCGCCGTCATAACTGACAGTGACAAAAGGCCGATGCGGATCGCCAGTCGACTGCCGACCTGCCAATTCGTTAGTGAAAAGATTTAGATTGAGGCAAGCATAATCACCCGGAGTGTGCGCTTCCTGACCGGCCGCATTGTGACGTTCGGTCCAGCAGGCGGCGACATCCTCGCCATCGCTTCCCGCGATGATATCGCCGGGGACCCGCATATGAAAAATCTTACCGACCCGCGCCGTAGTGCGGCCTTGGGCGATGAAATGTTCGCCGAGCGTCAGGCCGCTGCGGCCAAAATATCGACCGCGCATCAACGAAGCGCGCGACGGTCCGCAGACCGTGCCTTGGCAATAGGCTCGCTCGAAGACTACCCCGCGGGCTGCCAACCGGTCCAGGTTGGGGGTCTGGCAAAGGCGATCGCCGAAACACCCCAGCACACTTGCACGCAGATCATCGGCGATGATTAATAAAACATTATCGACCGGGGGCTCAGCGATCGCGTGGCCACCAAGCAGCACTAGCAGTATCGGGCAAAGGTATTTCATGGAGAGGCGTACCGCGTGACCGCTATCAGCGGTTCTTTTTTGGGGGGGCGAGCGGGAATTTTTCCGAGTCGAGATGAGCTTCGTCGAGCAACTTCGTCAGCCGCTTGGCCAACTCCGGATATTCGCTGGCGACATTTCGGCGTTCACCGATGTCCATCGCCAGGTGGTAAAGCTCCCCCGGTTGGTCCGGGGTGGCCCGATATAATTTCCAATCCCCTTGCCTCAAGGCTTGTGCCGGTGCCGCTTCCCAGTAATGGTAGTCGCGGATCGGTTGCCGAGCCTCCTGACCCAAGAGGGTCGGTACCAAGGATACTCCGTCTAATCCTGAAGGAGGTGTCACGCCAGCGAGTTCGGCACAGGTGGGGAGGATATCGGCGAAATCGGAGACGAACGGGTTGATGCTGCCAGCGATGATCTTCCCGGGCCAACGCGCCAGGAAAGGTACCCGGATCCCTCCCTCGCGCAACGTGAATTTCAGATCGCGCAGCGGACCATTGCTGTCGAAGAACTCAGGATCCTGCCCGCCAGCCGTGATAGGACCGTTGTCGCTACTGAAAAGGATGAGGGTTTTTTCCGACAGTTTGAGCTCGTCCAAGAGGTCGAGCAGTCGGCCGAGGTCGCGGTCGAGTCGCGTGATCATTGCCGCCCGGACAGCGCGGGGCTGTTCCTGAGGACAATAGGTCTTGCTCCCCTCGAATTTTTTGGGCTCGGGCCAGCGACCGCGATACTCCGCCAGCGAGTCTTCCGGCACCGTGACTTCGGCATGAGGAATCGTAAAAGCTCCATAGAAAAAGAAGGGCTGGTCTCGGTGCCGTCGAATGAAATCGAGAGCGAAGTCGACAAACAGGTCATGCGAGTATTTCTGTCGCTGACCATTCGCGTTTTCCGGAATCGCGAGCCGTTGTCCGTTGCGCCAAAGGAATTCGGGATAGTAGCCGTGCGCATGAGTTTGATCGAGGAAGCCAAAAAATTCGTCCATCCCTTTCTTCCAAGGGGCACCGGTGGTCTCCCCATCCCCTAACGCCCACTTACCGACACCTCCAGTAGCGTAGCCTGCTTGCTTGAGCATTTGCGACAAGGTGAAATCCTCAGGACGCAACGGGATCTTGCTGTTGCTGCGGATATAGCCATGCCCGGTATGCTTGCCGGTAAACAGGACGCACCGCGACGGATGGCAAGATGGTGCACCCGCATAATGATCGGTGAACCGCATCCCCTGTAGCGCCATGGCGTCGAGGTGAGGGGTGCGGATCAGCTTCTGGCCGTAGCTACCAAGGTCGCCGTAACCAAGGTCATCTGCGAGCAGGTAGATAATGTTCGGTCGGGACTCGACCGCCTGGGCCAGGCTGACCAACCCTGTAAGAAAAACGGTGAAGCATGCAAGTCGGGTCATCATAAGCAAGGGCAGGTAAGGAGGGATACAGGGCCAAGTCTGAGCAATGCGTTAGCGGATCCACCACCCAGGTCATCGCGAGCTTCGACGATCGAAGCTCGAGGTTGCCGGCAATACCGACCAGGATGAACGGTTGCATCCGCGGTGGCAAGTAGGGCTAGACTGACCCGGGATACTTCGTTCGAAGGGAGCCGATTCAACGCTATCATCCTTCCTTGGCGTCAGCGATCTCGCCCTGCAGGCAGAGCCTTCGGCTTTGCATTAGGATCGACAGGCCGTGGATAACCGGCTAGGATCCTGCGAAGCTGTTTAACCACCTCTGGTTGCTCGTCGACCAGGTTCCGCCTTTCCTCTGGGTCGGTGGCGTAGTCATACAGTTCGAGTTCCGCTGACTCGGCGGGATCGTCCACATTCCGCCACTCGACCAGTCGGTAACGCTCGGTCCGCACCGCCCGCCCTAGCTTGGTCTTGGGGAAGATATGGTAGGCGTGATCGCGTATGCGGGCGGCGGGGTCGCGGAGCACCGGCACCAGGCTGCGTCCGTCGATCCGCGGTGGACCGGTCGGTGCTGCTAGATCGCAGAGTTCGGCGAGCGTCGGGAAAATATCGACACTCTCGGCCAATTGCCGAGTAACGCTAGAGGGGGTGGTCGTCCCCGGCGCAACGAGGATCAGGGGAATCCGATTGGCCTGCTCATAGTTGGTGTGCTTCGTCCAATACCCGTGATCGCCCAAGTGGAAGCCGTGATCGCCCCAAAGCACCACGATGGTATTCGCGGATAGCTGCTGGCGATCGAGCTCATCGAGCACCTTGCCGATCTGGGCATCGACAAAACTGACACTCGCATAGTAGCCATGGATCAGCTGAAGTCGCAGTTTAGGATCGACCTGCCCACTCTCGGGAATAGGATCGTAATTGGCCAGTTCGCCATTCGTCTTGTCGGCCACGCGCGGTGCACCTCGCGGCGGTTCGTGGAAGGCGGGCGTTGGCAAGGAGGCCGGATCGTAGAGCTGCCAGTATTGCTCCGGGACACTGAAGGGAAGGTGCGGCCTCGCGAAACCGGCCACGATCAAAAATGGGGTCCCGTCGGTCTCATGCCGCTGCTTCGCCGCCTGTAGTCGCTTCACGGTTTCGACTGCCACCCGACCATCGGCATAGGCTTCGTCAGGTACGCTAGGCTTCTCCCACGCCGCACCGCGCGGCAATTGCCGGATGCGTTGCAGTTGCTGGTTGCCGAAGTACGCTTCTTCCCGGGTAAGCTGCCCACCCGCGGTGCTGTGTGGGTCGGCGTATTCGATCACCTTATCATGAAAGTGAGGTACCGAAAACGATAGCGGGTCCCCTTGGTTCCCGTGACCGATGTGAAAGACCTTGCCCAGCGATTCGGTATGGAAACCATCGCGGGCAAAGTGCTGGGGTAACGTGACCGCGTCCGGCAGGCGTTGTCGCAGTTGGCTCCCCAAGCCATAAAGGCCAGTCGAGGTTGGATGGGAACCGAGCATCAGGGCGAATCGCGATGGGGCGCAGACCGCTTGATTGCAATACGCCAGCTCGAAACGCAAGCCGCGGGCCGCCAAACGATCCATATGCGGTGTCTGCGCGACGGCATCTCCATAACAACCCAGCGATGGTTTGAGGTCGTCGACCAGAAGCATTAAGACGTTGGGGGAGTTCTTGGCGGGCTTGGCCGAGAGCGGCGAACGGGATTTGGCCCTCCTCGGCTTAACTGCTTCCTCTCCCAAAAGCGGACCATGGTCGGACGGCATCGATTCGTGCCATCCGAGTACCACCGCCGTCAATCGCTGCACGACTTGCGGGAACTTGTCGGCTAGATTGGTCGTCTCGCTGCGGTCGCCGGCCAAGTCGTACAGCTCTGGTTGGGATCCGTCGTAATTGCACAGCAGCTTCCAATCGCCGTCGCGAACTGCCAGGTCGGGTTGCGGCTCCGGCAAAGCGGGCGGAGAATTTTTGCGATCGGGAGGTCTTCGCCAAAAGATCGGAGCGACGCGACCCGCTTGGCTGCGCCCCAAGAGCGTCGCCGAAAGGTCTTCACCATCGAAGGTGATTTCCTTTGGCTGAGGGGCATGCGTCAAGGCAAGCAAAGAAGGAGGGATGTCGAAGGCGGCGAAGACCGACGTTTCGTTGTGCGTACCACTACTCTCGGCCGCTATTAGCCCCGGCCCCCAGACAACCAGCGGCGAACGAATACCACCCTCGTACAGTCGGGTCTTGGCCCCGCGGAAGGGGCCGGCGCTTCCCGCGCCAGGCTCAGGACCATTGTCGGAACACACGAGGACTAAGGTGTTGTCCCGGAGGCTCGGTCGGTCACGAAGATAATCGAATAACGTGCCGAGTTGCCGATCCATCTCTTGCAGTACCGACAAATACAAGCCGCGCTTGCTGTCCGACCATCGATCGACCGGCGGCCAGAATGGACTATGAACATCATCCGGCCAGAGGTTGACGTAGAAGGGTTTGCCCGCCTGGTGGGCACGATCGATGAAGCGGATCGCCCCATCGACGAAACCACTGGTAATCTCGGAACGTTGCATCCACGTGACCGGTTGTCCCAACCGCTCGGCATCGGCCCAAATGCGACCGGCAGTAGTCTCGCCAGGCTTGAGGGTCAGCGGCAGTAATTTCGCCCCCATCCCCTCGAAGTTGGTCAACGATTCGTCGAAACCATAGGCTGAAATTGGCGGTGCATCGGCGACATCCCGCTGGCCGCCGAGATGCCACTTACCGAAGTGACCGGTGGCATAACCGTAACTTTGCAGAAGACGGGCCAGGGTGGGTGCTTGGGGGTCGAGCCAATCCGCCACCCCTCGTCGCGCGTTGTCCTGGCGATTGTTCAGGTAAGAGGTGATCCGCCAGCGATGAGGGTACTGACCGGTCGTCAGCGCACAACGCGATGGTGAGCAGATCGGCGCGTTGACGTAGAATTGAGAAAAGCGAAGCCCCTCCCTGGCCAGTCGATCGATATTCGGCGTTTGCACCTCGCGGTTGCCAAAGCACGAAAAATCGCCCCACCCCATATCGTCGATGAAGACCATCACCACGTTGGGACGCCGCGGTTCGTCCGCCCCGAGCCCTGTTGGCGTCAGAAAAAACATGGCGACGGCCGTCAGGAAAAATCGCATGAGACTCACCTTTTCGTCAGAGGAACGCGGTTAAACTGCGAACGCTTCCGCGAGAGGCGTCCGATCGCCGGGAGTTGAACGCTGACGAAAAACGAACCGTTCCCGTCGATCCCAACCTGCCAAGGTCGCGGCAACCGGGCTGGATGTCAAGATCCTCGAGCCCGGACAAACCATCGATCCTCCTATCGCTTGCTGCCCCTTGCCATCCTGTCTCGGCCGACGCTGTTCGCCTGGATGCTTCCACGATACAGTCGAAAGCCTTCCAAGGACTTGCATTGAAACCATGCGAGCCGAAGGCAAATCTTGTCGGTGGCAGCCCCGGGTCGGTCCGCGGGATGGGGCGACAGATGGTGAAGCGAGGTGCGCTGGGAATGGGGGCGTTTCGTGGTCAACGAGCCATTCTTCGAAGACGGTTTCGAGAGTGCGAATGAAATCCCAATCCATCGGATCGTGAAGGATGCCGAGCTGTCGGATTCCATGCCCACGCGCGAAATGATTGAACTGCGGAACGATCATCGGAAGGGGCTATTCATCGTGGTGGTACAATATCGCTAGCAGTTGGGTTTCGTTGATCGCTGAGACGATCTCTTCTGCCGCTTGAACTTCGCGATGGTAGAATCGATACCCCGTAGGACCGACGGGAAATCCTGCAATTTTTCGTCTAATCAGATAGACGCTGCATGATGTCGGCGTGTGGTTGATGGAGAGAATGTTACGCAGGCGAGCTGTTGCCGACAAAATGAGGTGAGCGTGCGTCTTGGAAGAAGTATGGCGTACCGTCTGACGAGCTGACTCGAATTCGGCAAATCATGT
>JBILTQ010000309.1:0-6889 GCA_044371435.1 Pirellulaceae bacterium | reverse complement strand
GCGGTCGTCGTCCGATGTGGTCCGCTGGGGTTCTTTGCAGGCTTTACCTTGAGGGGGGACGGGGGGGATGGCGAAGCTACGGCTGGAGCTTTCGACGAACTTGGCTGCGGTCTAAAATAAGGGGAGTTTGTTTAATGCCGCTTGGAATGGTCGCCATGATACTCCCGCTTTCTGTCCTGCTTCATCCCTTTTTCGTTCCTTCCGCATGGGTTGGGAGGCGTTTCCCCGGGTTCCTGTTGGGGGTCATCTGCAGCAGTTTGTGGTGGTGCTTGCCGATTGCGAGCGGTGTCGCCCAGGAAGCGATCGCCAAGGCTAAGGTGGAAGCAACCGGTCAGGAGGCTGACTATTTGACCAGGATTCGCCAGTTGACATTTGAGGGGATTCGAGCTGGCGAAGGTTATTTTAGTCACGATGGGCGGTGGATGGTTTTTCAAAGCGAACGGGACCCCAGCAATCCCTTCTATCAAATCTATGTGATGGATCGTGAATCGGGGGAAGTCGAGCGGGTATCGCCGGGGCATGGGAAGACGACTTGTGCCTGGATTCATCCCGACGGTCAAAACATCCTGTTCGCCTCGACCCAGTTCGATCCCCAGGCCCTGGAGAAGCAAAAGGCCGAGTTGGAATTTCGGGCCTCGGGACAAACGCGGCGATATGCCTGGGATTACGATCCGACCTTCGATCTGGTGGTCTGGGACCGTACAAGCCGGCGTTATACGCGTTTGACACAGGAAGAGGGCTATGATGCCGAAGGCTCCTACTCACCCGATGGCCAATGGATCGCCTTTGCCTCCAATCGGCGAGCCTATCGCAGTGAATTGACAGACCGTGAAACCGAGCTCTTCCAGGTGGATCCCGCGTCGGCGATGGATATTTACCTGATGCGTGCCGATGGGACCGAGGTCAAGCGTCTCACCGATGCGATCGGCTATGATGGAGGTCCTTTTTTCTCTCCGGATGGTCAGCGGATTTGCTGGCGGCGTTTTTCGGAAGATGGGGCGAGGGCCGAGATCTACACCGCTGCTATCGATGGTTCCGACGTCAAACGTCTGACCCATTTGAACGCCATGAGTTGGGCTCCCTTTTTTCATCCTTCCGGCGACTACTTGGTTTTCGCCACCAATGTCCATGGTTTCGGCAACTTCGAGTTGTACGCGATCGATGCCGAGGGAGAAAAGACGCCGGTGCGGGTGACGACCACCGATGGTTTTGACGGCTTGCCGGTTTTCACGCCGGATGGTCAATCGCTGACCTGGACATCGACCCGCACGGCCGACAAGAAATCCCAACTCTTTATTGGTCAGTGGAATGATGCCGCCATCCGCCGAGCGTTGGAATTACCATCCCCGGAAACTTCCGCTCGAACGCATGCCGGCCCAGGGGGAGTGGGTTCCCCGGAGGCTGAGGCTCGAGCCTTGGCCCGTTCTCATGCGGGACTGACCTCGGGGGATTTCAGCTCGGTGGATATCGGACGGCATGTGGATTATCTTTGCCGCCCGGAGTTGGGAGGGCGGCTAACCGGAACAGTCGGTGAAAAGAACGCCACGGCTTATGTGGCTGCCTTCATGGAAGATCTTGGCTTGGCGGCCGCGGGGGACGCGGGGACGTTTTTCCAAACCTTCCCCTTCACTTCCAGCATTGAATTGGGGGACGGGAATCAGTTGGCATGGAACGAAAGATCTTACCAGGTCGACAAGGATTGGCGACCGATCGTCTTCTCCAAGACCGGACGGCGGGAAGCTGCAGAAGTCGTCTTTGCCGGCTATGGATTGGTAGCGGCCAAGAATGGCGACCAGCCGGAGTACGACTCGTATGTCCATCTGGATGTCGAAGGCAAGTGGGTGCTGGTCTTCCGTAACTTGCCGATGGATATCCCGACCGAGCGGCGTCAGCATCTGGCTCGAGCAGCTTCGTTGCGATACAAGGCGATGGTGGCCCGGGATCGCGGAGCGATCGGTTTAATTGTGGTCAGCGGTCCGACCAGCCAGGTGCGGCAACCGCTGGTCCCGCTGCATACCGACGGCGCCTTATCGGGGAGCAGTATTGCGGCCATCAGTGTCACCGATGACTTGGCCAAGAGCTGGTTAGCCACTGCGGGCGAGGACCTGGAAGAACTTCAGCGGGAGTTGGATCGGGGGGAATTGATGATGGGTATCCCGCTCCCCCAGGTACGCTTGTCTGCCGATATCGATGTCCAGCCGATCAAGAGTGAGGGGCGAAATGTGTTGGGGCGGATGCTCAAAGGGGATCGACCGGCCCCCACGGCCCTGATTATCGGCGCGCATATCGATCATTTAGGAGTCGGCAGCAACGGCAATTCCTTGGCGCGTCCGGAGGAACGCGAAGGAATCCATCGTGGCGCGGACGACAATGCTTCGGGGGTAGCCGGGATGTTGGAAATCGCTCAATACTTGGCCCAGCAGAAACGCGAAGGCAAACTTGTTCTGGAACACGATGTCCTGTTTGCTGCCTGGTCGGGCGAAGAGATGGGGCTGATCGGTTCCTCTTATTTTGCCGATAATTTCTCCAGCCCGGCCGTGGTTGAGGCGACCTCCGGTCCTTCGACAGGCCATTCCGCTTCGCCTGCTACCCTCTATCCGGCGATCGTCGCCTGCTTGAATCTCGACATGATCGGTCGTCTGCGCGACAAGTTAGTCTTGCAGGGAGTAGGTTCCTCGACGGTCTGGCCGACGGAGATCGAACGCCGCAACGCCGTGGTTGGCCTGGATGTGACGATGCAGAACGATAGTTACCTGCCGACCGATGCCAGCACCTTCTTTCTGAAAGGTGTTCCTATCCTGTCAGCCTTCACCGGGCAGCATAGCGAATACCATACCCCCCGGGACACGCCGGAGCTTCTCAATTACGAAGGGGCAGCCCAGACCTCACGGTTGATGGGGATGATCGCCAGAAGTTTGGCGACTCAAACCAGCGCTCCTCCCTTTGTCCCGCAGAAGGCCCCGGAGAATCAAGGGACGCGAGCAGCTTTGACTGCTTATCTGGGAACGATTCCTGATTATGTCCAAAGCGATGTGAAAGGGGTGTTGCTGGCTGGAGTTTCAGCGGGCGGCCCAGCCGCGGCGGCTGGTGTGCAGGCCAAGGATGTGATTGTCGAACTAGCCGGCAAGAAGATCGAGAATATCTACGACTACACGTATGCCATCGAGGCCTTGCGGGTAGGTCAGGAGATAGAGATTGTGATCCAGCGAGAGCAGAAGCCAATACGACTGAAGATCACACCTCAGTCGCGACAGTGAACCTGCCGTTCCGGCAGACAGTTATCGATTGCATGGCGTCAGGCACCTCCCCTCGAGGATGGGTAGCCTGAATTGTCGACGGGAGTTCTCGCCTCGCTTGACGCCGGCACTCCTCCGGAGGAGCCTCTCTCGGCTAGCGATCGCGCGGTTGCAGCTTGGCCATCAGTCCCCGCGTGACCTCGCCCAGCATGCCACCCCCGGATTGCAGCCCGATCCTGCTCTTCGTGGCAGCCACCCGTCCCCGGTTGGCTTCATCGCTCTTCCGCCCGCGCCGATCGATTTTGCCGCCGGGACCTTGGTCGCGATCGGAGTTTCGCCTTGGTTTCCTCAACGAAGCCGCCGATCGAACCCCTCCGTGACTAGGGGAGCGGACGCCACCGAAGACGGCGATACTCCATCTGCCCGCGATCTCCCTCCAGACCGATCGGTCCGGTTGCCGGCAGCTTGAACTCGGCCTCCAACAGTTCACCGTTACAGGTACAGCGAGCTGTTTGACCGCGTACTTCCACCACCAGTTCATTCCAATCCTGCGGTCGGTAAGCCTTCAATTCCTTGTAGGGACCAGCCAACGGGTAATCACGGCATTGCAGTTGGGGTTGGCGGATGAAGACGCCGCTGTCAGCATTAGGGGTCGCGCGAAATTCCAGCTTCAACTCAAAGTCATCCGGGAATTCCTGCAGCGTCCATAGCTGCTGGATTTTCCGCCCCTCCGGGGGTGTCGTTACGACCAGGCGACCATGCTTGGCCACGTATCGGCCATCCGGCGTCGCGACCTGCCCCGCAAAAGAAACCGCCTCCTCGACGATGGACCAGGCTGGAGCGGTGGGGGACTTCTTGGCGCGGGACCGTTCGATCGCCGCTTTTTGCTCGGCGGTCGTCGGACGATATCCCCAACCTGTCAAATCCTTGCCGTTGAACAAACTTTGGAAACCCGGTTCCATGACGAAGGGGTCGGCCTCGCTTTCGCAAAAACCCAGGGTTGCCAGGATTGGCCGCAGGGCAGCCGCCCACTTACGATAGCCTTCATCATTGAGGTGCAGCAGGTCTTTGAAGTCTTCGCTCCGCGCATCTCCGTTGGCGTCGGCGAAGAGGGTCCAACTATCGATTACGGTCACCTGCGGGTCACCCTTGACGGCTGCCAGGTACAAATCATTCACCGCTTGGATCTTGGCTGCTGGTCGCATTTTGCTTGCTGAACTCGGAAAGACCAAACACAGCACGATCGGTAGGTGCGGATCGAATTTCTTGATCTCGGCGAGGATCAACCGGAGGTTGCCGGCAATGACTGCCGGTTCCGCTTGCTCTTCGAGATCGTTCGTCCCCATCAGCATCACGACCGCTTTGGGATTCAAATCCAGCACATCTTCCTTCAAACGCCAAAGCATGCCGCGAGTCGTATCGCCGCTAATCCCCCGATTGGCGAACTTGACCCCGGGAAAAAAGCCAGTCAATCGCGAGCCCCAACCTTGGGTGATGGAATCGCCCAGCAAGACCACCGCCCCCTGATCGGCCTCGCGCTGCCTGGCAAACTCCGCCCGCCGGTTCCCCCACGTTTGTTGGAACCGATCGTAGCGTCGGATCGGACCAGCCCCCGGCAACCCCTCGTCGCTAGCGGGGAGGGCGAATCGCGGATCGATCGTCGCCCGAGTCGCCTCTTGGGCCCCGCTGGACGCTGTCCAAGCCATCAGATAGCCAGCACAAACCAATACGCAACGAAGTTTCATCGTGGAGGTCCCGAAGAGAGATGGAGGAAAGACAACAGATTAGCCCATTTCAACGGTTCGCTCTATCCTCGGCCTCGACTTTTCCCGTATTCCCTGGGTGAACCGCGTTTGCCTATGACCACCCTATTGCCTAGCTCCATCCTTCGCTGCAGCCCCTTCCTCCAAGGGTGGTTGGCCATCGTGTTCTGTTCGGGTTGCTCCCCATGGCAAGCCGCCTCAGCAGATCGGTCGCGTCCCTTTGCCGCTTGGTTAGCTGGTACTTCGGCTTGGGATGCGGCCCGTTCGACCATCTTCCGCCAGCGACCGACGCTCGAGCGGCTCTGGCGGCCCGACCTGGCGATCCTGCCGTACGCCGATATCTCCGACGAGCACATCACGATTCACAATGTCCGCTGGTGCCGCTACCGTACCGAAGACGACTACGATACCCGGCATTACGACATCGAATTTCCCCTCGCCGATGTCGAGCAGATCGACTTCCTGATCGTCCCCTTCAAAGGCAACCCGCTCCTGGCCCATACGATGCTTAGCTTTGGCTTACGGGACGGTCGACATTTTGTCATCTCGGTCGAAGCTCGACTCGAGCAAGGAGAGACTTACTCCACCGTGGCTGGCCCCAACAAACGTTTCGAGTTGATGTATCTGATCGCCGATGAGCGCGATATCATCCCCTTGCGGACCGAAGTGCGGCAGGTCGATGTTTATCTCTATCCCGGCCGAGCCACCCCGCAGCAAGTCCAGGCCCTCCTGGTCGACATGCTCAAGCGCACCAACAAGCTTGCCCGCGACCCGGAATTCTATGATCTCGTCCGAAATAACTGCACCACGAACCTGGTCCAACATATCAATCAGCTTCGACCGGGCGCTATCCCAGCTGATTGGCGGGTCTTGTTACCTGGGCACTCCGATGCCCTGGCCTATGAACTAGGGTTGCTGGATATTCCCACCAGTTTTGAGGTGGCCAAGGCCAGCTCGAAGATCAATGGCCTGGTTCATCTCCATCGCAACGATCCTGATTTCTCGCGGCGCATCCGACGGCAATGATTGGCCGGCCATCGAAGTACCGACAACCAGGCGTGGCGGCAACTCCAGCCCGTCGCGGGCTAACATCTCGAAAGACTCATCGCGATAAACGACTTGCCATCCGTGGACTGGAGGCTGGTCCGCGTCCGCCCAAAGCCTGGCGACCGGACTGTCACGCGGGACCAAAATCAAATCGTGCTCGTAAGCTTGCAGGATTGTTTGCCAGCCTGGCAGAGCCTCGTAGAAACGCTGATGGTCGGGAAAGACTTGTTCGGCGAAGGCGACTTCATAGCGGCCATCGAGGCTGACTTTGACAGCGGGATACAACTCCCACGTCACGTAAGCGCCGCAGTGGAAGGGTGTCATCAGATGGCCACGAAAATCGCATCCCTTCAGGTAAGCCACCGCTTCCCGGGGAAAGCAATGGGCAGAAACCGCCAGGCTTGAAGGAATCGTAACGTTCCAGAAGCCCTGCCAGATGGCGAAGCAACTGCAGATGAAAGCCAAAGCCTGGCTGCCGACCACGACCCGCGGCCGGCTCGCCGTCAGCCGGCGGATCAGCGATTGTCCGAGAGGGGTCGGAGTAAGCCAAGCGGGTACGTAGGCCAGCCAGACTACCGCGTAAATCGAACCGTGACGGATATGCTTGAGAGCCATGAGGGCCGCTACTACACAGAAACACCAGCCGCGCAATCGATCCCAACGGCGATTCTTGGCAGCATATCCCAACATCACCACGGAAACACCAAAGACAAAGAGGCTGGTCGCCGGATCGTACGTATGCCACAACGGTTTCCATTCAAGGATGGTGGGCCGGTCCATCGAGATGGCCCGCAGCAGGTAGGGGACGTATTCCCAACCCCAGGGATTGCAGCCCACCCCCAG
>JBILTQ010000125.1:0-13274 GCA_044371435.1 Pirellulaceae bacterium | reverse complement strand
TGGAAGCAAAGCCCACAAGTGCCAGGTGGTTTTCAGCACCGACCGTCGTTGCCACCAAGCCGCCGCCGATCGCTCCAGGCAATGAAAGCCGAGCATCCCCAAGCCGACCACGAAGCCGGCGTGGACATTCAGCCAGACCAGATACATCGGGAGCCACAACCAGACCCAACTGCGCCGCCCCCGCCAGTCGCTCTGAAACATCAGCATCTGCGCTGCCAGGGCGACCAGCGTCAGCAATTGCGCCCGCACGGTCGCGAAGCCAACCCACAACAAGGGTAGAACGATCGGGAGCAGGATAACCCAGACCAACGGATGCGATCCCCCGTTACGGGCGACGCGATAGAGCAGCATCGCCAAGGCAGCGACCAGCAGGAGTTTGAAGACCATCAAGCCCGAAAGTCCGAAAGGGATCGCCGTTACCGCCAGATACAACAGCAAACCCGTTCCCCACTCGTGGTGCACCGCCGGGCTGACTGTCGGCGTATAGGCAAAGCAGTCCTCGCGGGGAAAGGAACCGCACTCCAGCCATTCGCGCGCTAAAGCCATCTCGTGGAAGACATCGTGAGTCACTGCCCCCATCCTGGCGATATAGGCGATGAAGACGCAGGCTGCCGCCAGCAGCAGCCAGCCGAACAAACGCAGATCGCGATTTCGTCCAACCAGGAGCAACTTAGCCAGAGGCAAACCATCCCAACCGAAGTTGCGATCGGACAACGGCGCGGGGCCATGGCTCATCGTATTCATCCTGCGGTGAAGAGACTCGTCCGCATACGGAACTCATCAACATTCATTCGATCCGTTCATTCCCTTCGCTCAAACCGCGACGGACGTTCATTCGCCGTCCGAGGCAGCAAGAGATCGGGGAATTTCCCCTGAGGAAGGCTACGGAAGATCGTCCCCCGGCTCAGGGAGCCTGCAAGGTTACCTCATGGGCAACGCTTCCCATGCAAGACGTGTGATGGCAAAGTGCCCGGAAGACGAAAACGCTATCAATCGTAGTAATTTTGCCGAATATTCGAGATTTTTGCTCAAGATTGGCCTGGAGCGGGAACAAGTGGGGCAACTAGACTCCCCGGCCCCGCGGGAAGTCTACACTTCCACGATGAAACAACATTCCTACGGAGAAAGCTTGGCATGGATGCCAACACAATCTCGGGCTGGCTGCTCTCGTCGCTTGGAGTCCTGGTCGCCACGGCTACCGCCGCGATCGCCCAACCGGCCACCCGACCGATGGCTGGTCCGGCGGTTCGTACCGATAATTTTCTGGTCACCGCCGGCGATCCGGCTTTGGCCCAGGAAGTCGCGCAGGCTGCCGAGCAGCAGCGGCATGAGTTGGCCCTTCATTGGCTTGGCCGCCCCTTACCCAAGTGGTCGCAAGCCTGCCCGATCACCGTGATGGCCGGCCCGAAACTTGGAGCGGGCGGTAGCACCACCTATTCCATGTCGCATGGCTCGGTCGGCGGTTGGCGGATGAATGTCCAGGGATCGCGCGAACGGATCCTGGATAGTGTCTTGCCTCACGAGATCACCCATACCATCCTGGCCTCACATTTCGCGGCCCTGGGCAAACCGGTACCGCGGTGGGCGGACGAGGGAGCCTGCACGACGGTAGAGCATGCTAGCGAACGCAGTAAGCACGATCATTTCCTGATTCAGTTCCTTTCGCAAGGACGCGGGCTTCCCTTTGCGACGATGTTCACTTTGAAGGATTACCCCGCAGACATCATGCCGTTGTATGCTCAAGGATACAGCGTTACCTGCTTCCTGATCGCTCAAGGTGGTCCGCGCCGCTTCGTGAAATTTCTCGAAGAGGGAATGCGGAGCGAAGATTGGGTAGCGGCCACCGAACACCACTATGCCTACCCCAAGATCGGAAAACTGCAGACCGCCTGGAATCGTTGGGTAGCCGACGGAGGCGGTAGTATCGAGCGACACACGGCGGTAGCCCTCGGCTATAGCCCTTCCCGAGCCCCAACGGCCGAACTTGTTCCGGTGGCAGCCTCGCTCGGCCTGGCCTCCCTTTCCCCCTCGCCAGCGACGGCGGCCGTCGCCCCTGGGCCAACGATTGGCGGGACCTTGTCCAAACCGCTATCGGATAGTTGGTATCGGCAACAACTCGAGAAAAACCAGAGCGTTTCCCCGGCCCCGTCTCCGGCCGCCGATGACCCGCCCAGTTTGCCGACGGCATCGAATCCCTGGAAGGACAACCCTCCACCTCGCGATTATGCCGTCGGACATCCCCAGTCCTTCGAATCCCTCAGCCCCTCCGTCCCCGACCTCACGACTTCGGGAACCGACGACCGCTGGATTCGTTGATCCTGGTGACCTTAGTCCCAACCTCGATCGCGGCGGCGGTTTCCGCAGACATGGACATTCATCCCCAACGCCCTCGCCAAGCTGGCTTTGGCGAGCATGCATTGATCGGCCGCATCGGCATCTTTCGCATAGGCCACCTGGATATGGTTTGCCTGATGCTTGGCCATCATCTGGTCGCGTGAAACACCATAGGTAACGGCGTGCATGATTGGCCACTGCGGGGTGGTAGCCTCCAGCCGTCGTCGCGTCTCGGCCTCCGGCAGGCTGACCACGCCACCGCGGCCGATATCCAGATGAAGCGCATCGCCGGCCACGTAGATCCGGCTCCAGACAATCTCACCGGGCTTGGAAACCCCGTGGAGAGTGCTGCCGCCGTTGGGGAAGTACATGGCAGGCTGACGGAAGCCTTGGGCTCCTTTCCAGCCATCGATGAAATGCGCTGGCGGAGCTGCCCCGCTGATCAAGAAGACCCAGACATAATCTTCTCCATAGGCCGCCCCCCAACGCAGGTCGTGCAAAGTATTCTCGACCGGTTGTTGCAGGGCGCGATGGACACGATAGGTAAGTAGGGCATCGAGACCAGCACACTCATCGACCTCATTGAAGTGCAGCAGCGGCTCACCCTTGCGCAGCACCCGCTTGCCATCGCGTGAACGGACCGGAGGCCGATCCGCATTGTTCAGAGTCCCTTCCACCAAATCGCTGGCCGGTAACAAATCCTTCAATCCCTGCTGATACTGGATACCGATGGCGTCACAACCAAAATCATCGGCTAAACGCATGGCTGCCAGGTACATCTTGCACTGAAGCAAAATCTGCGTTTCGGTCAGATCGGAAGCATGCTTTTTCCCCAAATGGAAACGCATGCCTTGTTTCTTTAGCCAGGCAAAGACCTCCGCTGCTTCCCGATCGGTTGTCTGTTGGGTTTCATAATACAGGGCCGACTGGCTAAGCCGTTCCTTGAAGACGCCGACCTCATGCAGCAATTGGTCGGGGATGATCGCGTTGAACATCCCCATGCAACCTTCATCGAAAACCCCGAGGATGGCCTTATCACGCTGCAGTTCCTTGGCGAGTGTTTCCCCAAGCCGGGTCAGGGTAGCCGGCACTTTAAGCTGTTTCCATGGTCGCACGTGATCGCAGGCATGTTGGACCTTGCCGTGCTTCAGCCATCGCCGCAGGTGCTTGCGGAAAAAATCATCCTTAAAATCTTCGCTCCAAAGGGTCGAATACGCCACCCCGGCTTTCGTCAACGAGCCGTTCAGGTTGAGCATCCCCACCAAGCCCGGCCATTGTCCGCTCCAATTGGCCACCGTCAAAATGGGTCCACGGTGGGTCGTCAATCCAGCCAACACATGATGCGAGTATTGCCAAACGGCTTCGGCGACGATTAACGGACTATCGGGATCGAGCGCGCGAAAGACCTCGATCCCCTCGCGCTGGCTGGCGATAAAGCCGTGTTTGAGTTTGGGTTGATAAGGATGAGCGCGGTGGAGTTCGAAGCCTTCCTCCTGCAAGGCGATCGTCAGCGATTTTTCCATCGCCGCTTGCGCCGGCCAGCAGACCTGGTTGGCCGACAAACGCAGATCACCGCTGGCGACCAGAACCACCGACTTGTCTTTTTTGGATTTGCTCATATTAGCTCGACTTGGAAGTGAAAAATGTGATCCCTGAAGAGGACAGCTCAACGAGAAATGAAATCACCGAATTTTCGGTAGCTTGGATAGAGCTGGGCATAAGCTCGGTGATGTTCGCGATTCGGCAGGTAGCGTCGCACCGCTTGATCGCGAGGGGTGGCCAAGGCGCGGATAGCTGCCCGCGGCGAAGCGAAGGCCTTGGCCGCCATCGCGCCCAGAATAGCCGCACCGAGGGCCGGTCCATTGCGGCTGGGATGAACGACAATCGGCTCCCCAAGCACGTCGGCATAGACCTGAACTACCAGTGGATTGTGATGAGGCAGACCGCCGGTAGCCACCAACTTCTTGACCGGAACTCCCCCCTCCCGCAACAACTCGACGATCCAGCGCAAACCCATGGCTGATCCTTCAAGCATCGCGCGATAGAGATGCTCGGGGCGATGATGCAGACTCAACCCGTGGAACAAGCCGCGGAGATTGCCATTCATCAGCGGCGTCCGGCAGCCATGGAACCAATCGACGCACAGCAACCCCTCGGCCCCGGGCGGAAGTTTCGCCGCTTCGCGCCCGAGCATCTGAAAGTCGGGTTGCCCCGTGAGCCGCCTCAACCAATCGAAAGCGTCGCCAACCGCCGCCTGCCCCGTCTCGTAACCATAGAAGCCGGGAAGAATCCCATCGCGGACGACCCCAGCCACGCCGGCCACATGCTTCTCTTCGAGGCTATTGAGCATATGACAGGAGCTGGTTCCCATCACCATCACGAGCGTCCCGGGATCGGCAGCCCCCGCACCTGGCACCCCCGCGTGGGCATCGATGATGGCTGCGCTGACCGCGATCCCCGCCGGTAAGCCAAAACGCTTGGCCTGCGTCTCCGTCAACCCACCGGCCTTTTGTCCGGGAGCCAGCAATTGCCCCGGCATTTTCTCGCGAACCACTTCCCCCAGCTCAGGATGCACGGCTTCCAAAAAAGCCTCGCTGGGGTACCCCTCGGCGGCATGCCACATCCCTTTGTAGCCGGCCTGGCAAGTCGAGCGGGGGAGGGTTGCTGCCTCGCCCCCTACCAGTTGCCACACCAACCAATCGCCAGCCTCCAACCAAATCTCCGCTTCGCCAGCCACGGCTGGTGCCGACTCGATGGTCTCGAGGATCTTGGGAAAGAACCATTCCAAGCCGATGACACCACCATAGCGTTCCAGTAAAGGCTCACCGCGACTGCGCGCGATGTGGGTGATCCGGTCGGCTTGGGACTGGGCCCCATGATGCTTCCAGAGTTTCGGCCAGGCATGAGGCTCCCGTCGCAGGCGATCAATCAGGCACAACGGTGTCCCATCCCACTTCGTCGGCAACATGGTGCAGCTGGTAAAATCAACCCCCAGCCCGATCACCGTCTCACCTCGCACCTTGGCCTTGCGCAGGGCTGCCCGACAAGCTTTGCCGGCTGATTCGAGCCAGTCCGCCGGATGCTGCAGGGCAAATAACGGCGGCAAACGGTTTCGCGACCCCGGCAGCGTCTCGATGAGCTGACCGTGCGGATATCGGACAGCGGCCGAAGCTAGTTCGCCGGTGTGGATGTCAGCCACCAGCGCACGCACGGATTCGGTGCCGAAATCTAGACCCACTACCCGCGCCGAGCGGTTCCTGTTGCTTGTCATCGATGCCTTTTTCTCCATCCCACTCCTGCTAGCCACTACCATCGACCTGCGACCTTATAGTAATCGCAATCGCTCCGGGCTTCGGCCCACCACCCCCCAATTTTCTTCCGATCTTTGGAGGCTTGTCCAGCTCCCTAGGGTTGTCGACGCGCGTCGCGGGCGGTAGAACCTAGGGTGGGATAGTCCACCTCTCCGGACATTCAGTTAGCGAGTTGCAGGAATGAAAAAAGTCGAAGCCATCGTTCGTCATTTCAAGCTCGAGGACGTCAAGAACGCCTTGACCGAACAGGGAATCCACGGGATGACGGTCAGTGAAGTCCGTGGTTACGGTCGACAGAAGGGGCATACCGAGATCTATCGCGGCACCGAATACGCCGTCGATTTTGTGCCGAAGGTCAAAATCGAGGTGGTCTGTACCGATGCCAACCTGCAGATGGTTCTGGACACGATCATCCAGACAGCCCAGACCGGTCAGATCGGCGACGGCAAGATCTTCGTTTACAACCTGGAAAATTCGATCCGGATTCGAACCGGGGAAACCGGCGAAGAAGCACTCTAGGCGGTTGCCCTATGCCTTCCGCTTCTTCGGTGCCATCCGCTACCTCCATCCTTCCGGCGGTCCTTGAGGCGCGAACGCGTTTGACCGAAGGCCGCGCTAAAGCCCGCGAGCAACATGATGCCGGCGCTTCCGGCCTGCAGGTATGTTATCGTTGGACAGATATCGTCGACAGCGTCCTGATCAGTCTGGTCGAGGCCGCCATCGCCAATACGGTGAATCCGCCACCGCCCTCCAGTTATGCCTTTATCGCCCACAGCGGCTTCGGTCGCCGCGACTTGGCTCCCTATTCCGACGTCGATATCATGCTGCTCTATCGCCATGGTCGCGAAGAGCAGGTAACGCCGATGGCGCGACTCTTCGCCCAGATGGTCGTCGATGCCGGCTTGCAACCCGGCTTCTCGATCCGAACTATCCACCAGGCTTTCAAACTATCCTGGAGCGATGCCACCATCTTCAGTGCCTTGGTGGAAAGCCGACTGCTGGCGGGTGGCCAGGATTTCTTTGAGCGTTACCAAACGTCCTTTCGTACCAGTGCCCAGCGACGTTCGCGACGCCTGATCAAAGCGGTGGTGCAGGCGCGACTGGAGGAGCGACAGAAGTACGGTGAGACGGTTTACCTGCTCCATCCCAATGTCAAACGCTCGCGCGGATGCCTGCGCGACATCCAATTGGTCCGCTGGATTGGTTTTGCGGCGTATGGCGAGTCTGACCCGGAGCAATTGCTTCAGATGGGGCACCTCTCCCCCGAAGACTTCAAAGCTCTCCGCCAGGGCTACCAGTACCTCCTTCGGCTACGCAATCAGTTGCATTTCGACGCGAATCGCTCTCAGGATCTGTTGGATCGAACCCGGCAACTCAGCTTGGCCGCCTGGGCTGGTTACCAGGGGAAGGATGGGATGCTTCCGGTCGAGGAATTCATGCAGGAGTATTTCGAACGAACCAGCGAGGTTTTGTATAGCTCCGCCCAGTTCGTCGATGCCGCTCGCGTGGGGTCGCCGATGGCCTTGGCCATGGCCCACCTGATAGCCTTTCCCGTCAGCTCGGATTTTCGCGTCGGCTTGCGGGAAATCTGGGCCACCCGATCCGGGATTCTGAAACTCCAACAGGATCCCGCCAAGGTACTGGAACTGATGACCTTGGCAAACCGCTACAACCGTCGCATCGAACACCATACCTGGAAAGCTATCCGCCTGGCGATGCTCCGCCGGCAACCAGCCCCCTTGGACCAGGAATCCATTCAGCGTTTCCTCGGCTTGATGGAATACTCCCCGCAGCTAGGACGCATGCTGCGTCGACTGCATGAATTACGGGTGCTGGAGCAGCTTATCCCCGCCATGAAGCATGCGCGGTATCTGCTGCAATTCAACGAATATCACAAGTATACGGTCGATGCCCACTGTATTCGGAGCATCGAAATGGCCAGCGAATTCGCCAAGCAGGATTCGCTGCTCGGTGAAATCTATCGCGGGGTCAAGAACAAACGCGTCCTGCACCTGGCGCTGCTGCTCCACGACCTGGGCAAGGGTTTCGTCGAAGATCACAGTGAAGTCGGGCGACGGATCGCAGAAGAGACCGCCACGCAACTAAGACTCAACGATAACGAACGCGAAATGCTGGTCTTTCTCGTCCACCAGCACCTGCTGATGGCCCATGCCGCCTTCCGGTACGACCTATCGGATCCAGGAACGATCATTAGCTTCACCCAGCAAGTCGGATCGTATGAACGCCTGCAACTCCTCTTTGTCCTGACGTGTGCCGACATTGCGGCTGTCGGACCGGGAACGCTGAACGACTGGAAATTGAACCTGCTGATCCAGCTTTACGAAGCCACCGCCTCACAGTTCGGTGATCGCTCGACCGGCGAACGCTTTGAAGAGGAAGTCGATCGCCGCCGTCAGCAGGTGCTCAAGGTCGTCGAGAAGGAGGACGATCGCTCGTGGTTTGCCGAGCAAATCCAAGCCACGCCCGTCGCTTATCTTTTTCAAATCGACGCCAGCCAACTAGCCAACGAACTGCGACGCTTGCATCAACTGTCGGAAGGCAAACCGGCCGATGCCTGGGGCAGCTATCAGCCCGCCAATAACTCCGTCCAGTACACGGTCGCGGTCCGCCAGGCTTCGCCTATCGGTCTATTTCATAAGATTACTGGGGCCCTCAGCAGCCAAGGGCTGCAAATCCTATCGGCCGAAATTCACACACAACCAGGCGCGATCGCCTGGGATCGCTTTGTCGTCGAGGATCCAGACTTCGATGGCCCTCCCCCACTGCCGCGAATCCAGGCAGTCTGCGCCAAGATCCTGGCCGCGATCGAGCCCGATAATCCCACCCCACCAACCTTTCGTCGAATCTGGAAACCCCGCTTGGGAAGCCCCGAGACGATGCGGTACCAACCCACCCAGGTCCGTTTCGACAACAACACCTCGGATCGTTTCACCATCATCTCCCTGTTCGCCTACGATCGCACCGGACTGCTGTACGACATCTCCAAGTCGCTCTATGACGCCAAACTGGTCTTGCACTTCGCCAAGATATCCACCCATCTCGACCAGGTCGTCGATGTCTTCTACGTCTCCGAATTGGATGGCTCCAAAGTGACGGTCCCCACCCGACTCTATACCCTGAGGCAAAACCTACTTCGGGCGGTCGAACAAGTCGGCTGAGTCCCCTAGACCGCTTCGGGTTACCATCTCCATGCGGATTGGGCCACTGGTGGAAGCGTGGATCGGTTGGCCTCCCCCGGTTGACCGGACAAGCTCTGCTGTGGACCGGACGCGCTCTGCTCGCGCCAACCCCCCAAAATCTCCCTGGCAAGGCCCCGTCGCACGGTGCGCCCCGCATCCCACGGAATCCATCCCGTCAAAAGACAACGATCCACCGGCGCCTCAAAAGCTACCTCACCACCCTATTCTTCTTCTTGCATCCCATCGGTCGCCGTGGGGGACTTTTTGATGGAATTTTGGCTAGCCTTGATTTGCTTAGCGATTTGCTGGAATCCATACTGTTGCGTGACGACAACGGTTTCTCGAAAGTTTCCACCCGCTGCGGTTTCAATCCGCAGTTAAAGTGGCTCTAGGTTGCCACAGTGACAGGGTCCGATGAGAAATTTTTGAGATTCCGTTATCGTCCGTCTTTTTTTCACGGCGACTTTACCGATGGTTAGGAAGAGGTCGCGAAGGAAGTTTTTTCTGCGGTCTGTTTCAAGGATGTCCCGCCATGCGACGCTCGACCCGCACCGTCTTTTACTTTATCTGCGGATGTCTCCCGTTCGTGCCTTCGGCCGCGGGTGAGGAAGTCGTGTTTTCGTTCCCGCGCGGTGACGAAGGAACGCAGGTAGCGATTGAGGCGAGGGTACCTGCTGACGAACGAGCCGTGGTCCAAATCGCTGCCAACAGCGCCGTCGACAACCCCGTTCCCTCCGTGCCGTCGGCCCAACCGCCGACGGCCGACGCCCGGCCTATGTCTCCCTCCTTCGAGCGGTCGGTCGACGACCATCACGCCTACGCAGCGCATGCCTCGATGGGGAACGGTTACGACAGTCTGCGATTGCTCCGTTACATGCGTTGCGATCCGTATTCATGCCCCAACATTTGGGATGGGTATCAAAGCCAGCGGGAAGCCGAACTGGCCCGTAAATGCGCTGCTGGGGGATGTGGCCGAGGTTTAGGGTGCGGTTGCAGCCAGGCTGGTCAGTCCGCGGGTTGCGGGGTTTGCTCGTCGTCTGGCAGCGTACCTCTCAATCGATATCGCCTCCCGTCGGCTTGCGATGAGATCCCCACGACGGTTTCGCTGTCGGCGACGCCCCACCTACCTGGCGCAGTCGACGCGACCTCCGCCAGGCTTTCCGCTTCCCCTCGACCTGCTCTCCCGACGCCGGCCCGCTAAGTGTTGGCCGCAAGCAGGGGCCCGGGCCGATGACGGTCCAGTGACTTTGCGGCTTGGGCAAGGCATGACTCGGCCATCCTCTCGGCTTCAGTCTTTCCGGAAGCGTGCCGATACCGGAAATACCACGGATCGGGAGGGGAACACGAGCGGAACTCAATCCGCTCAGGTTCCTGCGACATGTGGGGTCATGGCATGGCGATGGAGCGGCATGCCGTGACCTTTTTCTTTCATGGTACGGTGAGTCTCATGACCGGAGATCGCTTACCTCGACGTCCCGAAGCTGTCATCTCGCTGCGCCAGCCTTGCTCCTGCAGCCCTCTCCCGTCTGGGCATTCTACGCGGATGGCGTCTTAGCCGCTGACTGCATGGTTGGGTAGGAAAATTGCGACCGCCCCCTCGCTGGATGGCCGAAGCTCACGGCGATGATTCGCGCCATGCGTTGGCGCGCCGATGCAGCGGGGCTAATTCCCACCCTTCCTCGTCACCATGCCGTGAAGCTGTGAATGCAGGCATTCCGTGGCCAGTAAAAAACCGTCGATGTTTTTCCGTCTTTTCCAAGTTGCCCTTGACGGCAATTTCTGGAAATCGTAACTCCATAGCGTCAACTCATGGATCGAGTTGGAACATGGATGGCGGACCAGGCGCCTGGTTCGTCAGTAGAACAGTCGATGGCGAAATGTCACCCATTTCGGGCTCATCGTAACATCCGCGAAGAAGGAGTATCGCGTTGAAGACTTATCAGAGATTGCGGTTATCGAGGGCACTGGCTACTGACGCCTGCGAATGGCGAGCAGTTGTAAGAGGCTTGTCGCTCGCGGTGCTGGCGCCGACGATGGGTCTGGCTCAACTGAATGCTCCCCCGGCTTTGCCCGCTAGCGGCGTGAATGCACCGAGTGAGCCGACGGCTGGCTTACCACCGGTGATTGCTGCTCCGAACAGGGAGGGGAGTGGGTTGATGACGCCGCCCCCCGGACTCCCGCCCATCGTCGCGGCCGATGCGATCCCGATCTCTAGCCTACGCGATCAAGCTTCGAATCTCGCCGCGCAAGCGAAACTCGCTTTGACGCGAGGCGATCTGACTCAGGCGAGAAATCTATTGGATAAAGCCAACGGGCTTCGAGTTCCCGACGCGGCCTACGCGCAGGGCCAGCTTCGTCCATGGCAGGTGGCCTTGGAACTCGACCGCGCCGAACGCCTCCGGGGTACGACCGCCGGGCAGGCAGCACCGGGGGGGGCCGACTCCCTTCCGTCATCGTTGACAACCGTGCCTACTGGTCCCTTGCCGACTGCGACCAATGCGGTCACCCCTGCCAGCCAGGTTGTTCCGGTGACCGGGACGACTGGTGGTCCGGAAGCAGGACAAGGAGTCAGCACCGGGATCTTCCAGCCTGACCAGGATGGCACGCTGGTCCAAGCCGCAGCCGCCCAGGACATTCCCAAGCCGCCCGCGACTCCCAGTCAAGGCGAAACCTTATTCCGCGATGGGGTAGCGGCCTTGGCCGGCAACGATCGCGATCGGGCGATGAAGTTGTTCACCGAAGCCTGGAAGTTCGAGCGTGATCTGGATCCGCTGACCCGTGCCCAGCTCAAAGACAAACTGACATTGATGCAAAGCAACCAGGCTGCCAAGAATCAAGTAGCCGAACCGGTGAATGCTATTCAGCAATTGAGCCAGGAACAGAATCTGGCGCGTCAAAAGATGTGGCGGGAAGTCACCACCGAGATCGCTGAAGCCGAACGGATGGTCGACAACGATCCCCATGCCGCTCTCGACCGACTGCAGATGCTTCGGCAACGCGTTTCTCAGTCGAGTGTCGATGGGGCGATCCGCAAAAGTCATCTGGCGATGGTCGATCGCGTTATCACCAACATTCAGGCCTACATCGAACAAAACAAGCCAGCCATCGACCAGCAGGAACGGAACAAGGTTATCGAGGATCGCTTGGTGATGGAGGCGGCTACCAAAGCCAAGATCGACGCCGAGGTCCAGTCGATGGTCGATCAGTACAACGACCTCTTCCAGAAAGGGATGTACGCCGAAGCCGAGATCATCGCCAAGAAGGTAGGGCAGTTGAGCCCCAATACCGAAATATCTACCGTCCTGCTCTCCAAGGCGACCTTAGCTCGACGCAACCAGGAATACGAGGACATTCAAGCGGCTAAGGCCGAGAACGGGGCCATCGCTTTTACCAACGTCGATTCATCGTCTATCCCCTTCGACGACAACCGCCCTTACATGCACGGCGATGTTAAAGCCTGGACGGAGTTGACCAAACGTCGCAAAGGGAGCGAAGACTATCGGATGACACCGGCTGAGAAGGCCATCCGCGAACGGTTGGTCGAACCCGTCGATATCTCCTTTGATGGTCGTCCCTTGGCACAAGCCATGCAGACTTTGAGCGAGATGACCGGAATCCCGATCTTCGTCGACCCGAACGGCCTCTCGACCGAGGGTTTGACCTCGGATACACGGATCTCGCTGAATCTCAATGGCCAGTCGGTTTCGATGAAGAGCGCCCTCAACTTGATGCTGGATCATCTCAACCTGACCTATGTCATCAAGGATGAAGTGCTGAAGATTACCAGCAAAGAGACGGCGAACCGCCAACGCGAGATCCGAACGTATAACGTCCGGGATCTGGTGATTCCCATTCCCAACTTTGTCACCGACTACAACAGCGGCTTGGCCGGCGCCCTGCAGTCAGCCTACCAGGCGACGAACAGTTCGCTGCTGGTCAAAACCCAGGACATGAGCGTTTCCCAGATAGGAAGCCAGCGATTGGCCGGCATGGGTCCGGAGGCAGCAGTGGATCCCAATTCGGCTGCCCTCGGCCAATTCGGTGGCGGGATGCCGGGTATGCCGGGTATGCCCGGGATGGTGCGAGGAAACAATCCGCCGGTGATGGGGAGCAGTTCCCCTTTCCTCAGCGGCAATGGCGGTAACGGACTAGGGGGGGGTGGTAGTCTGGCGAACTTCAACGAGTTGATCAACCTCATCCAGACCACCGTCAACAGCAATTGGGAAGCCGACGGCGGCGAGGACACCATCCGGGAATTCCCCTCGAACCTGAGTTTGATCGTCAGCGCCCCGCTCGAAACACACGAAGCCATCGGTGATCTGCTGCGGCAGTTACGATCTCTGCAGAATTTGCAGGTGACCATCGAAGTCAAGTTCATCACCCTCAGCGATAACTTCTTCGAGCAGATGGGGGTCGACTTCGATTTCAA
>JBILTQ010000338.1:0-6074 GCA_044371435.1 Pirellulaceae bacterium | reverse complement strand
GCCGAGCAGGAATTACTGCGGAGTTTCGATCCCGCGTGGGGTGGCTTCGGTGAGGCACCGAAGTTCCCGCATGCCATGGATTTGCGTTTTCTGATGCGGCGTCAAGCGACCGCCGTTTCGGCTGAACGGCTCAAGGCGATCGTCAGGACTTTGGATGGGATGGCCGATGGAGGAATCTACGATCATTTGGCCGGCGGCTTCGCTCGTTATAGCGTCGACGAGAAATGGCTGGTGCCTCACTTTGAGAAGATGCTTTACGACAATGCGCTGTTGGCGTCGACCTACCTCGAAGCGTATCGCCTGACCGGTAATCGTCGTTATCGTGAAGTGACCTGCGAGGTGCTCGATTATGTTTTGCGCGATATGTGTGATCCGCGGGGTGGTTTCTACAGCGCTGAGGACGCGGATAGCGAAGGCGAGGAAGGCAAGTTCTACGTCTGGTCGAAGGAGGAGATCGAGCGAACGTTGTCGCATCAGGCTGAACTGTTTTGCCAGTTCTATGGCGTCACGCCGGGCGGGAATTTTGAAGGTCACAACATCCTGCATCGGCCTCGATCACTGGGCGATCAAGCCGTCGCTTGGGGGTATACCGAGCCGGTCTTGGCAGAGCTGCTGGCTGAGTTGCGGGGGCGGCTACTGGCTGCCCGTGCGGCTCGGGTTCGTCCTTTGCGCGACGACAAGGTTCTTGTCTCGTGGAACGCTCTGATGATTGCGGCCTTGGCTGAGGCAGGAGCGGTCATGAACGAGTCGGTGTATTTGGAGGCAGCGGGGCGAGCCGCCGATTTTCTGCTGGAGGAGTTGCGGGATGCTGCCTGCCCCTTGCTGCATGTGTGGCGGGGTGGTAGAGGGGAAATCCCGGCTTTTCTCGATGACTACGCCTACCTGGCGGCGGCCTTGATCAGCCTTTGGGAACATACCCAAGAGCCGCGATGGTTGGAAGGTGCGCAAAGGCTGGTCGAGGCGATGCTCGAGCGTTTCGCTAGCGATGAACCAGGGTTGTTGTACTTCACGGCCCGGGATGCCGAGCCCCTGATCACTCGCCCGAAGGACATCCAGGATGGAAGCGTTCCCAGCGGAAACTCGATGGCGGCCTGGGCTCTGCTTCGCCTCTCATCCTGGTTGGGTCTAGATCGCTACCGGGCACGAGCTCGCAGCATGCTCGAGGCCACGCTTGGATTATTGCAGCGGGCTCCGTTGGCGGGTGGCCAATGGTTATCGGTGCTGCAGATGCTCATGGAAGAAGAGGAGACATGGGTTATCCTCACCCGGCAGGGTCGCCAACAACAAGCCGAGCTTCGCCGTGCTATCAGTACCCGGTATGCGCCCTCCAGGAGGTTGTGCTTGATACCGGTCGGAGCGGATGGTCAAGCTCCGGAAAGAATCAAGGACCTTATCCCCCATTGGCTGGAAGGTCGGCGCCTTGCTTCCGACCAGGAGTGCATCTTGTTTCGATGTCGTGGCCAAAGCTGCCTGCCGCCGGTTGTCGGAAGTGTTGCCATCCTCGAGGCCTTGCCGTAGGCCTTGGGGCGGTAACCCGTGGAACTCAAGGTGCTCGCCGACCCAAGAGACGGACCATTCCGCCGCATGGATCGACCGTCAGCGGGAAGTCGCTGAAGAAAACGTGGAGGATAAATCATCGGACACAATCTTTTGAAAGGATTGCCGACTCCGTCTTCCGAGGAATGGAGCGAAGTCTTGGCTGAAGGCAAGAATACGCGCATCGAGCGGATCATCTCCCATGGCCAGGCGACACCGCCAGGGTTTTGGTACGATCAAGACCAGGCCGAATGGGTGATGGTCCTGGAGGGGGAGGCGTTCCTGCGGATCGAGGGCTTGACGGAACCGCTGCGTCTGCAAGCCGGCGATCAGCATTTCATTCCCGCTCATCAAAAGCATCGGGTGGAGTGGACGACCCCCAACGGCCCGACAGTTTGGCTGGCGGTATTTTTCGAAGAAGGCGTGGCGATGGAGCAAAGAGCCAGTTCGATGGGGGCGTCACCGGGCGTCTGAGCCAGGAAGTGCGGCTGGAGTGCAAACCGGTTCAGGGGGTGGGGCGACAAGGCGACGCTTCCGCGTACATTAGCCAGGCTTGCCCGAAGGATCTTGTTCCTCGATGGGTGCATCTTGGTTGGCGTAGCTCCACAGCCAGAGGATGGCAGCGGTCACCAGGTATGCGCCGAGCATCGTCCCCATCGGCCGGTGGTACTCGGCCGGTAGGACCCACTCCTCCGGAAGGCCGGGAATCCGAAATGGGAGGAAGACTGCATTGGAATCCAGAGGCGAATGGATCACGCCGAAGAGAGTCAAGAGACCGGCGATCGCGAAATAACTAGCCGCGAGTTTCAGGCGGCGATCAATCGCCATGGCAAGGGCCGATGACCACAACAGGCTGGTGATCAGGAAGCCGTTGGCCATGAGCTTGGCGGTAGTGATCCCTTCCCTGAGGAAGGGGTTGGTCAAGCTCTCCAGGCTCAGTCCGGCTTGACGCAAGCTATCGTCGCGCCAGACTTGTTCCACAAAGTTAACCGCCAGGAAAGCCAGGGCGGGAAGGCACGCCAGGGCGACGGCAGCATAATGCCGCCGCGGCGTGGCCAGGAAGCTTTGGCTGGTGATTTCCAGCCCGATGAAAATAAGGATGGGGTAAACGGCCGCCTTGGGAATCCACAGATAGAAATACCCTAGCCAGCCGAGGACTCCACCGAGGCCGATAGCCAAGGCGGTAGCTAGACAATAGGCCGCCCGACCACCCATTGCTTTGTAGGCTGGATGGCCGATGTACGGTGTCGTTTGACAGACCCCACCGAAGATGGCGGCGAAGAGCGTGGCCAGGGCTTCGACACCGATTACCTGGCGGGTTGGATAGTGATCGCCAGCGGCCGCGGCGCTTTCGGTGCAATCGATGCCTCCGACAACGGTGCCGAGGGCAAAGGGGAGAACGATCGGCAAGTAGCCAGCCGCTTCCTGGGTAACCCCCAGCCATGCGAAGGACAAAGCCGCTAACCACTCCCGGGGGAAGAGGCCCGCGGCTGGATCGATAGCTGGGGGCGGGTGCGGGCTCCAACCCATCCCCTGCATCAGATAATGGATCGCACCGGCGACGATCAGGGCGGCAACGGTGCCTGGGATGCGTCCGGGAATGGCTACTTGGCCCACCAGCGATACCAGGACAATCGCCAACGCCGACAAGCCGACGATCGGCGAGCCCATGATCTCCAGCAGGGGGAAAAAGCTGATCAGGACAAGGGCGATGGCCGTCAACGAGCCCAACAAGCCGGCGCGAGGAAAGGTCGTTCGAGCCCACTGGGAACCCCAGGCGCAACAGAGTTTGAAGAGCCCGCTCAAGAACAGGCAGGCAATGCCGATATGCCAGGCATGCGTTGCAGCTTGCTCGACATCCCCCAAGCTCTCTTTAGCTTTCAGGAAGGCCGGTCCGATGACCAAGCCCATGATGCCGAAGATACTCGGGGTATCCAACCCTAGCGGCATGGCGGTGACATCGGAAGATCGCTTTTGCTGAGCCAAACGCTTGGCCATGAAAAAATAGCAGAGGTCACCGAAGAAGACACCCAAGGCGGTGCCGGGGATCAGATGGGTAACCGAAAACTCGGGGGGAATCCCGAAGCCAGCCAGGATGCCTACGATCAGCATCAGGCCGGCGATGTTGTCCAAGACCAGACCAAAGAAGGCGTTGACATCACCGGCTTGAGCCCAGCGGTAGCGAAAATTCATCGGTGTCTCCCGAGGCTGCTTGGAACCATCGCCAAAGAGGAACCGCATTATGCAAGGCTCTGAGGTACAATGCAAACCATCTTGATTGTCTTGCCCACCCCATGGCTCCAGGAACCACTTCCCATGCGAATGATCATCACGCTCTTGGGTCTATTAGGCTTGGCTGCTTCCGCGGGGTCCGTCCTACCGGAGGGGTGGTCGCAGGAAGTCGCTGCCGCGCCGACGAAAGCGGCCGCGTTTTCCTGGGTCAATCGGTTACCGGAATCCAAGACATCTCTCCTTCGTCACGGGACGTTTTACAGCCCCTCCAACGGTTCGGAGGTCGGTTACTACATTTACCTACCGCCCGGCTATGAATCGGCCGAGGCAGCCGCTCGGCGGTATCCGGTGGTCTACTACCTCCATGGCGGGCGGCCAGGAGGCGAGCAGGTCTCCATCAACATGGTGAACCACTTTCATGAAGCCATCTCCTCCGGACGTGTCCCACCGATGATTTACGTCTTCGTGAATGGCGGGTTGATTAGTCATTATGATTACCCTGCCAAGAAATCCTTCGGCGAGGCGGCTTTCATTCGTGAACTCCTTCCCCACATCGACCGCCATTATCGAACGCGGGCGGATCGGGCGGGGCGAGGGGTGGAAGGATTCTCCCAAGGTGGACGGGGTACGGCTCGAATCGCCTTCAAGTATCCCGAGTTATTTTGTTCGGCGGCGCCGATGGGTGGCGGGCACCAGCATGAGCATTACATTTCGCTGCATGCAGGTCAGGAAGAGACCGGGCTGCAGTTTGAATCGGGTAATAATACGTACGATTTAGCCAGGCAATACGCGGCCAAGCGGCAGGAATTTCCGTTGTCGATTCTGGTGGTGGTCGGCAGCCAGGATTTCAACTATCAGGCCAATCGCGATTGGACGGCCTTCCTCCAGCAGGTAGGGATTCCTTTCGAGTTTCGCTTGGCTGGGGATGCGCCCCACAATGCGCAGCGATGCTACGCCGAGGTTGGTGATGAGGTGATGTTATTCCATGCCCGGAACTTCGGGCTTTTGCCCAAGTGAGCGGGGTAGCTGGAGGACCAGGCCTTGCGTTGCGGCGGCGAGCGATCAAGATCGATAGGGAAGTCGAGCCAGGTTCTGGCAGTCGTCGAGGATCGCGCGGGTTTGCCGGAAGCCAAGCGCACTGGGAGGGATCAGCGAACTCCGCTGGGATGGGGAAGCGATCATCCGATTTTTCGAGCGGGCCGCGTTGGTCCGCTGGAGCAAGGTTCGACGCCGGACATTCATCAGCCGACTTGAAATCATTGCTGAGTTTCTAATCCATGCTACCTTCGCTCTGCCGCTTCTTTTTTCATCGCCACCAGGGCTTCAGCCGGTGGTTGGCATGGTGGGTTGGGTGGCTAGCGGGGCCGCTCTCGCTGGGATGGGCTCAGGGTAGCCTTGAGGACTATCGTCGGGCTTATCATCTGGCGGAAAGCTGCAGTGATTTGGTGCTGGGCGAGACCTTGGACGGAAGTTGGCTCGATGCCAGCCGCTTTCAATATCGGACCAGGATCCAACCGGATACCTGGCAGGAAGTGCTGGTCGATGCTCGGCAAGGAACCAAGCAACTCTTGGTCGACGACCGCGGGCCGCGCCAGCCGCATCGCTTGGTTCCTTTGCGGTACTTGATTCCGTCGCGCAACGGATTGCAACGGCAGGAAATCCTCTTCGAAAATCGCCTGTCAGAGCCGGTTCAGCTATGGTGGGTCGACACGGTCGGGCGGCGCAAGTTGTATCACCAGCTTCCAGCGCGCGGATCGACCACGCAATCAACCTGGGTGGGGCACAGCTGGCTGGTGACCGATCTGCAGCAGCGGCCACTTCGGGCCTTTTCGGTGACAGCCCAAGGGCGACGGGCGTTGATTACTGCCCAAGGTCCCGTTGTCCAGTTACCCGCGACGCTGCCCCCTCCCAAGGAGGTATCGCCTTCGCTGATTAGTCCCGATGGTCGTTATCGAATCGAACGACGGGTGTTCCCGGTTGAGGATCGCCAATTGACGCTGGTCGAATCCAGTCCGAGTGATCAACTCCAGCCGAGAGTAAGAACGCAGGCCTATCGCAAGCCAGGGGATCCGATCGAGCGTTTGGAGTTGTGGGTCATCGACAACACGAACCAGGAGCGATGGCTGGTGCCGGAAAGCTATTATTCGGAGGCCTATACCATTGGCGAGATCCGGTGGGCTAAGGACAGCACCTACTTTACCTTCCTCTACAACCGTCGCGGGCACCAGCGATTGCAGCTATGGTCGGTCGCGCCGGCTCAACGCCAGTTACAGTTGATTATCGATGAAAGCAGTTCGACTTTCATC
>JBILTQ010000337.1:0-6077 GCA_044371435.1 Pirellulaceae bacterium | reverse complement strand
AATCGGCCATAGCCAAATAGAGATTGTTCAGCGGGGTCTCGCTCGGCAATCGATGGAAGCGGCCGCTGGCAATCCGCCCTCCTCCCCGACCGGCGGTCAGGATCGGCAAGTCGTGATGGTCGTGACGATTCCCATCGGAAATCGCACCTCCGTAGACGATCAACGAGTGATCCAGCAGGCTTCCTTCGCCGTCGGGCGTCTCTCGCAACTTCTGGACGAACTCACCGAACAACTCGCAGTAAAATCGATCGATCCTGGCGATCTTATCGATACTCTCTTGCTTGTTTTGGTGATGCGAAAGCTGGTGGTGTCCTTCGCTGATGTCGATCATGGGGAAGGACCGGTTGCTTCCCTCATTGGCTACCATGAAGGTCGTTAATCGCGTCGCATCCGTACGAAAGGCCAGCACCATCAAGTCGTACATCAAGCGGATCTGCTCGGCGAAGTCTGCCGGTTCTGTGAATCGCTCGATCGCCTTGGGATCGTCGAGCTGAATCGGTTTGGTGGCTTGATCGAGTCGCTGTTCAACTTCCCGGATACTGCCAAAATATTCCTCCAGCTTCTGCCGATCATCGCGGCCGACCTGTTTGAGCAGCGCTCGTCGCGACTGGTGGATCGAATCCAAAATACTTGAACGCATCGCCAAGCGGCGAGCCGCATCCGAACCCGAGGCGTCGCCTGTTCCGAAAAGCCTTTCGAATGCTCGCCGCGGATGGATCTCTTTGCCCATGGGTTGCGTCGGGCTCCGCCAGGAAATACTGCTGGAATAGACACAGGCGTACCCCGAGTCGCACGAACCGGCACTGCGTCCCTCTTCCGTCCCTAATTCCAGCGAGGGTAAACGGGTCGCCCGGCCATAGGAATCCGCCAGGACCTGGTCGATGCTGGTCCCGACACGAATGCGACTGCCTGCCGTCTTCAGTGGATGCGCCCCGGTCAGGAAGGCCGAGGCGCTTCGAGCATGATCTCCTGGGCCATCCCCCAACGCCCTGGCATTGACCTGCGACAATCCTCGATAGACGTTGATCTCGTTGCGAACGCTCGACAACGGCTCCAAACTGGGGGATAGCTTCCAACTCTCCCCTTCGGCTTCGGTCAACCAGCGATCGGCATTGGTGCCGTTCGGGATGAAAACCCAGGCCAAACGGACCGGCGTCAGCCCCGCAGCCGTTTCGCTGGCGTGAAGTCCGCGAGGTCGCATCGCCTCAAGGAACGGTAGCGACAAGGCGACGCCAGCCCCGCGGAGCAGCGTACGACGCGAGATAGATCGAAAGGAACTCATGGATCGGCCTTCAAGCTTGAGGAGGGGGCGCTTGGCGATGAAAATGGGTAAGCGAGAGGCGGGACTTACCTTCGCTTCAGTCTAGCTCCCTGGTCGGCCGATGACAACGTCGATCCCCACCACCCGCAAACCGTGCAACGACGGTGGGCCACCCTCGAGGGAGTGCGGAAAACCCGGCGGAAATCGATGGATTGTAGCGATCGCCAGGAAGCCACCCCCTCGCCCGCGGGGCATTACTTCCGCGTGAGGGGAGAGTGGATGAGATCCGCGGGTGGCCAAAGAGGTCGCAATTCGAGATGCCGAGCCACCTCGGTCAGCAGGCTATCGATCGTCTGCGATTGGATAGTGTGGGGAGGTGACCAGTCCAACCAATGGAAACCGAGATGCTCGGTCGGCTCGATCTCGCGATCCTTCAGCAACCACCCAAGGTAGATCGTCAACTCTTTGAGCCGCGGTTTCCTGGATCCTTGGATGACATACTGATGACGGAAAAGAAAGTCCGGATCCGTCCATACTTCACCGGGCTTGATACCGGTTTCCTCGCGGAGTTCGCGCAAAGCAGCCTCGGCCAGCGTCTCCCCCGCATCGACGTGTCCCTTGGGCAAATCCCAGCGGTCGGCGTGCTTCATCAGCAGGAATTGCATCGGCCGTCCAAGACGAAAGATCAAATAGCCGCTGGAAAAAACTTCGGGTTGCATCGACGGCCTTGTCGCGATTGCTATCTTATCGTCGGTAGAGTTCTAGTCTCGATCGCTGGGTTTCCGCGGTCTTTGAAAGTCCTTGTTCATGAAGATATACACGAAAACCGGCGACGCGGGAACAACAGGGCTCTTCGGCGGGCCACGGGTTTTGAAAAATGACCCGCGCATCTGCGCCTATGGTTCGATCGACGAACTCAACGCCGTCCTCGGCATCGTCCGCAGTTGCGGCTTGACAACGACTCACGACGAAATCCTATGCGAGGTCCAAGCGTCACTATTCTCGATTGGGGCGGAATTAGCCACCCCTGAACCTGACAAGCATGGCCTGAAATGGGTCGGCGAGGACGCGGTCGCCAGGATCGAAACCTGGATCGACGAGGCGGACAGTTCGCTGCCACCGCTGCGAAATTTCGTCCTGCCTGGCGGTACGGCCGCGGCTTCGCATTTACACCTGGGCCGCACCGTTTGCCGACGAGCCGAGCGCGAGGTGGTGACCCTGCGCAGCGACCCTCGGGTCAGTGATGTTTCGCACATCATCATCTACCTCAACCGGCTCAGCGATCTGCTGTTCGTCCTGGCCCGTCAAGCCAATCAATGGGCTGGGGTGGCTGATGTCCCGTGGCAGGGAACGACGAACAATCCGGGTTGATCGTATGCGGACCAGGGGCCGGACGCTGGTCGACCGCTGGAGATTCCCTCAGCCAGCCTGGATGGCCGTCACCACCAAGAGCGTCCTTCGGATGAAGAAAAGATGAAGGCCCGCTTCTGGCTACGCCTGCCACCTTGTCTTTTTTCGGGAAAATGTTGAAGCTACCCGCCTACCGGCCAATCATCTCCGGCAATCACCTCGAACGAAGCCCCTCGTCCGCGGCAGCGGCTTTTTCAGGACGGCCCCTGTCCCTATCCTCGGTAACGGTTGCTCCATGACGAAGTTCCCCTTTTTGCCTGGTCCTCTTCGACTGTTATTTGGCCCATGGCTGGTATGGGTTGTTTGGACCGATGCCGGGCTTGGTCAGGACGGCGACGAGGTCGAGTTGGTCGCCCTCGGCGCCCTTGCCGGATCCGCGAAGGATCTCTCGATGCTCGAAGGGAACCTGGAGGATGGAACACCTCACGATCAGCTAGGAGGGTTCTCGGCCTGGGACTACACCGGGGAGGGGAATGAATATTGGGTTTTACCCGATCGTGGGCCAGCCGATGGAGCGGTGTCCTATGCATGCCGGGTTCATCGGATGGAATTGGTCCTCGATGATCGGCAGCGGCAACTGACAGCACGCTTGCTGGCGACCCATCTCCTGAAACTCGAGGACGGCAATCTCTGTAAGGGCTCGCTCCGCGATTTGCCCCTCTCCGTCGACCAACGAGGGGTGGCTTTGGATCCCGAGGGACTCCGCCTGATGCCCGGTAAGGCCTTGGCGATCAGCGACGAATATGGACCAGCAGTGGACCGGTTCACGGTAGATGGACGCCGGCAGGGGAGCTGGAGCTTGCCTGACTGGATGAGGCTGACCAGGGAACCCAAGCTCTCCAAGGCCGCCCTCGGCGTCATGCCCAATCGTGGTCTCGAGGGACTTGCCATTTCGCCGGACGGTCGTCGGCTGACAGCGGCCATGCAAGGACCGCTGATCCAGGACAGCGTCCCGCAAGGTAGTAAGCGGTATGGCAACTATACTCGCCTCATCCAACTCGCCGTCGACCAGAACGCCGAACCGCTACATCAATGGCTTTATCCGCTCGCCGACCGCAGCACCGGCATCAGCGAAATCCTGGCCATCGATGACCATCGCTATCTGGTGATCGAACGCGATGGGGAGTTGCGCCCAGGAGCCAAATTCAAGCGGATCTATGTAAGCGACACCCGCCGAGCTTCCGACGTAGCCGACATGACCAGCGTTCCCGACAACAAGCTTCCTGCAGAAATCGTCCCGGCTCAGAACCGACTATTGATCGACTTGCTCGATCCACGATGGTCGATCCCGGCCGAGCATCGTTTGGAGAAACCCGAAGGGCTGGCTTGGGGGCCACCGCTGGCCGATGGCCGGCGTTTGCTGCTGCTCTGTTTCGACAATGACTTCCAGAGCAACGTTCCGACCCTGCTGCTGGCTTTTGCGGTGCGGATCGCTGACTGAAAGGGAAGCATCGGTATCGCCGCTTCGCACCATCAGGCCGTGGCGGATGCAACCACCACCCCGCACCGCGAAGCTGCTGGCTCCATGGCGGTGGGCGTTTATGGCCGGGAAGCTGGCAAGGCCAACTGCTGCCGCACCAGCGTCGGCAGGAATTTGACCGGGATCGAGCCATGGCTCAGCACGGCAGCGTGGTAATCGGCCAACTGGAATCGCTCACCCATTTCGCGTTGGATGCTCTGCCGCAACTCGTAGTGGGCCATGCGTCCGGCAAAATACGTCGACAATTGGACGGAGCTTTGTTTGGCGCGAATGACCTTCAGCCGCGCCTCGCCTTCGGACTGGTATGCTTCCTGCGTCAGAAAGTCGAAGGCTTGCTGATCGCTCAGATCGGTGCAGTGCATACGATAATCGAGGATCGCATTGGCCACCGCCCGCAGGTAAAACTTGAGCTGATTGAGCCGAAGTGCCAGATCCCCGTCTCCATATCCTTGATCGAGCATCATCTGCTCGGTGTATACCGCCCAGCCTTCGATGAAGACCCCCGACTGAAGCACTCGACGAATCAACGATGGAGTACGATTCGAGTACTCAAGTTGTACGTAATGCCCAGGGTAGGCTTCGTGGATGGTGAGGATCTGCAGCATATGGCGGTTGTACTCCTCGAGAAAACTTTTGACCTTGGTGGCATCCCAGAAAGCCGGCGGTGGGCTGACGGCATAGAAGCTTGCCCCCTTGGGATCGAGCGGCAGGGCCGATTCGAGATAAGCCAGAGAATTTCCGCGACGAAACTCGGGCATCTCGATCACCTGGCAGCGGTCGATCTCCGGCAATTCCAGAATCCGATGGTCAACGATAAACCGGCGTATCCCGGACACTGTCTCTCGGGCATCGGCGATCAGGGCAGCCGGTTGCCCATGCTCTTGGCTCACCGCCTGGACTACCTTGGCAATCGTGTCGCGCCGACCGAGACGGTCCTCGGGTGGCAGGACCTGATGGGGAAAGTAGCGACTCCAAAGCTGCTTGGCCACGAAATACAAGTCGCGCTGGACGCGATCAAACTCCTGGAGGGCCGCTTCGAGAACCTCTTCCGCCGAACGACCTGTATCCAGCGTCAACCTCAGCTTGGTGGCAAATTTTTCCTTGCCCAGGCGCCATTCGCCTGTAGCCTGCGGGAGAAGGTTTTCGAGAAAATCCTGGTAACCCTTCAGCACCGACACCGCCTCGGCAGCGACCGCTTTCACAGCCGGAAGCTGCGGTGAGTCACCGACCAGTTCCTCAAGACCAGTCTGATAGAAAGCTATCGCTCCACGGTTTTGCAGGATGGCTGTCTCCAGGATCGTCCGCGGTGGATTCTTCAGCGTCTGCTTAGCCACCGCCACGATCCGAGGGATCTCGCGGATACGAGCGATCGCATGCCCGATATTCTCTTCGCGTGGCAAAGTCGACTGGGTCAGCAAGGAATAGACGCTGTCATTGATATAACTGCCGTAGGTGCGTGGATCCTCTTCGAAAGGATGGGTATTTTCCCCTAGCCAACGCTGGCGTTCCAGCTCGTCCCGAAGAATCTGGTAATCGATCTTGGCTGCCGGCGAAAGTTCGTCGTAAGCGACCGCCTCAGGCAACCGCTGCTGCTGGTCGCGAATCTGCTGTCGCCATCGCTGACGAGCCGCCGCCGAAATATCATCCAACAAATGATCGAAACGATGATCCCCTAACAACGTGGCATCCAACGGGCGCAGGCGAAAGCTCTCCTCCAAGTGTTCGCGGAAAAAGGTCTCAAGCTTGGCATCCGCAGCCTTGCCCGTGTCCGACAGGAATTCCGCCGCCTTCGTGGATGTGTCCGCCAGAGGGACCTGCGCCGAGACCGAGCGATCAGGAACGCCGGGCCCTAGCCAGCCGAGCAGCCCCCCAAGACCGATTGCCATCCCTAACCAATGGCCGCGACCACGGAGTTGAATCATGCTC
>JBILTQ010000050.1:0-20308 GCA_044371435.1 Pirellulaceae bacterium | reverse complement strand
CCCGAATCGCCGACATATTGCTGCAGGTCGCCGATGAGGAACTCGAGGCTATCCATGGGGTGGTAGCGTCGCCGCTGAGGATTGCTTCGATCCTGACCGACGACAATCCCTAGCTGAATGAAATGAATCGGTCCCCAGTCCCACGAATAATGCAAGCCGTTGGCTGATCGCGACAAGCATTTCCGCCGAGCCGTGCGCTCCCTCATCGCCTCGATCGCCAAACCTTCGCCGCTGGGACTGTCGTGATTACCGTGGAGTTCGAAGATCGGAAAACGCAAGCGGCCTTCGGTACCGTGTAGACCGAAATCGGCGACGAACGCTTCCCATTCCGTCCGCTGCATCTTCTCATAAATCTGGCCTCGTTTGTCGCCACTATCGATGACATCACCCGCATGGATGATCCCCCGCAAAGGCTGAACAATGCCACCGCCAGCCAGATTGGGGATGGTAGTTCCGGGCAGGTGGTTAAGGGTGTCGACCAGTCGCGAGCAGACCTTCAGCGACCTTTCGTCGAGTTCGCCCGGCGACTCGGCGTTAGCGAAGTAATGGGTATCGCTGATAACGCAAAAAGCTAGGCTTGAAGCGTCGGTTGGCTGCGGCGCAGCCTTTGCTATCGGTCTCAACCCGGGGCTTGCCAAGGCAGCAGTAAACAGCCCTTGCTGCAGAAAACGTCGACGATGGTCCGCTGGGGAAAGGGGGAGGAATGGTTGCATCTTTAAGAAACCGTGGGGTAGCGGATGGTGATCGGGACGACCAGGATGCGATGCAACTCAAGCGATAATGTCCTTGGCTACGTCGCCATAGACATCAGTCAGGCGGAAGTCTCTTCCGGCATAGCGGTAAACCAACCGGGTGTGGTCGAGCCCCAGGAGATGAAGGATGGTGGCGTGGAGATCATGCGTACCGACCTTGCCCTCGATAGCCACTCCTCCGGTTTCGTCGGTAGCCCCATAACGGATGCCGCCTCGCACGCCGCCGCCCGCCATCCACATCGTATAGCCTTCATGGTTGTGCCGTCGTCCGTCTCCACCGCTCCCCTGATCTTGCGGACTTCTCCCGAACTCACCGCCCCAAACCACCAAAGTCTCTTCGAGCATGCCCCGCTCTTCCAGGTCTTGTAAGAGTCCGGCGATCGGTCGATCGATGGCTTCACAGTTTCGCCGCAAGGCCGACTTCAAATTGTTATGTTGATCCCAACCACCCTTGCTGACCTGAATGAAGCGAACACCGGCTTCCGCCAACCGCCGGGCCATCAAGCATTGGGTTCCAAAGTCTCGGGTGGCGGCACTCTCGATCCCGTATCGATCGAGGGTTGCCTGTGATTCGGCTTGAAGGTTGAGGACCTCGGGCACCGAGGTCTGCATCCGAAAAGCTAGCTCGAAGGATTGAATGACCCCTTCCAATTCGGGTTGCTGGGGATGCTTGGCAAGCAGGTCGCGATTCATCGCTTGGATCAAATCGATCTGCTCGCGCTGCCGCTGCCGACCGAGATGGCGGTTGCGGATATCGGTAATCCCGCCAGCCTCGAGATCGACGCGGGTACCCTGATAGTAGGCGGGAAGGAACGAAGAGCCATAATTCTGGGCACCGCCCAATCCGACTGGATTGATGGTGACGAAACCCGGAAGGTCTTGGTTCTCCGAGCCCAGACCGTAGGTAATCCACGAGCCCATCGATGGGCGCACAAAATTGACACTCCCGGTGTGCAGGGCGATCGTGGCTTGCGGGTGTGCGGCATTCGAGGTGTGCATACCGTTCAACAAGCAAAGTTTGTCAGCATATCGGCTGAGTTCGGGGAAAAGCTCGCTGAGAAACAAGCCGCTTTCACCGTGGCGTTGGAATGCAAACTGGGGAGCCAGGAGTTTCCCACCGCGGCCCCCCTGGCCAGTCGAGGCCGGACCGGACTTGCCAGCGTTGCGCTTTAAACCAGGCTTCCAGTCAAAGGTATCCAGATGGCTTGGTCCCCCTTGCATGAAGAGAAAGATGACCCGTTTGGCTTTGCCGGCAAAGTGCGGTGCTCGCGGTGCCAAGGGCGAGGCAAACTCGCTGGCGGCCATTGCGGGGTGAGCATTCATCGCAGCGAAAGCCAACCAACCAAAACCGGCGGCGGTCTGTTGCAGCATCTCCCGGCGGTTCCAAGTCATCCAATGTTGGCAGCAGCTATTCATGAGTGCAAAAGGCCCTGGGTGAAAAGAAAGAATGGTGATCAAGGGACGTAACGGAACTCGGCCGAGGAGTAGAGGGCTTGAAGCAAGGCCCCCCAGCTTTCCTGGGGATCACTGCCTGCTTGCAGGAAAGCCGAAGCCCGCTCAACTTCGGCGGCCGATGGATAACGGCATAGCGCATAGGCATAGGCATAACGGATCCGCGTCGTCTCGTCGGGCATCTTCTGCTGCAAGATACGCTCCGCCGCTCGCTGGGAGACCGCTACCACGAAGGGATTGTTCAGCATGAACAATGCTTGTGGAGCGACCGTCGTCACATCGCGTTGGCCATTGACTTGATCGGGTTCGGCAAAATCAAAAATCGTAAACATCCCCGGTAATCGCGAACGAAAAACGGGTAAGTAGACGCTGCGCACTGGATATTCAATCACGTCGCCGCCGCGTCCGCCGCGTTGTGGATTTCCTTTGGAGAGATCGGCATTCACCGGCACTTCCAAGGCGGCCCCATCTGGCCGTCCATGCTGTAGCATCCCGCCAGCAGCCAGGAGTGAATCGCGGATCGCTTCGGCCTCGAGACGACGCAAGTTAAAACGCCAATACAAGCTGTTGCTTTCATCCACGGCTGCATTCGCCGCTAAATGCTGGCCACTCAAACGGTAGGTACGACTGAGAACGAGAGCCCGGATCAGCTTTTTGACCGACCATCCCTGATCCATAAAACGGCTGGCTAAATGATCCAACAACTCGGGGTGGGTCGGCGGCGAACCGGATACCCCGAAATTATCCACAGTCGCGACCAAGCCTCGCCCCATCAGATGCGACCAAAGGCGATTGACGATGACCCGCGATGTCAAAGGATGGTCACGGGCGGTGAGCCACTGGGCAAGTTGTAAACGCCCACTGCTGCTGGCGGACAAGGCGGGACTGGTGACATGCTGGAAAATTTTGGGGAAAGCCCGAGGGACGGTTTCGCCTTTGAGGTCAGGTTCCCCGCGAACCCGCAAAGCCAGATCGGCCGACTCACCCTCGACCACCGCCATCGCCAGCGGAGCCGAGTAGTCGAAACTCTCAGCAGCCATCCGGTTTTTCTTGCCTTTGGCCGATGCTTCGACAGAATCGCTCAACTCCGAAAGTTGCTTGCGCAAATAGGTCAATTCCTTTTTGACCTCGCTGCGTTGCTTGGACCCCAACTTGCTCTTCTTGCCGCTAGCCTGCAATTGCTGAATGCGGGCTTTCAAACGGGCGATCTGGGTGGCATTTTTCGAACGCAAGTCTTCGGTAGAAGCCCGGCCTTTGGCCGAGCCAGCATCCAAACGCACCAGCAAGCTGGGCTGGAAGTACTCTTTATTGCCTCCCCGCCGATTCTGTTGGCCACTGAGCGTTTGGGTGCTAGCGAAAATCCCCCCCAAGGCGTAGTAATCGGTTTGGGCGATCGGATCAAATTTATGGTCATGGCACCGAGCACAGCCAAGCGTCAGCCCGAGTGTCGCGCGCCCCACGGTATCCATCTGATCATCGATGCGATCCAGCATGAATTGATCTTGATCGCGTTCGTTTAGATCCATCGACCCTAGGGCCAAAAACCCGGTTGCTACCAGATTTTCCTCACGATCTTTGCTATCGGCGGCCGGCAACAAATCCCCAGCCAGCTGTTCCATCAGGAATTGATCGTAAGGCTTGTCGGCCTGAAAGGCATCGATCACGTAATTCCGATAACGCCAGGCATAAGGAAAGGGAACATTCCGAGTCTTGCCTACCGAGTCGGCATAGCGAGCAACATCTAGCCAATGCCGCCCCCAACGTTCGCCAAAGGCGGGTGAATCCAATAACCGATCGACGACTTTGGCCAAGGCTTGATCGTCGGAGGCGGGGTCATGAATGAAGGCTGCGACCTCACTTACCGCGGGTGGAAGCCCCGTAAGGTCTAGCGTCACCCGGCGGATCAACGCGAAGCGATCGGCGTCGGGGACAGGCTTCAAATTTGCCGCTTCGATTTTTTCCAGGATGAAGCGATCCAGCGGATCGCGAATCCAATCGACCTGCTGCACCTGAGGCGGTGTTGGAGCGGCGATGGGCTGGAAGGCCCAATGTTTGTCCCCTTGCGACCAGTCAACGCCAGACTTTTTGGCGATCGGACCGGAACTTCGGGGATCGGGCGCGCCCAGCTCGACCCAGGCTACCAGCACGGCTATCTCCTGGTCGGACAGTCGATACTTGGGCGGCATTTGTAGATCGGAATTGCTGTAGCGGACACTCTCGATCAACAGACTTTCATCGGGGCGACCAGGCACGATGACTTCTCCCGAATCACCGCCTGCTTGCCAGCCACTGCGTGAATCGAGCGCCAGCCCCCCCTTGGTTTGAGAGCTCTTCGCCGCATGGCATTCGTAGCAGTGCTTGACCAGCAGCGGTCGAACCTTTGCCTCGAAAAAAGCCAGCTGTTCGGCTGAGGGTTCTGCGGCAGCGACAGCCCCACCGCATAGGATCACCATCAACCTGACGGTGAAGCTCAAAAAGGTTTTCCCAGGCAGCGAGGGCATAAGCATCATTCTCGGAGTGATGGCTGAAGGCGGATGCAGGAACCGTGAAAAGCCGGCTCCTAAGCCGACGGCCCAAGCGTCCCGTGCAACCCCCTATTGTCTTCTTGTTAAGCTCGAAATTCCAGCGGATGGGCCGAAAATCCCGACCTTGGCCTTCACCGCGAAGGTCCCATCTGCCGGACAATCCGCCCGCGACTGCCTGCTGCCCAAATCGACGCGGCAGCGGAAGAAGGTGGCGATCCCGAAAAGTCGTCTTCCGCCGATCTCCGGCCAGCACCTAGCGGTAGCTCGAGCCACCCCCTTCGGCCGTCTGAGCGAAGCCGGTTGGATGGGCAGCCAGTCTCCGCCAACAGGCTCCGCGGCGTGCGTTCGATCGCTAGGGCAAGCGATAATGCCGACGAACTTCCTCGACAGGAACAGCTTTCACCGCACGCACTCTGGCTGGAGACGAGGCGAAAGGGGAAGCTTCCAGGCCCTTCTCGGCGTATAGGTTAAGAAAAAATTGGGAGCGATCGCCGATGAGCTGCTGGCCCTGGTTGCTGGCCAGATCCAGTTGTTGGTAATAGCTATTCACCAGCTCCTCCAGCGATCTTTGATACTCTGCGACATACTTTCGTATCTGATCTTCCACCCACGGGCGATCCACGGCGGTCTTAGCAGCGACCTCGACCGTCCACTGCTGACGCTCGTCTGCCAACGACTGAATCATGGCTAGCAGACGCGGATCACTGCTGATGGCCACATGATCGAATTCATGCTGGAGCAGCGGGGAAACCCAAGGCTGCGACGGGCGGTATTTTTCGGATAGAAGGACGCGGTGGACCAGGTCGGTTCGAAGATCGAAGAAGCGAACCGATAATTGCACCCGGTCCGCTTGCGACGAGCTCGACGAAAGACGACTCAAGCGATACTGCATGCGATAGGCGATCGAGAATTGGAAAAGGGTCAAGGCCGAGCGTCGAGCAGCTTGAACAGCTTCTTCATCGACCGCGATCGAGACTTGCCCCACGGCGACCAGTCTTGCCAGGTCGGGTGGAATGGTCGCCAACCAGGGATGAGGAACCGACGCAGGTTCGATCGGAGAAACAGCCGGCGGTAGCGGTTCCGCCGCGACGGTTACGACCTCCGCGCAACCGAGCCATCCGCAACCGAGCCATGACAACGATCGAAGGCATGATCGAGCTTCAGACGATATCCACCGCATGCCCAACGTCCATCACGAAGATCTTCCCATCCCCCATGCGTCCGCTCTGAGCCGCCTGGGCTACCGCCTCAACGACTTCCTGGGTGCGAAAGTCATCGACCCACAGCATGATTTCTACTTTGGGGAGGAAGGTATTGGCGTATTCATTGTCACCATACTGGTCCAAGTAACCTTTTTGTCGACCATAGCCTTTGACTTCCACGACTTGCATGGCTTCCAACGGGGCCAACCGCAAGCTTTCGAGGATGCGGTCCAGCAGGAATGGGCGAACGACGGCTACCACACATTTCATGGATTCGACGGCTCGCTTTCCAGGTTCTCGGCCAGTTTCGCAAACAGCTTTTCGCGGTCTTTGCTGACGGTGGGATACTGCAAATCCATACTGGTCAGCCTGGAGGAAATAATATCGGCGATGGCTGCCCGCGCATACCACTTGTCATCAGCCGGAATCAAATACCACGGAGCATGCTTGGTGCTGGTGGCCACCATCATGGCTTCAGCCGCCTCCTCGTATTTCTTCCAAAGCTTGCGTTCTTCCAGATCCCGTTCGTTGAACTTCCAGCCTTTTTGCGGCTCGCGCAAGCGTTCGAGCAAGCGTTGCTTTTGCTCTTTCGCCGAGATATGTAGATAGAATTTGATGATCGAGGTCCCTTGATTGGTTACCACCTTCTCGAACTGGCGGATCTCTTCGAACCGCCGCTCCCAGAGGTCGGCGAGCTTCTTGTAGGGGGGAAGCTTTTGTGGTTCGAGGTATTCAGGATGAACCCGGACCACCAGGACTTCCTCGTAGTAGGAACGATTGAAGATAGCCATCATCCCTTTTTCCGGAAGGAATCGCATCGGCCGCCACAGGAAGTGATGCTGCAGTTCTTCGCTCGTCGGTGCCCGAAAACTATGAACACGACACCCCTGCGGATTGACGCCGCTGATGACGTGTCGAATAGTCCCATCTTTGCCGCAGGTATCCATCCCTTGCAGGATGATCAACAATCCGCGTCGCCCTTCGGCGTACAAGAGATTTTGCGATTCCTGGAGAACCTGTAAGTCCGCCGCCATGGCTTGGGCCGCATGGTCCTTGTCGACCAGTTCCGGCCCGGAATCGGTAGAGACCTTAGCTAATCGCAACTTGCCTTTGTCGGAAACTCGAAACTTCCGGTGATCGAAACGATGATGGAAACCCATGATGCTAGTCCGAAAGATGAGGGGATGGTGCGTGATAAAAAATCGAGGACGGAGGAGATGCCGAGGGACCACTGCTAGATGGAGGATCTCGGACGAGACGAGGAAGGTACTGGCCAGGCGCCGCGGATCGGATCAGCTATCGGCGGCCAGGCCACGCCCACCCCCGCTCGTCCCTTCGAGCTTACTCGAAGCCTTCTCTGGTAGGGGCGCGTTTCACGCGAAAAGGGGTGAAATCGATCGTCTGCCCGTTCAGCGCATAGCCAACGCGATGACCTTGCCAGGCTTTGAGCATCAGCTCGGCAACGTTCTGCTGTAGGCACTCGCGGACCCCGAGGTAGGACGTGGTCAGCCGCGGGTTGATTTCGATCGCCAGCAAGGGTTGCTGGGCCACCTGCGGACGATAGAGAAAGTCGATGCCGATCCACCCGGCCGGCTCACCGGGAATGGCGTCGAGCACTCCAAGCGCGAAACGCTCGAGGGTGTCCGCCGACAGTGGAAACCAAGGTCCGTGACCACCGCGATAGCAGAGTCGATCGCGCCGATCCTCGGGAAGAAACTGCAGCAACTGTTGCATGGGTGGCAGCACCACGCGTGTTTCCGGACCGCATAGTACGGCTAGACTACCGGGGATCCCCTCCAGCCAGGGCTGGATGAGGTAGCGATCGGAAGCGAACTCGTGACATCGCTCCAGCTCGGCGGTGGGGACACGCCAAGTCTCCTGGCAACCCGCCCCATCCCGAGGTTTGATGATCCAGGCAGCGTTATCCGCCGCCGCGACCGCCGCCGCGAAGGATGGCTCGTCGCCGCCCAGCCTGGTGGGTGGGTGTGGGATGCCACGGGCTGCCAAAGCTTGGGCGGTCAACCACTTGTCGCTGCAGGCAGCCATAAATTCGGCGTCGGCATTCACGAGAACATGCCCCCCGCTCCGCAGCTTGTCGGTGATCGAGGCCAGACAACCATCGGTTTCCGGGGCAATCACCAGGCTGAGTCCGGTTCCTTGCGCTAGGGCTTCCCATTGTGGCAGCCATGCCAGGTCGGGCTGCAGGGGATGTACTTCGACCTCGGGTATCTCTGCCAGACCAAAACGCTCGTCCCAGGCCACATGGACTTGCAAGGCTTGGCAGCGGCCGCAATCAGCCGCCAACGCTTGAAGCATCGCCAAGCCCTCGCTTCGCCAACCGTCCGGAATCGCCGACAGTGGCTCCGCGAGTAGGCCGCCGCCGCAGACGAACTCGAAAATAGAGATCGAAGTCATGCCGTTCGTTCCTGTCAGGCGACATCCATGACCATCGCCCCATGGCGAAAGGCCTTCACTGGATCGCTCCAGGTAGGGATAAATTCCTGGGCGACGAACCCCTGGTACCCTGTATCGAGAATCGCCTTCAAGATCGGCAGGTAATTAATCTCCTGCGTCTGATCCATCTCGGCCCGCCCCGGACACCCGGCCGTGTGGTAGTGCCCGATCCATGGATGGAATTGACGGATACGGCGGATGACATCGCCGTTCATGATCTGCACATGATAGATGTCGAAGAGGAGACGAAAGTAGGGCGAATCCATCCGCTGGACCAGGTCGACACAGTGATCAACATCGTCGCCATAGTAACCCGGATGCCCCTTCATCGGATGCGTATCATCCCGTGAATTCAAATGCTCGAGGACCAGCGTAATTTTATTTTTTTCGGCGTGCCCGATAACTTCCTTCCAGCAGCGAAGACAATTTTCGTCGGCGGTGCGGTCCAGCATCTGCGGAACCCTCATCCCGGTGAAGGTAATGACACTTTTCGCGCCGAACTCGACCGCCAAGTTGATACTCTTGGTCAACTTCGCAAGGCACTCTGCGTGGTTGGCTGGATCGGTTGGTCCTTGGCCGAAGCCATGACTTCCGACCAGCGAAACCTTCAGCCCTTTCTCGCGTGCCAGTGGGTAGTATTGGGAGTCGATCCCTTCGATCCCTTCCAAACCAACAGCGACGCACAGATCGATGAGCTCTGGGATAGGCATCGGTTTGTAACACCAGCCCATCACCGATTGTCGGATGCGCTGATGTTGGATGCGGTAGTCGGCCGGCACCTGCTCGAAGGAAGCCGCCGGCTTTTCCTGGGCCCGCCCCTGGCCGGAGAGGGCCCCCCAACCGATCAAGCTAGACGATCCTGCCAACCATTGACGGCGGGAAGGAAGGGGGAGAGGGACAGGATTTTTCATAGTAAAGTTCCGAATGACCAGGCGAGAGACAGGAAGAGGAATCGCGTTCAGCTAACGTGCGCCCCGCCTGCAAAGGCCTTTCGGCGAGAGCGACTCACGTCGATCGTAACATATTCTTCTCGACAATTTTCGAAATTGCCGCTTCTCCAAGCCGCGCGGACGCCGCTAAAATTGGGGCTAGTTCCCGGATCGAGGCCTGGTTAAGGGCGGACCAACGATCGCTAGTCAGGTATTCCCATGCGCCGTCGCAACTCTTATCGCACTCCTTCGCCTAGCGCTGGGCATGGCGTCAAGCGCGGACGCGTGCGGCGTCTGCTCTTTGACTCGCTAGAAGATCGGCGCTTGTTGGCTGGGCTTCAAGTCTTCGTCTATGACGATGTCAACCACTCGGGTAGTTGGGAGTCGGAGACCGAAACGCCGATGGCAGAAGCCGTGGTCTTCCTCGACCGAAACGCCGATGGACAGTTAGGCAGCGACGAGCCCTATCAAGTCACCAATGCCGCCGGTGAAGTTTCCTTTGCCGATGTGACCGCGGAGAGCGTCGTCCAATTGTTGGGGAGTTCAACTCCAGGGACGACGGTAAGACCCGAGGCGATCGGAACGGGTGGGCCGCTGGCGGTGGCTGGTCGAAGGCGACTTGACAATACCGCGCCGCTGCTCGCGGCGAGCTTGACGGTTTCCGTCGCGGAAGACACGGTGTTGGAACTCCCGCGAGCCCTACTTGTCCAGGCAGCCTCCGACGGCCAGGGGGATCGGCTGAGTTTTTTTGTGCTGATACCGGCGGGCGGTGGGGATGGGGGAGTCGCAGATCGGCGTGTGCGGCATGGCCAACTCACCTGGTCGGTTGAATCCGGAGGAAGTTACCAGCCGGACAGTCATTTCTTCGGACGAGACGAACTGACCGTCCGCGCTTATGATGGACAGGCCTGGTCGACGCCGATGACTGTCAGCATCGATGTCTTGCCGGTCGACGACCCACCGACGAACATCGCCTTTTCGGCAATCGCCATCCCCGAGAATGAAGCGGGTTATCTCGTGGGTGAGGTAGGGGTATCTGATATCGACGGCGGCCCTAACGAAATCAGCGTCACCCCAGCCGACCTGTTCGAAGTCAAGCAGGGGAAAGTCAAGCTGCTCGATGGTTTGGCTTTGAATTACGAGAGCCAAGCGTCCATCTCCCTCGAAATCTTCGTCAGCTTAGGCACGGATCCGACAGCCGTGCTCAGCCGATTGGTAAGTTTGAACGTCATGGATCGCAACGATCCACCGGAAGGGCTCGATTTCGTCGGCCTGGCCCGAGTGGAGGAGTTCATCGCCGGCTACGAGTTCGGGGCGGTCGCGGTCCTCGATGAAGACGTGGGCGAAGTCTATGATTTTTCCGTAAGCGACCCGCGGTTCGAAGTGGTCGCAGGGGTCCTGAAACTCAAGGCGGGAGTAGCGTTGGTCTTCGCCGATCAAAGCCTGGTCCCCATCACCATCACCGCGACCTCGACGATCCACGGTGACCAGGTGAGTCAGTCGCTGGATATTCAGGTGGTCCGGGCTGCCCCACCGTGGCAGAATCGGGCTTGGGCGTTGGATGTCAACGAAGATGGTCAGCTGACCCCGCTGGATGTTCTCATGGTCATCAACGCCTTGAATCGTCTGGGGGTAGCTCCCTTAGATCGCCCGCCACCCGTCGGGAGTTCGACCTTTGTCGATGTCAACGGCGATCGGGTTTTGACCCCGTTGGATGCGTTGATGTTGATCAATGCCCTGAACCGTCAAGACATGCCAGGAAATGGTAGCGGCGGACCTGCACCTGGCCCCAATGGAGAAAGCAGCCGCGACGCTGGACAAGGAGAAGGGGAAGCCTCCCCTCCGCCCACCGCCCGGGAGCCGAACTCCTTGGCTGGGCTCGCAACCGGCGAGCCATCGGGCTTGATGGCGATGATGGATGAACAGCCGATAGTCGGATCGGAGATGCTGGGCTATGATGTCGACGCCTTAGCTGAAATCACTCATCGCCGATCGGCTCGACGCGTGCGTTAAATGCTCAGATCATCGCTCCTCTTCTTCGCCATTTTGCTGGGTAGCTATAGCTGGGCACCTGGCCTTGGCCAGATTTCTCTTTGGGGGCAGGAGAGCCGGATTCCGCCTGGTCGAGCGTCCTACATGGGGCGGCGGATCGCGGTCCCCATGTCGCACTTGGGGGCCGATTGGCTCATTCGCGCCGAACGGGATGCAGAAGAAGACCCGCAACGGATGCTTGAGCAATTGCAGGTCAAGCCGGGGATGGTGGTTTGCGATATGGGCTGCGGCAATGGTTTCTACAGTTTACCTTTGGCCGCACTGGTCGGTGAATCGGGCAAGGTGCTCGCCGTCGATATCCAACCCGAGATGCTACAGTTGCTCAGTCGCCGCGCTGCCACGGAGGGAATCGATCACATCGATATGCTCTTGGGAACGCCGCTGGATCCCAAATTACCCGAAGGAGTGGTGGATCTGGTGTTGATGGTCGACGTCTATCATGAATTTTCCCACCCCCAGGCCATGTTGTCGGCCATACGCAAGTCTCTGAAACCCGACGGTCGGATCGCCTTGGTAGAATTTCGTGAGGAAGATCCGAGCGTGCCGATCAAACCTGAGCACAAGATGAGCAAGCGGCAGATAATCAAGGAGTATACCGCCAACGGCTTCAAGGTGCAGTCTCAATACGATGGTCTCCCTTGGCAACACCTGATGTTCATGGTGCGCGATGAGTAGCCGAGCGCTACCCTCCATCCCATCAGGAAATCTCGAGCCTTCCCCAGCTGGGTTGGCCAAGTGATGGTGTTCTCACCGCTCCCCCCATTGCCAAGCGTCTCGCGCCGCACCGCGTTGCGGGCGGCAGTCGGTTGCCTGCTACCGGCGACAGCAACCTTGGGTTGGGCCAACCTGGTCGAACCCCACTGGCTCAGCGTCTCCTTCCATCCACTCTCGATTCGGGGGCTGCCTGGCCAGTGGCAAGGGAAGCGTTTGGTACACATTTCCGACTTGCATATCGGGAGAGTCGACCGGGAATTTTTGGTGACGGCACTGCATCAGGTCAACGCCTTGCGGCCCGACCTGTTGGTGGTCACCGGCGATTTCATCGACTCGGCTTATCCGGCCGCCGTCGCCGAGGTTGCCGATATCCTCGATACGCTGCGACCAGCCACGATCGCTAGTTTGGCCTGCCTGGGAAATCATGACTACGGTCCGAACCGGCGCGACCTCGATTTGGCTGATGCGGTAGCGGCAGCGGCCGAAAAGGCTCGGATCGAAGTCTTGCGGAATCGGTCGCTCGAGCTCGATGGGCTCGAGATCATCGGCCTGGATGATTTCTGGTCGCCGCGTTACCGAGCCAAACCAAGCCTGGAACGAGCCCAGGCTGGCCGACCGACCATCTGCCTCTGCCACAACCCGGACGTCTGCGACCAACCGGTCTGGGGTGATTTCCAAGGTGTCATTCTGGCCGGCCATACCCATGGTGGCCAATGCCGTCCCCCTTATTTTCGCCCCCCGATCCTCCCCGTTCGCAACAAGAACTATGTGGAAGGCTTTCATGCCGTAGGCCGTGAACGGATGCTCTACATCAATCGCGGACTGGGTTATACACTCCGCGTACGTTTCAACTGCCGGCCGGAAATCAGCGTCTTCGAGCTGCTGGCTTCGTCAGGCGACGACGCTCAAGTTAGCCCAAGCTGACTCCAAATCGACGTGAACTGCCTGATCCCAGCCAGTTTCAGCTTGCTTGAATCATCCGAAGCAGTAGCCAACCGACGGATTGAGCGGTCATCGATCTCTCTACGGGTTTCTCTAGCAAGCCTACAAGTTCCGCCAAGCTTACATGCGGCTTGGACCATTGTCCTCGGCGGATGGCAAGTGTCGGGTTTCGGCCTGAACGATGCTCCAGGATTCTTTCAGCCATCAGCCTGCGGCCTCTCACCAGCAGTCTTCCGCGCCAGCCTACCCTGCAAGCGATTCACGCTGGACAAGCATCATGGCAGATGCCGGTTGCTCAAAGCCCGTTCCAGCAAATTCTTGGTAATCCTTTGCACTCGATCATCGGGTCCATGCGGTCGGCTCCAATGCGACCATGGCAAGACGTGCCCCGGCGGATCGCTGAGGCCTTGTGCCCAGAAAATCGTAGCCGCATTGAAGACAAAATTGCCGGCCGGGCCAGGATAAATAGTCGCCGTCCATGACTGCGGTCGCGTGCCGCCCTGCCAGGCCGTACCGCCGGCGACCACCTGCAAGCCATCGATCTCCGCCGGCTGGCCATGATATTCCCAACCGATAAGCCCGGGAATGAAGTCCCCATCCTTGAAACCTGTCCCTGCGAACATCCAATGGTTGGCTTGTTGCACTATCCAATCGCCGCCACCGTTCACGGGTTCCACATTCCTGGCCCCCATCAGGAAGCCTTCGTCGGGACCGCGGTGTGGGTAGGGACCGTGCTTCTTGTGGCGATTGATGGCATAGTCATTGTCGCCTCCATAAGGCCCACCGCGAAAGATGATCCGATGGGGCTGCCCGGAGGAACTCTCGCGGAACGGCGTGACCCAGCAGACACTGTTACCGCAAAGGAATAGGAGATCGACCCCTGCGTCGCGCAACTGCTGCACGCTTTCGAACTGACGGATATCCCAGTATTCATCGTGTCCAACACTGATGAACACCTCTGCCTTCAAGCCTCGCTCGGGGGTAAGCATATCACTGTTAGAACAATAGGCTACATCGTAGCCGTGCTCTTCCAACCAATAGGCCAAAGGGAATTCAAAGGGGAGGAATTCGCCAGCTCCCGTCGTCAGCGGATCGTTGACGATCCCGCTGTACTGGGCTTCGCGTGCGTAAGGCCGATCGAAGCTGACATCAGCCCAGGGACCTTGGTTGCCTTGAGGATGTGTGTAGATTGAGAAATTATCTGGCCAGCGATTGTAGGCTTGCCAGGTATTATCCGCGCACTGGAAAAGAATATCGACCGGACGATTATCGCGAACAATGAAGATAACATAGCTTTGCCAGTAGGGTTCGTCGGCTGGCGGGAGGGTGGTCAAGCGTCCCAGGTAGACTCCACTGATCCAATCATCCGGGATAGTAAGCTGGTAGCTGGTCTCCCAGCGACATTCATGGATATTCTTGGGACCGGGCTCCGGGTCAGGCTGTGATTGACCCGGCAGTCGATCGACGACCTTCATCAAACGCGCCCCGCGTCCCTGGTAATAGCCCATACGAAAGAACTCCAGACGGAAATCCCGGGCTGGCCGCGTCGAGACCTTGATATCGATCGTTTCGCCCGCGGCTACCGACTGTTTGGAACAATAGCCTTCGATCCATGGCGAACGGTATTGGCCTGAATCGACTCGCACGCGTGTGAGTTGCCAATCCTGGCTGCCGGTCAACTGGTTCTCGCGCTGAATGAGGTTGGGCGTCGACTGGGCTTGCACCAGTGAAACCAGGACCATCCCCAAGACAAACCCACCCACAAACCTGACATAGGAATCGGGCATATTTTTCCTCCCACCGTTGGATTGACCTATGGCTGACAAGTTGACTGTTGGCGGGCTATCGGGGCGGGAGCCCGGCGGTTAGTAGCACCACGAGTCGACAACCTGGAATGGCTCCAGGATAGCCGAAATCGGCAGATCGAACGACTACGGCGATCTTGGCCATCCCGACTTTCGCTTGGAATCCCCAGCCGCTCCTCGAATCCCGGCATTTGCAAGCAGGCGGGGAGACCGCTGGCGCAGGTCGCATCTGTCGGGCGCGGAGACAGCCGGTCTCGTGACTGCGGCGGAAGAGGGTATACTGGGCGATCTTCCACCAGGCCGCCGAAAAAAGGCCCGATGATCGCGATTGCCGGAAGGGATTTTCGACGAGAATGAGGTCATGAATTTTCCTAAAACAAGCTTTATCAATCGCGAGTTAAGTTGGTTGGAATTTAATCAGCGGGTCCTTGATCAGGCGATGTACCCGCCGGTGCCGTTGCTGGAAAGATTGAAGTTTCTTGCGATCAGCGCCTCCAACCTCGATGAATTCTTCATGGTGCGAGTGGGTGGGCTCAAAGTCCAGCAGGCTCAGTGGCCAGATGCGACCGATCCGACGGGGATGAACTCGGAAGAGCAGTTGCAGGTCGTCTATGAACGCTTGGAAAGGATGATTCATGATCAATACCAATGCTTCCTCCAGCATCTCGAACCATCCCTAGCCGCTGAAGGCTTGGAACGCATTCGGCTCGCTCAGGCCTCCTCCGTCCATCAGGCGGCGGCCCGGCGGATCTTCGATGAGGAAATCTTCCCAGTCGTTTCACCGATCGCGATCCAGCCAGAAAACCCATTCCCCTTGCTGGTCAATCTCGGGCTGTACTTATGCGTTCGGCTGGCGGTCGCGTTCGAGGAGCGACCACGCTCAGCGAGCCAAGTCCTTTCGCCAGCCGCACGGACAGCGATCGGCGACGAGATGGATGGGCCCACGGAGCGTTTTGTTTTTATCCCGCTGGGCAAAGCCATCTCGCGGTTCGTGACCCTCCCGTCGGATCGCGGCTTTTGCTACGCCTTGCTCGAGGATGTAGTCGCCAGCTTCGCCGAACAGTTTTTCCCTGGAGACAAGCTCCTGGAAATCAAGCCCTTCCGGATCACCCGCAACAGCGACGTCAGTGTCCGGGAAGACAGCGCCTCGGATTTGATGCAAGGGATGGAAAGGGTCTTGCACGAGCGACTCATCGCCGACAGCGTGCGGCTGGAAATCGCCGAGGACGCTTCGGATACGATGATCGAATACGTGCGATTGGCTTTGCAATTGGGGCCACGCGATGTGTTTCTCGTCCCGGGTCCGCTGGATCTTTCGGCCATGATGAAGCTCACCGACATGCAGGGCTTCACCGCCTTGCGCGATGCCGCTTGGCTTCCGCAAGCCTCACCGCACATCGACCCTACCCGATCGATGTTCGAAACGATTGCCGAACGCGATGTCCTGCTATGCCATCCGTATGAAAGCTTCGAACCGGTGATCCGTCTGATTCAGGAAGCAGCCGTCGATCCGGACGTTTTGTCCATCAAGCAGATTCTCTACCGCACCAGTCGCCAAAGCCCGATCGTAGCCGCCCTGGAACAAGCTGCCCAACGCGGCAAATATGTCACCGCCATCGTGGAATTGAAGGCGAGATTCGATGAAGCCCGCAATATCGAGTGGGCCCGCGAAATGGAGGAAGCTGGCGTTCATGTCATCTATGGTGTACGCGGCTTGAAGACGCATGCCAAACTATGCGTTATCGTTCGCCGTGAACCGCACGGTATCCAGCGCTACTGCCATTTCGGAACCGGCAATTACAACGAGATGACAGCCAGGCTTTACAGCGATATCAGTTATTTCACCTGCAATGAGGAGTTGGGGGCCGATGCTACCGCCTTCATGAACGCGATCACTGCCTTCAGCCAGCCGCACTCCTACCGTCGCATCGAGGCCGCTCCGCTGGGCTTGCGCAAGAGATTGATCAGCTTGATCGATAGCGAAACACAACGCAAAAAGCAGGGACAAAAGGCTTATATCGCGGCCAAACTCAATTCCCTGGTAGATCCCGAGATCATCGCCGCCCTGTATCGGGCCAGCCAGGCAGGAGTCCAGATCAAACTCAACATCCGAGGCATCTGCTGCCTGCGGGCAGGCGTGCCCGGTCTGAGTGAGAATATCACTGTCGTCAGCATCGTCGATCGTTTTTTGGAGCACGCGCGCATTCTCTACTTCTATCATGGTGGCGATGAAACGGTGTTCATCAGTTCCGCCGATTGGATGCCGCGAAATCTCGATCGCCGTATCGAACTGCTAGTGCCGATTGAAGATCTGGTTTCACGGCGACGATTGATCGAAATTCTCGACACCTACTTCCGCGATAACCAAAATGCTTGGCAACTCCAAGCCGATGGCAGCTATCGCCGTCTGGAGCCCGAGGAAACCCAAAGCCGATTTCGTGCCCAGAAGGTGCTTTTCCAAGGAGCCCTGCAGGCTGTCCAGCAGGCGGAACAGGCTCGTCGCAATACCTTCCAACCGCATGAAGCGGCCAAGAACAAGTGAGTAAGCCCTAGTTCGCGGCGCGCTGCCGAGGAGCAAAGCCCCGGCAAAGGCGGTACAACCGGCAGACCATGCTTCGGCTATGCCCAAGCGTGTATCCAAGGGCATTCGCCGATTTCTTTTGAGGCTGATTCTGACCTAGGGTTCAGTTGCGACCGTTTCGACGCAGATGGCATGAACCATTGATCGTTTTCGGGCGTACTGACGGCATGGTCTCATTTACTGGCAACCTTGAGGAATCCCCATGGAAATCTGTTTTCGTGCGCATGGTGTCCAATTGACCGAAAAAGAACGCTCATTCGCGATCCGCAAAGTCGAATCCGCCCTGGCGTGCTTCGAGCAGCAGATCAACAAAGTTTGCTTCTATTTGGCCGATACCAACGGACCTCGCAACAGTGGTGATGATAAAGCCTGCCGTATCGTGGTACAGGTTCACAAGCAGAAGCCTTTGGTGATTACTGGTCGAGAAGCCAGCGTTGGCCGGGTTATCGATGGCGTCACCGATCGATTGCATTGCCTCGTCCGACGTCGACTCGCCCGGATGCGATCGGTAGTGAAGCCCAGATCACGGCAACTCCCTCTCTCGCCCTGACGCTTAAGCCTGCGCGTCACCCAGGCAAAGCCTGGCTCCTCGGGAAGAGCGCGATCACCTCCCGGTCCGGCCGAGCAGTGTCCGGACCGTCTCCGGGAGTGTTCGGAGGCACCCCCGGCTAGGTCTGATCTTCGGCGTGGAGGGCGTAGCGTTGGAGATAGTCGCGAACGCGAAATTTACTCCGCGTCGATTCGCTGGTCATGTAGCGGATCTTGCCGAAGATCGGTCGCTCGGGGCCCCAGGCGCGATCATAGCGACCTAGGACCCAAAAGATACCGCTGTAGGAATTCGGGTCGCGGCCATCCAGAGCATACTTGTTGTTGAGTTCGATCATGATCTTCAAGGCCTCCCTGGGTGAGGCGGACCAGTGCAGGATTTTCTTACCCCATAGCATCCGCAAATAATTGTGAATGCGTCCCTCGCGCACCAATTGCCGCTGGGCAGCATTCCACAAATCGTCGTGGGTCTGAGCCTGTTCGAATTGTTCGAGACGATACAAATTGGGTCGGGGATCAGCCGCATGTTCTGCTAAAGTGACTTGGGCCCAGGCGGGCAAAGACTCATAGCGATCGTAATCGGACTCCCGGCAACACATGTTGAAGCCGATCTCGCGCCACGTGAGCAATTGGTCGAGAAAGGCTTCGGCATTGGAGCCGATGTTCCAAAAGCCGTTCATCTTCCCGTTGGGCTTGCCAAGCGAAGACGGCTCCCAGCCCGCCTGGTGGAAGAGACGTTCCACGATTTCATGAGGACTGAGCTGTCCGAAATGCAGGTAGGGGGACAGACCACTCGCTCCCTCCTCCTCCGGTTCGTTGCGATCTTCAGCGTAACCGGCCAACCGTTCCGCCAGGAAACGTTCCAGGCCGACGGCCGCGGACTGACTACCGCCACGCAGCGTTACCGCCGGTACACTATGATCGATCGCCAAGCGATGGAGCTGAACCGCCTGCAATTGGTCCACCGTCCACTCAGGCCAGCGCTTCGAGCAGGCCTCGGGAAGCGGTGCTAGCTCCGCCTGCTTCAGGCCGGCCAGCGGCTCAGCCCGAGGGAAATCCAGCAGATGCTGCCGAACTTCCTTCTGCATGTACCGCCGATAGGAGTGAGCCACGGTGAAGGTACGGTCAGCCGAGCGCATCGGCAAAATACCGTTGCTGTCCACCAGTTCAACGGCGACCGGCCAGGATTTAACCACCCGCTGGTACAACCGCGGATGAAAAAAACAGGGAAAATCATCCGTGACCAACAAGCAAGCGCTTCGCGCCAACGTCTCGATCATACCGTGCCCGTGGCCAGTCTGCGCTTCGACGTAGGGAAGGTAGCGGACACGGCGTTGTCGACAAGCTCGAGCATTGTCGATCATTCCGTCAATCATGAACTGATGGAAGCGATCCGATGCCCAGCGATAATGCAACCTAATGGCTTCCACGATCACTAGCGGACGCTTCAGCCGCTCTGCCCACTCCACCGCCCGCTGCAAGGCGAAGTTGTAGCGAGTGCGCCGATACGCGGTCATCCAATAGAGGACGTAGTCACCATCCGCCCTCGGGGCGGTATCGGTCCATGACAAGACGCGCGATGAAGGGACTGGGGACACGCTTCTTACTTCTCGCTTTCCGAAATCGAGCCAACCGCTCTCGGTCTTTGGCAAGCACCCGATCACCGCGGTTTCCATGACCGACTTGTCAACGAGGACCTCCGGCAGCCACCGGCGACCGGGACTCGCAAACGACGCGTTAACGATCGTCCAATGCGGTAATATGGTAGGCTCTCGCCAAGTCCCATCCTCTCGCGGACCGCGGCCTAAGGGATCACCCGCAAGCCTATTTGAACCGGCCGTTCGGCTAACTCGACTTCCTGGAACTCAATGCCCGCCGGCGGGTTTGCCGTCAGTTCGACCTTAGCTGCCAGCGTCTCACCGGCGATATAGTCCTGATGGTTGCCGATAGCCGCTTGAAGCTTGGCATCCGTCGTCACGATAAAAACCTCGATGCGATCGGCAAACTGACACTGGCGGACTTTGCGGAGATCCTGCAGGCAGCGGACCGCATCCCGCGCTATCCCCTCTTCGATCAACTCTTCACTCAATTCGGTGGCCAGGACGACCACGCACTCCTTGCCTTGAGCCGCCGCCCATCCGCTCTTGGCTTGCAGCCGGACTTGAATATCCTGGTCGTCCAACGTCAACTCCTGGCCGTCGAGCGTCAAGGTGATTCGGCCGGCTTCCGTCAGCTGGCGAAGGAGGACCGCCCCTTCCGCTTTCCCCAAAGCGGCTTTGACCTTGGGCAGCAGCGCTCCCACCCGCGGCCCAAGCCGGCGAAAATTTGGCTGGATGGAGTACTCGACAAAGGGA
>JBILTQ010000336.1:0-6087 GCA_044371435.1 Pirellulaceae bacterium | reverse complement strand
CCTCCGGCGACCCGTTAACCCCCTCTATTTCGAAAGCTTTTTCTCGAAATCGCCGAATCCCAGGAACCAGGGAATGGGATCCGGCGGCCCTTGCTATCGAAAATGGCGACTTTGATTTACCATACTTTGGGTGAATTCCCTCGATACTTCCCCACCAAACATGGCCTGAAGCGTTATGGCATCTGCCTCGGAAAAAACCGAAGTCGGTAGTTACTTTATCTCGAACTATCCTCCGTATTCCCGGTGGTCGGCCGAGGATGTGCCGGCCATCCTCGAGGCGATGGGGCAACCTCCACGCCCAGGAGTCCCGCTCGGCCTTTACCTGCATAGTCCCTACTGTCGAAAACGTTGCAAGTTTTGTTATTTCAAAGTCTTTACCAACGTCAACGCCGAGGAAATCGAACGCTATGTTTCGGCCTTATCCCATGAGATTGAATTGGTTGCCCGACAACCGATCATGGGTGGGCGGCCCTTCCGTTTCGTTTACTTTGGGGGAGGGACCCCGAGTTTCCTGTCGCCCAAGCAGTTAACCAGTCTCGTCGATCGCTTGCGTAAAAGCATCTCCTGGGATTTGGCTGAGGAAGTCACCTTCGAGTGCGAACCAGGCACGTTGAGCGAGACGAAAGTCCAGACCTTGCGGGAGTTGGGCGTGACACGGCTGAGCCTGGGGGTGGAGAACTTCACCGACGCGATTCTCGAGGAAAATGGTCGGGCCCATCTCGCCAAGGAAATCCATCGTGCCTGGGAATGGATTACGGCGGCAGGCTTCCCCAACGTCAATATCGACTTGATCGCTGGCATGGTTGGCGAAACCTGGGACAACTGGAAGGAGAATATTCGTAAAGCCATCGAACTCTCCCCGGAAAGTATTACTATCTATCAGATGGAACTGCCCTTCAACACCGTCTATTCCAAAGACTTGCTGGGGAATCAACAGGAATCGCCGGTAGCCGATTGGCCGACAAAACGAGCCTGGGTGAAATATGCCTTCGAGGAATTTCAGGCGGCCGGTTACTCGATCAGCAGTGCCTACACGGTCGTGAAAAACCAGAGCAAGGTCAGTTTCAGTTATCGTGATCATCTATGGCAGGGAGCTGACCTGCTAGCGACGGGGATCGCTAGTTTTGGACATGCCTCGGGTATCCATTATCAAAATGTTCCCGAGATGAAAGATTATCTGTCAGCCATCATCGACGAGCACCGGCTTCCGATCGGTCGAGCCTACCGCAATACCCCGATGCAATTGTTGATTCGCGAGCTGATCCTGCAACTCAAAAAAGGCTACCTTCTCCCCGATTATTTTCGGGATAAATTCCATATCGACATTCTCCAGCAATGGCCGAAAGTGTGGGACGAATACGTGGCCGACGGGTACGCCAGGATTGGCCCCAACCGGGTGGAGCTGACTATCGATGGTCTGTTGCGGGTAGACGGCTTGCTGCCGGCTTTCTTCGAGGTCGAGCATCAGGGGGTGCGATACACTTGAGCCAAGCGGCTCGTCCTTGGCCGATCGATTCGCGGCGGTAGTCGAGCCGAAATGCCTGGAATCCTCCAAAACCAGGCCAGCACAAAGCTTGGGGATGGATGAACAACCATCGATGGGCTGGATGTGCTTTGGTGAGGAATTGTTAGCGAAGCCACGCTTGGGCGGACGGGCCAGGGTTCGCTCGGTCCCGGGCTTGGCCCCACCGGGTAGGAGGTCGCGATCGAAAGGGGCCGCTGGCGGTGGCGACGACCCTCGAGGTACGGCGGAAAGGCAGGTTTAGGTGGCTTTGCCGAAGGCCTCGGTAGCCGAGCCTTTCATGGTTTCGTAGAATAACCGAGGCCGGTAGGTATTTGATCGTTCGTCATCTTTTTAAGGAGGCTTGGTCTGATATGTCTTCCCATCCGAAGCATTCCGCCCATGATCATGGTGCCGCTTGCGGGCACACGGCCGTGCAGCATGGAGATCACGTCGACTACCTGCAGGACGGGCATTTACAACATCAAGCCGCCTCGGGGCGAATCGAAGAACATCGGATCGAAGTATCGGCGGCCAATCCCGCGGATTGTACCCAGGGGCATCGTTGTAGTGGGCATGATTCCCAGCACGTTCATGGTCCCGGTTGTGGCCATGAGGCGGTGCCGCATGGGGATCATATCGACTATTTGGTGGATGGACATCTTCATCATCCACACCAGGGCCATTGCGATAACCATGGACCGTTAAAGACCCTCCCTTAGCGAACCACCGTCCATCGCCAACTTGCCCAGTTGCCCCTTGCGGTGGACTGGCCGTTGGCTAATCGCTGCCTTCTTACCCGGAATTGTGATGCCCCGCCTCAAATTTAAAATCGACGAATTTGAACTGGGTAGGCAGATCGGGCAAGGAACGGTCGGCGAAATTTTTCTAGCCAGGCAATTGGCGACCGGCAAGACGGTCGCCTTGAAGATCCTGATGCCCAGTTTTTCCCAGGATCGCTTGATTCGTTCGCGGTTCGTCCGCGAGATGCAGATCCTCGAGAAATTGCGGCACCCACATATCGTCGAGGTGTATGGAAGTGGCGAGGTCGGCGGCCGCTTATTCTACGTGATGGAGTTTGTCGACGCTGGAAGCGTCAAGGAACTCCTAGCCAACTACGGTTTGCTTCCGTGGCAGGAAGTTGCCAGCATCGCGAGGCAGATCTGTTCTGCCTTGCAGTACATGCACAATCACGGCATCATCCATCGCGATCTCAAGCCGGCCAATGTTTTTCTCACGCGGGATGGCGAAGTCAAGCTTGGCGATTTCGGGATTGCGCGCGACATGCAGACTAAAGACTTTACCGACCAGGGAATCACCGTTGGTACCCACGCCTACATGTCGCCGGAACAGATTACCGCCAGTAAGAGCATCAATGAAAAAACCGATTTGTATGCCTTGGGATGTGTCCTTTTCGAAATGCTGACGGGCCGTCCCCCTTATCAGGCTGCCCACATCGCGGAGTTGTTCGACATGCACCTGCGTGGAGAAATTCCCCGTGTCAGGGATACCCTTCCACAGATCCCTGAAAAACTGGATGAGATCATCGCTTCTTTGATGCACAAGAAACCCGAGGATCGACCTTTTAATGCTCGGACAGTCCAAGGGATCATGTCGGAACTGCTGGCGGCCGATGGCCAGGCCGAGGCCTCGACCGATACTGGCCAGCAGATGTTGAGCGAGCGTCTGCAGTTCACACCGGTGGAGAAGCCCTTGTCGTGGCCCATCGCCGTGGGCTTGCTGGTTGCCGGACTGGCGGTAGTCGTCGTCAGTGTTTTGATCCAGCGTTGGGTGCGAGTCGATTCGTGAGCGAAGGGGAGGGATTGGTTGCCACGTTGCGTCGCCAGGCCGCGATCGAGGACCTCCGGCAGGCAGGCTGGTTACAGACCATCGACTGGCTGTCACAGATTCACTCCACCAACGATCATCAGCGTCAGGCAGCCTTGGACGGAAACCTTCCTGCCTTGCCATGGCTGTTGATCGCGGATCAGCAAACTTCAGGCCGCGGAAGGAAGGGGAATGCCTGGTGGTCACCGGAGGGGTGCCTGATGTTGTCGTTGGCGCTGCGGATACCACGCATGGCTGACGGCCAGGGAATACAGGCTTCGGCCGACGAGATCCTGACACGCATCGGTCAATTGCCGCTGACGATCGGAGTCGCTGTTGCCCGAACGGTGGGGCGATTCGTGAATCGCCCTGAGCTGGTCAAGGCGAAATGGCCGAACGATGTGTATGTTGCGGATAAGAAAATCAGCGGGATCCTGATCGAGAGCTTTAACGATGATGACGGTCAGGTCTGGATCGTCGGGATCGGGTTGAATGTCATTACCCCGTTGCAGTTGGCCTCGCCGGAGATCGCGGCGAAAGCGACCAGCCTCCATCTGGAGAGCGACGCGGACAGCTTGGCTGGATTGTCGATCGAATCGGTGGTAGTTGACCTGATGCAGGATATCCATGACACCCTGGCAGAGTGGATGCAAGCCACTCATTTCTTGAAAAGCGTGTGGCCTGGTTACTGTTTTCTTAGCGGTAGACACATCACTATCGCCCAACCCCTAGGTCGAGTCCGAGGTCGTTGTTTGGGGATTGACGATTGGGGTGGGCTGGTGATGCTCGATGAAGCCGGAGCCTACCGGAGTGTTCTCAGCGGCGTTGTCGAGCAATGGGATTAAACTTGAGAGGGAACCTTGCGATGGATTATATGTCAGCTTTCTTGGCGAGTCTTGGATTGATGAGTATTACTGCCTTCTCGGCGACGGCTGCCGAAACGAATAACAAGCGAGCGATAGATGTCGATGATCTACTCGCCATGGCCAGGGTAGCCGAACCGACACTGTCGGCCGATGGTCAGTGGTTGGCATTCCAACAAACCACGGTCGACCTGGAGAAGAATGAAAGCCAGACCGCGATCTTTGTCGTCCCTACCGACGGAAGTCAGCCACCCCGCCAGCTGACCTCTTCGTTGAAAAAGGATAGCCGTCCACGATTTAGCCCCGATGGGAAGTACCTGGTTTTCCAATCGAATCGGTCGGGGTCCATGCAATTGTGGTTGATTGGCCTGCATGGTGGCGAAGCCCGGCAATTAACTTCGCTATCGACCGAGGCTTCGAATGCTATCTGGTCCCCGGACGGCCGCAAGTTAGCGTTTGTTTCCAGTGTTCGGCCGGAATATTCCGAAAAGCCGTTCACCGAATCGGATCGAGCCAATCGGGAAGCCAACGAGTTGGCGGCCAAGAATACGCCGAGCGCCCGGATTTTTCAGCGGCTTTTCTACCGGCATTGGGATTCGTATGTGGACGGTAAACGTCAGCATCTGATGGTGATCCGATTGCGTCCGGGTGCGAATGGACTCGAAGTCGACGGCACCCCTCATGACGCGACGCCCGGGGATCGCGATGCCTTCCCGACATCATCGACATTTTCGTCAGGCGAGGATTTCACCTTCACCCCTGATAGTCAACACCTGATCTTTACCGCTGTTCCGGAACGGGATGAGGCTTGGAGTACCAACTACGAACTGTGCCGGGTCGCGATCGATAACCGCAGTCCCCGCTGGGAGTTGTTGAGCCGGAACGCAGCCGCCGATAGCGGACCACGCTTTTCGCCGGACGGCCGAGCCTTGGCGTGGCGAGCTCAGGTCAAACCGGGGTATGAAGCCGATCGGTGGCAGTTGATGACGGTCGGTACCCAAGCCGACGGAACATGGCTGGATACGCCGGTCAGCCTGACTGCGAAATTCGAAGACTCGATCGGTGAATTCGTTTGGCTCGATAACGATCGGTTGGCATGGAACAGCGATTTTCGCGGTGCCCAACGATTATTGACGGTAGGCTCGAAGGCCCCGGGAACCCTAGCGGCGGAGGCTATGGTTGCGCGGCAGGTCATGGAATTTACCGCGGAACGCGGCGCCTACGCGAACTTGGTAGCCGGCGATGGCAAGCTAGCTTTTGTGCGGTCGACCATGAGCCAACCGGGCGAGATCTTCATTCAAGCTTCATCCGAGGATTCGGTGAACCTCAGTCGAGCCAACAGCCAGAGGTTAGCTGCTTTGGATTTGGCTCGGCCGGAATCGATCGAGACGATCCCTATCGAAGGTGGAAGGCAGATGCAGATGTGGTTGTTGAAGCCACCCAATTTCGATCCAGCCCGAAAGTATCCGGTAGTCTATTTGGTACACGGTGGCCCGCAAAGCGCTTGGGAGGATGGCTGGAGTTTTCGTTGGTGTCCCCAGTTATGGGCAGCCCAAGGCTACGTGGTTGCCATGCCGAATCCACGGGGCTCGACCGGCTTCGGCCCATCGTTTGTCGAGGAGATCTCGGGCGACTGGGGCGGCAAGTGCTTTCGCGACTTGATGGCTGGCGCTGACTATGTGGAAGGCTTGCCGTTCGTCGACAAGGATCGCATCGCCGCTGCAGGGGCAAGTTTCGGCGGATACATGATGAATTGGTTTGCCGTCAGTACCGGCCGGTTTCGCTGCTTGGTTACCCACTGCAGTGTCTGGAACTTCGAAAGCATGTGGGGGACGACCGACGAACTATGGTTTGATGAATACGAGCATGGCGGATTGCCTTGGGAGAAGCCGGACA
>JBILTQ010000335.1:0-6123 GCA_044371435.1 Pirellulaceae bacterium | reverse complement strand
GGATTTAAGCTATCGCGACGATTTGACCAACGAACGCTATATCCCTCATGTCATTGAGCCTTCGGCTGGCGCGGATCGCGCCACCCTCGCGTTCCTTTGCGAAGCCTATCACGAAGATGAAGCGCCGGACGAAGACGGCAAGCTGCAGTCGCGAGTCGTGCTTCGCTTCCACCCGCGTTTGGCGCCGATCAAAGCCGCGGTTTTTCCGCTGGTCAAGAAGGACGGGATGCCCGAGGTCGCTCAGGAGATTTATGGAGCTCTCAAAAAACACATGAACGTCTTTTACGATGAGAAAGGGGCGGTTGGACGTCGTTATCGCCGACAGGATGAGGCGGGGACCCCTTATTGCATCACCGTCGATGGTCAGACATTACAGGATCGTACCGTCACCATTCGCGACCGCGACTCGTTGGAGCAGCAGCGGGTCCGCATCGATGATGTCGTTAGCGAGATTCGTAGTCGAGTTGGTCTTCAGTGACCGGAGGGAAGCGATGAAGCGCCGGGAGTTCTGGGTGGTCTTCGGGTTGGCGGTGGCTGCTTTGGCATGGCCTGTCGCTAACCTTATTTCACAGTCGCCGGGAGGAGTTGCCGCGTTGCCGTGGGGTGGCGGTAACGCGACCGCCTCCGCCAATGAACGGATGCTGATGAGCGTCACGGTTCATCCGAACGGGATGAATCAGTTGGTGCTGGTCGATACGACCAAGCAGGTGATGAGCACGTACTGGGTCGCTCCCGATTCCGGCATGATCATGCTGAAGAGCGTTCGCAATCTGGTTTCCGACTTCCAATTGGAAGAGTTCAATGGGACCGATCCCTCACCCGCCAAGGTACGCGGCATCTTGAGCCCGACCGGTCCCCGATAAGCTGCTCGCTGCCTCTCCAGGCTCGGCGTGGGCATGGGGCAGCGACCTCGGTCGCGGCCGGTTGACCTTGCGGGCTTGGCTAGGAAGGAGCGGTAATCGCTTGGGCTGGCTAGCGATGGCCATATCGCACCGGCGCCCGGCGGGGCTGGACTTGCAGGTTGTAGCGATGGTAAGGCCGAGGCCGCGAGCTGGTGGGTGATTTCGGCGACTCGCATGATGCGGGCGAAGGCGTCAGGTCGACCGAAGAAGTAAGCTTCAAAGCGTGGCTTGATTTGGCTCAGGCCACCATCTTCGTCCTCTCGCACCCGACTTCAGCCATGATACCACGCTTCCCACAACACTTGGCCAGGCTCTTGCGAGAAGAGGATGGTCCGACCGCGGTGGAATACGCGGTGATGTTGTCTTTGATCATCGGCGTTTGCGTCGTCAGCGTTCGCGCTCTCGCCACGGTGACCCGGTCCTCGTTTGATCAATCAGCACAGGCGATCAGCGGCTCGCTGAACCCCTGACCGGCAGCCTGGCTGAGTTGCGAATACGCCTTGGCTGCCTCGCCCGAGCGGATTGCGACTTCCAAGCCGGCCGGGTTCTAGACGCTTCTGGCCAGACGACGTCGCCGCTTCCTGCCAGGTGGTTTCCATTCCAGGGACGGCAAGCCCGGTCGCCTGGTGATAGGGTGTCGTCGCCCGCTGATCGACCGGGGTGGTCGATCCTAGGAGGTACGACCGCGTCTCCGCCATCTTCGCGCAATGGATGAAAGGCGACCTTTCACCTGGATTCGCTGCTCCTTGTTTCCTCCTTGCCCTTCGTCCGGGAAAACTTCATCCGAACCGTGCAATTCGTCCATTGAATCGTCGGGGCGAATAGATATGGTATTAGAGTCCTCGGAGTCCAGCCGTGACTACCCTAATGCCGTTTTTCGCTCGATGGAGCCGCGGCAGACCACCGCTGGATGGTTGCCCGTGGGATCTGCGGATCGCCGGGTGAGTTTGCGGGGACGCTATCGAATTGAGCTTGTAATCTCATGAAGACCTCAGGCTTTTTCCGCAAGTCTGCCTTTACCCTGATCGAGTTGTTGGTGGTCATCGCCATCATCGGGATCTTGGCATCGTTGCTGTTGCCCGCTATCCAGCAGGCCCGCGAGGCGGCGCGGCGTATGAATTGCAGCAGCAATGTACGGCAGTTGGGGATGGCATGTTTCAACTACGAATCGACCTACAAGGTTTTTCCGGCTGGTCGTTTCTACCCGGATCGGGTCGGTTTGAATGGACAGGCCCAGGCGGCTTATGGAAGCTACACCGTTTCGGGGGTGAAACCTGATTTCAGGACCGGCATCCGTTCGGTGCACTGCGCAATCCTCCCCTACATGGAGCAGACGGCCATCTACAACCTGATCGACTTCAGCCAGGGGATCTCGACCCACATGACGCGCAACGGCAAGCCGGTCAATCCGAACTACGAGGCCTTCTCCAAAGCGGCAGCGCTGTTTGTTTGTCCCTCCGAGGCCAATTCGCGGCTGAAGATCACCGAGAACAACTATCGCTACAACTTCGGTGGTTCTACTCCCTTTGGTGGGGCGCGGGACGCTAACAACAACAACGACATCGATGATGTCGAGCCGATCAGCGGCTTGCCCTCAACCGGCAATGGGGCTTTCACCATCGGTGACGGTTTGCCGACGGCTGCCTTCACCGATGGTTTATCGAACACGGCGATTTTTTCCGAGCGGATCATGGGCACCGGTTTTTCGACGGCCAATTTGAAACCGACCAAGTCCGATATTATTTCGCGGCCGGGAGGTTTTACCTTCAATGGGTTGGTGAATCCGGACGTGCTGATGCGGCAGTGCGAGCGGGTGGCTAATCCGCCGGCGAGCCCGTTCAATTTTTCGGGCTCTGGGCGATTGAACACTTCTGGCTCGGACGAGTATTCCAATGGTTGGCCGACCGCCAGCTATATGGGAACGCTCTACAATCACGTGGCCCCGCCGAATTGGCGATTCATCGATTGTGGGGCGTGGACAGCCACGGTCGATACCCCTGGCGAACATGCGATCATCGCGGCCAGAAGTTACCATCCGGGAGGGGTGAACGTGGCCTTCGGCGATGGCTCGGTGACTTTGATCAACGACAGTATCGACTTGATGACCTGGCGGGCGATGGGAACACGCAATGGCGGCGAAGTGGCGAACGCGGCGGAATAGGATGGCCAGGATGACGCTGGTTTCGTGGCGGCTCGCCGGTTGCTTGATGGCCGCGGTGTGTCTATCCACCGGTTGTAGTCAGGATGGGCGGATCGAGCCCAAGCGTGCGGCCCAAGTTCTCGGCGACCTCGAGCGGGCTCGCGGCTTGTGTGCCGCTGGTGATTACACGGCGGCCCTCCCCATCCTGGATGCTTGTTTCGCTTCGGGGGCCCTGGATACGGCCAGCCTCGGCGAGCTGATGGTGATGCGAGCCACCGCATGGATTCAGACCGGGGCTATGGACCAGGGCTTGGCCGAGATCGACAGCTTCGAGCAGATCGCTGACGATTTGAGTGTGGTGCATGGGCTGCGATATCTCTACTGGAAGAAACAAGGCAACGAAGCCAAGGCCACCGCCGAACTGCGAGTAGCCCAACAGATCCGCCCTGGCTATCAACCACCGCCTTGATCGCGTGGTCGGCGGGTGGACAAGGCCCCCCTCCTCATTAAGCTAAGGGAGTCCTTGGAGGCTTGAATCGCCGATGAATGCCCGCTTCTTGAAATCCCGGCCCTGGTTGTCTTGGGTTGTGTGGCCGACCATCGCCTTGGGAATGCTGGTGGTTTTTTTGCCGACCATCCTCGGCAGCGATTGGGTCTATCGTCCACTGCTGAAGCGGTTGGAGGCAGGCGACTTCCAGTTGCACGTCGGGTCGGTCCGATTGCGTTGGTTATCGCCGATCGTCTTGCGCGATATCGACTTGCGCGAGGCGGATGGGGGGCCGCTGTTGCGGGTGGAGCAGGTCAGCACCGATCGCGGCTTGCTTTTGGCGTTGCTCAGCGGTCGACGGATGGGATGTTTGACAGTAAGCAAACCGGAGATTCAGATCGAACTGCTCACCGAGGGTTCGAATCTTGAGCGATTGATCCGAGCCTTGGATGAGCGAGCGAAACAGCAGGCGATGCCTACGCGTGGACCGAGTGCCCCGCCCGCGGTCGACCTCGATCTCGAGATTCGCGACCTGTCGGTGCGGGTGGACAAGGCGGACAGCAGGCAACCGTTGGTCGTGGTTCCACCTGCCGACCTTTCGCTCAAGTATCGCGCGATCGATCTCGAATCCCGATTATTGATCGAGCCGGCGCATTTACTGCGCGAGGTGACTTTGACTCCCGAGTTAATGAAGCTGGGGTTGGATCACGCTTTGCCGCTGTTGGCGAAATCGGCATGGTTTCAAGGACGCATCTCGTTGTCGACCGGCCCGATCGAAATCCCTCTGGCCGAGACCAGCCAGGTTCAGGGGGCGGCGACGGTGACCTTGCATCAGGTGAGCAGTGGACCTACCGAAGCGGTGGTGCTGGATATTCTCGATCTGATCGCCAGTATCCGAGGCAGCCCGGCCGGGCACGAACTGGTGTTTGTCGATGGAACCCAGGTCGCTATCGATTTTGGCCAGCAGCAGGTGAGCCATCGAGGTTTGAAGTTCGGTTTGCCGAAGATCGATCCGCGGCTGCAACTCGGCTCATCGGGCACGGTACGGCTGGAGGACCATCGGTTGGATTTGCTGGTCGATTTCCCGGTACCCTTGGCCCAACTCGCGCGTCGCGAGGAAGTCCGCGAATTGGGAGTGCCTACCGTCAGTCTGCCGATCCGCGGAACATTGGACAAGCCCGAAGTGGATTGGCGGGCGATGCGCGGGCAGGGAGCAGAAGTCTTGGCGATGATCGGCGAGCGATTGGGGGAGGATGCGCAGCGCGCCAAAGCGGTAGTCGGGACCTTGGAAGGTTTGACGGCAGGTGATGCCGACCAGTTCATCCAGTCCGCCGTCGGGCTCCTGCGTGGGCTTCGCGAGGCTCGGAGAGCTTCCGCGGCGGGAACCGGCGAGAGCTTGCCGGGCGAGCCAGCCGAGGCTTCCGGGGCGGAGACGCGGTCCAAACGACCGGTGCTGGATGCGCTGAAGGGTATCCTGCCAGGCGGACGGTCGGCCTCGACGGCAGAAAAATAGCTGGACGGCGTCGGCTCGGGATTAGAATGGAGGACAGCGTGGAGGGCCTGACGGCGTTGCAAGACGCCAGGCCGAACCGCCTTGGGGATGGCATGATCTGGAAGCGACTTGACGGATGATCCATCCTTCCGTCCGGTAGAGCAAGCTGACGACAGCGGTCAAGGTAAAGGATCGTGGATGTGTGGATGGCGAAGCCGTGGACGGCTGGATAGTGTGTTGAGAGTATTCCCGCTGGGAGTGGGACTATCGTGCTTCTTTCGTGATCGTTGAGTGTCCCATGGTTTCTTGCAATTCAGCGAAGTCGAGGCCATCGAAGCGGCCGACAGTGACGCGGTGGTGCCTTCGACGCCTGGGAGGTGTTTTGGGGGGACGGGTGCGTCCGAAAGGCTGGGGGTGGTGCCTGGGCATGGTCGGGTACCTATCGCTGTCCACGCTTCAAGCCGGTATGACCATTCAACTGACTTTAGGCGGTGATGGCCTTACCTTATCGCAGGCGGATGCCTTTCAATCGGCGAAACGTTTCTGGGAGGAACGCCTGGTTGGCTACCAGCCAGGGATCACCCTGAGCGGGGTGAATATCTCCGGCTCGAGTTCGTTTATCGATGGTCTTGGCGGGACGGTAGGTGAAGCCGCCCCGCAGGTGACTACGGTCCAGGCTGGGTATACCCTGGCCGTGAGCGGAACGATGAGTTTCGATACGGCGGATCTGGCTTTCCTCGAAGCCAATAACGTCCTCCATCAGGTGCTTCGGCATGAGATGGCCCATGTTTTGGGTTTTGGCATCCTGTGGCCACAGAATAGTCTCTACATTCCCGGCAGTGGTCGTTACCTCGGAGCGTTGGGGTTGGCCGCCTATCGATCGGAATTCCTCGGACAGTCAGCGGCATCGTTCGTTCCGGTGGAACGGGGAGGCGGGACGAGCACGGCCGACTTTCATTGGGACGAAGTCGATTTCGGGGCAGGCTTGACCGGCCGCGTTACCACGTATGGCCGGGACATGCGGGATGAATTGATGAGTGGTTGGTTGAATCGAGCTTTACCCGCTTTTGTTTCCAGGACTACGTTGGGGCAGTTTGAAGAT
>JBILTQ010000427.1:0-4517 GCA_044371435.1 Pirellulaceae bacterium | reverse complement strand
AATCGTTGTGGCAATAAAAATATTTAGCGTATGATCGACATAGACCCAAGCTCCGATTCCCGCCAAAAGCTTGACGTCACCGGCACCCATCCCACCCACGCTGTACAGTACGTACAACAGTGACAGGCCCACGACGGAGCCAAGTAAACTCCATCCCAACCCACTCCAGCCACCGATTGTAAAGCTGTAGCACCAACCAGTTGCGATCATTGGGAAGGTGATCCAGTTCGGAACTTTCAGCATCCAGCCATCGATCACGGCGGCAACCAAGAGTGTTACTGATACCAACCAGATAGGCCAATGATCGGAAAACATTTGCGAGAGCGATGCCCAGTCCATGATGGTCTTTAGTCTCTATAGTGAAGGAGGAAGGGAAGGTTATCGAGCTGGGAAAAGCCAGAACCAAAAGCCGGCCATCATAGCCATACCGCAGCCGATGAGCTCCCATAAACCTTGGATTGCTTCCAGGGGAAAGAGATGGCTGTGCATGGTAAGTCTTCTAATTTGTTAAAGCGAGGTAAAAAATTCGGCGAGGGTTCAAGCTAAGCCTGAACCACTCGCCGATCGTGTTGAAGCCAATCGGTCGACTAGGCAGCCGGTCCGCTGATTTGCGAGGCAACAGCGTTGAAGGTCGAGGAAGCGTTCGTACCGATGGTCCGGACAGCTCCCAAGCAAACGACGATAATCAGCGACAACATCACAGCGTACTCGACGGCGGTTGGGCCATCTTCCGACTTAAGGAAACGCTTAATTTTCTGGGCGAAATTCTTCATAACTACTCTCCAACTCCCCTAGGCTTAGGCTTCAACACCTTTGCCAAAGACCTGAATTTCCGAGCTTGAGGCGGATAGTACTGCATATCGCCATACGCAGCACAACTCAAAGCCAGGATGACGCAAGAGCCCGTTTTCGGGCTAACGACTCGATCGCGAGCCGTCACAGGAAAGTTAGGACAGATTCACTCATTGTCAAACTTGACGGTTTCAAAAAATTCATCGCGATTGCGATCAGCGTTCGTTGTGCCCCGCCCCAACCGGTGTAGTCGTTACCACCGTTAGGATAGGTGGCTTCGAATACTCACCGACCGCGATAGGTTGCGAAAAGATCCTCGACAGGCGACCAGCCTGGAGAAGAATGAGGCAGTTTGCCGCTTGTATCCCGTGGTCGGATCGTTGGGCCGAGGATAGCGTTCACCGCCGGCGTTTCGCTGATCTATCGGAGATTTACCGTTATCCTTGTGCCTTGTAGGGTGTTTGAGGGGGCAACGCCGTCGGCAGTTGGTTTCAGGTAAAGGATTAGGAGTCGTCTAGCTGAAGTTGTAGAATCATCGATATTCGATGACGGTTCGGACCTTAAGCGGGAAAAGTTGGCCGATGGACGAACGCCACCGACCTGAGAGGCCAAGGCGCAACACTCCGCAGTTGACTGGGGCAAGGGTCGCAGTAGCGACGGGCATCCCTCATCGAGACGAAGAACCGCGATGGCGATTTTCCATGTTCAGCCGAGGCTGAACATCCACCAGAACTAAGGCCTAAATCAATCAGCGGCCGTGGCGGAATGGCTCACGGAAGGAGGATATCTCCAAGAGAGTTCGCAACGGCCGTTGATCAGCCGGTTGGCGAAGGTTTGGCGGTCGATTCCCAAGGGAAGCAACTCTCCTCGAGTAACTCGGAGAGAGTCTCGCGGCAATTTCAAGCCTACCCGCCGACTAAGCGGCCGGTCCGCTGATCTGGGAGGCAACAGCGCTGAAGGTCGAGGAAGCGCGGGTACCGATGGTTCGGACAGCTCCCAGGCAGACGACGATGATCAACGACAACATCACTGCGTATTCAACAGCGGTTGGGCCATCTTCCGACTTCAGGAAACGCTTGATTTTTCGGGCGAAATCTTTCATAGCTACTCTTCGATATCTTTCGGCACGGGTTTCAACCCTCATGCCAAGGACCTGAATATCCATGCTTGAGACGGATAGTACCGCATATCGCTACAGGCGGCGCAACTCAAACCACGGATGACGCAAAAGCCCGTTGTCGGGCAGACGACTCGATCGCGGGCCGACAGGGGAAAGTTAGGACAGATTCACTTACTGTCAAACTTGACGGTAGCAAAAGAGTCATCCAGCCCCCGATCATCGTTGGGTTGCACCCTGTCCAAACTGCCGTAGTCGTTACAACCGTAATGGTTGTGTGCCTACACCAAGGAGATTCTTCGGTATACCGAAGAGGGGCAAGCGACGGCCCGACTACCTAGCGAAGAAGCCGAGGAACCGCAATTCGATTTTTGGTCGGCGGCAAGATGCGAAAAGTCAGGCTTCGAAAATAGTGCCAAGCTGTCGGAAGGCTCGATGGAAATCCTCAGCTACCATTTTGCTCGACGTAGACCTAATCGGCCATCTCATCTGCCGACGGCCTGGAAACCAGCCAGTGCTTGACGCCTGCCGGGAGATTTCCCTTTCAATCTTGATAAAGAGATACCTGCCGCGGGAACAACGACTGGTCGCGGTTCAGGAACGCGGCTGGGCCGGTTGGCTCGCAGCTAGCTTGCTCGGAGCGACGGGGCCGCTCAACCCACTGCCGCGAATAATGAACAGGCAACCGACAATGACAATCGATAGCAAAACACAATATTCGGTGGCTGTTGGGCCATCCTGCGTTCGGAGAAATCGGCTATCTTGGGAAGTCGTCTTCGTCATCGATCCATCACTCCTTCGGGGTTAGTCAGGGGATCGACCGATGGCCGGCCCGATTTCAGGAATGCTGTCGGGGAGCCTACTCGCCTTCCAAGCGTTAGAATTATCCAAAACGGAATGGTTGTCCCGGATGGCAACAGATTTACCTTCTTACCTTCGCCCGTCCCGCTGCCTAAGTTGCGAATTTCACCGCCAGGTGGTTTCGGGCAAAGGATCGGTATTTGTGCTTTGCCAATCGCCATCGACCCCGGCTGCTTGGCCTAAATATCCGGCACAACCGGTCCATCATTGCCGGTACTTCTCAAGGCTGAAGGCATCCCCGGCCCCAAACACGCCGGATCATCGTGAACTGGACGATTGACCCGATCCGACACCGGCCGAGCGTTGAAGTAGTCCAGAGGGGGCGGCTGAAATATTTTCTCGCAGAGGTCTGATGCCAAACTGCCTTCGGCTAGCCATGAGGCCAGTTGCTGATGAGTGTGGAGGATCAGCGGCATACGAGGGTGGATCGCTGATAAGGTTGGGGTGCTTGGGCAAGTGACAATCGCTACCGTCCGCAACGGGTGCTGTGGATCGATACGCTGGTTGCAAGCGGAAATGCCAGCCATCACCAAGGGAGCCTCATCTGGACGATGAATCCAGAACGCTTGCTTGCGTCGTCTATCCATGGCCTGCCATTCGTAATAACCGTCGGCCAGCACCAGGCAGCGGCCACAGCGGAACGGCTCACGAAAGGAGGGCTTCTCCGACAGAGTTTCCCAGCGAGCGTTGCTCAGCCGGTGGGCGATGGCCGGGTTATCTGCCCAAGACGGTACCAAGCCCCACCGCAGGTACTCGAGACGGATCCCCTGGCGTTGGTGATCCCAAGAGGCGGCGAGTACTGGTTGAGAAGGAGCAATATTGTAGCGCGGCTGAAAGGCCGGCAACTCACCCAAGAGTGGTCCGCCCAAAAGACCTTGCAACCACATAGCTACCGGGGTCTTGAGGGTGAAACGCCCACACACAATTCAGACGGCTTGGTTGGGAACGCCGCTACCTAACTGGGCCAGCATCTGGAGAACGCCATTCAGATGGGCCATCCGTGGGCCATAGCGATCGACAAACTCATTGAGCATGAAATCTCCATCGACCAGAGCTTCCTCATGGTCGGAAATTTCATAGGTGATATTTTCCAGGAACTGGGTTTGTACTTTGGCCAAAGTTTCTGCGGCATGCCGACAAGCCCGTGCCAATCTGGGGTTGGCGTCTTTCCATTGCTGCAACTCAGTGGTGCGGACGCGCTGGGCCTGCGTCGACTGTTGCACCAACTGCTCGAGCATTTGGTTTTGGCGTTCCTGTAAAGCAATCATTTGACGCATCAGCGTTACCATCGCCAATCCGACATCTCCGTGGACTGAAGGAGAGTTCGCCGGATCAGCCGACACATCGATGCGAAAAACCGGCGAGTAATGCGAATTATCGTTGGTCATGGGATGAATGTTTCCGTCTGGACGTTTCAGATCGATCCCCTGCAGTCAGCAACCGAAGATCGGCCGAGTTGCAGCCCGGATTTGCGGGTGTAATTTTTATGGTTGAACGGCGAGTTCCAGTATAGTCACGAGTGACAGCAAAAGTCGAGCATTCCAACAACATTTTCGAGGAGTTGGAGATTAACGATTGCGGTGCGTTGGCCGTGTACCACGGGGAGTTTCGAGAGGAACTCGGCGTCTGCCGATCGTAAGAGGCAGGAAAGATCGATAGTACCGTCAATGCTGGCTTTGCGGTCGGCCGCTTCCAGCCAAGGTTCAAGCGTTTTTCAGAAGCAATTTATGGGATCGACCAATTCCCC
>JBILTQ010000099.1:0-16034 GCA_044371435.1 Pirellulaceae bacterium | reverse complement strand
GTTGGCTTTCTAACGGTACGCCATCATCCCGAACACGGATACCTCGGTGGGTACCTGGTCATCAACAGCCTGGCCCGACCGCTGGAATTTCATTGTTCCCTGCCGCTGAAGCCGGCCAAGGCACAAGCGATCCTCTACGGACCAACGCTGGATGAATTTGTTTGCGGCGAACAGATTGCTCGGGCTTTGGTCGGCAAGGCCAAGTCGAAGCCCAAGTTGTTGTTCACGGATGCCTCCACTGTATTGTCGTTACGTTACTTGCAACACGAGCCGATCGCCTATGTGGATACCGCCTCCGAAGAAGACTCTCTCTGGAGACGGCCTCAGTTACCGCTCGATCGGCTGAAGGTTTTTCCTCTCGCCGAATTCTCACTGGCAGTACTTCCAGCTTACGTTGAAGATCGCCAGCGAATGCAGGAACTCTGGGCAGCTTGGGCCCCGCAGATCGATTTGAGCGAACCTTTCGGTCGGATTGCTGAGGCGTTACTGGAGGCTCATCCCTCCGCGAAGGCTGCTTAACCTTTTCGTGGTCTATGGATTCGACGCTGAATATTCATTCCTGGATGGCCAGCGACCAGTCGTCGGTGAGCTTTGCTCCACCGTCAGGGCTGGACTGTTTTAGCTTCCCAGAGCTTGCCTGGTGCGAAAGCCCTCCGTTGCTATCGAGCGAGGATGTTTCTGCCCTATCGCTCCAGTTGCAAGGAGGGGCAGTCAAGACGCTGGGTTTTACCTTCCCCGAGTCGCCGGCCTGGGATTTGAAGACCAAGGAATCTGGATTGCGGAACGGTGATCCCGCGAAGCCGGCGAACCCGTCGCGGTTGGAGCACTCTTCTGCCACCAAAGCTTCGGCACCAATTCCCGATCGCTCGCGGACGAGGATGCGACCGCCTAGCGATCTGGTCCGCCTGGAAGATCGTCTGTATTACGTCTTGCAGCCTCCCTTGGAAAGCCTGGTGGCCTCTGCCCGATTGAGTTTCCCGTTTCAGCCCTTCGCCTACCAATACGAAGGGGTGGCTTTTTTGTTCCCCCGAGCAGCAGCGATCCTGGCGGATGAAATGGGCTTGGGTAAAACGATGCAGGCGATCACTGCGATTCGGATGTTGCTATTGTCCGGCGAGTTGCGTTCCGTTTTGCTGATCTGCCCCAAGCCCTTGGTGACCAACTGGGTAAGGGAATTCCGTCTGTGGGCACCGGAGGTGCCTTTGGCGGTGATTGAGGGCGATCAGGCCAAGCGCGGTTGGATCTGGAATCATCCCCAAGCACCAGTCAAGATCGCCAACTATGAACTGTTGATGCGTGACCGCGACTTGTTGCAGGAGACATCGCTTGGGTTTGATCTGGTGGTCTTGGATGAAGCCCAACGTATCAAGAACCGTCACAGCACTACCAGCGAAATCGTACGAGCGATCCCGCGCGGGCGGTCCTGGGCTCTCACCGGTACCCCTATTGAAAACTCAACCGATGACCTGGTAAGTATTTTCGAGTTCCTCACGCCGGGTTACCTGAACGATGACATGAGTTTGAAGGCGATGAGTCAGGCGGCTCGGGACTATATCCTGCGGCGGACCAAAGATAAAGTCTTGACCGAGATGCCGCCGAAACTGTTCCGCGATGTGGAACTGGATTTGTCTCCTGAGCAGTGGTTGGCCTACCGTATCGCGGAAAACGAAGGGGTCTTGCAGCTTTCCGATATGGGGGAATCGCTGACCATTCAGCATGTCTTCGAATTAGTTTTGCGACTAAAGCAGATATGTAATTTCGATCCTTCCACCGGAGCAAGCAGTAAATTAGAACGCTTGGAAGCCGACTTAGAGGAGGTCGCTGCCAGCGGTCAAAAGGCGATCGTCTTCAGTCAGTGGGTGAACACCCTGGATGTGATTTCCGAAAAGCTTCAACGCTTCCATCCGCTCCACTACCACGGACGGATTCCAAGTCGGCAACGGGATCAGATCATCGACCGATTCAAGCATGATCCGAAGCATTCGGTGATTTTGATGAGCTATGGTGCGGGAGCCGTAGGTCTCAATCTACAATTCTGTCACTATGTTTTCCTTTTTGACCGCTGGTGGAATCCAGCGGTCGAAGATCAAGCGATCAATCGAGCCCACCGGTTAGGAGTCAAGGGGACGGTCACCATCAGCCGGATGATGGTTTTGAACACCATCGAAGAACGGATCCATCGCGTCTTGCAGGAAAAGCGAACCTTGATCGATACGCTTTTCGCCGAGTCGACGAAACCGGCTGGCTTAGGCTTGAGCCAAAAAGAAATCTTTGGGCTGTTTGACCTCGACTTGCCGCGGCGACAGAGCCGGGCGGCATGATGCAACCGCCCGCTTGTCGCTCCCACGCCGAGACTAGGCACGCTTTGACAGCTGGCAGCCAGCAACCAGGCACGCGATCCACCCATCCCCGCCAACGATATCGTCGCCGTTCCATGGCGGCCACTTGAAGCTTGACCAGCCTCGCGCCGAGCCTAGGCTTCGAGTTCTGCAAACACAGGAGCCGTCGATTCACCGACCAGTTCTGGCTTGCGGGTATAGGTTGGAAGACCGGCTGTATTTAGCACGTTGTCCAGGCTATCCTGCGCCGAGGAAACGATGGCATCTCGAGTTTTCCCGGACAGATGCGAGACATGCCCGTAAGCCGAAAGTGGGCCGTCATATCCCGCCTTGGCCAGTTGGCTAACGATTCCCACGTTATCGATGACTCCATGCGAGCCAGGCATCAGGCGTTGAGTCAAGCTGGCTTGATGGAAGTCCAGGCCTTCAGCGGCATCGGCGAGCCGTAAACCACAGATACGTTGGGCTGGGATGCTCGCAAGTTGGGCAGCGGTTCCTCCCCCGACAGTCCAGTTCCAGCTATCGATGGTCAGACCGACATTGGTGGCGGAGCAACTCTTGAAGAGAGCTAGGAAACCTTCGACATCTTTCACGAATGGGAATTGCTTTCCCTCACGATTTTCCAGAGCGGCCGAGAAGTAGAGTCCCACCTTCAAGGAATGCTTGGCAAAAACCGCCGCCACTTGCTCGATCCGACTGCGGACGATTTCAAAAAATTCGTGGTAAGGTAGTCGGTTGGTGGCTGATGGAATGCGTAGATTTCCTGTAGTGGCTCCAGCCCGGCTAGCGACTTCCGCGATCGAGGGAAGGCTGGCGAGAGCTTTAGCGAAGGCAGTATCGTCCGCATCCAAGTCGACTGGGACTTCGAAGCCACCGATCTGCATCTGGGCGCTGTTGAGGTAGCGGGTGGCGACTTCATAGGAAGAGCGTTGGGTACGCTTCACCAAGTCAGAGATATCAATGTCCAATCCTTTGAATCCGTAAGTCATTGCGAGCTCGATCAGCTCACTTTGTCGACCTGAGATACCAAGAACGGTGGCATTGAGATTCTTGAACATGGGTGTTGGCTACTCCTGAATGAAGCTTTTTTAGGTATTTACCCGAAAGCGCGGGTCGAGAAGTATCGCATACGAGATCCCCCTTTTCCAGGGCTAATTGAAGCGGTCTGGAGGTGCCTAGGAGCGGAAAATCACAGGTCAAGTCCTAATTCTCCAGCAGGTCGTGGAAAACTTCGGAACTGATCTGCAGCCGCTCCAGCTGGACGCGGGTGCGCGCGATGAAATCGGCTTTGTAGTTGGCGACTTTTTGCTCGCTAATCTCCAGCAGGGCAGCGACTTCACGGTTCGCTTTGCCGCCCACGATTAATAATTCCAGGCAGCTGAGTTTCAGCCAATCCTTCTGCGCTTGCCACTTGGCAATTTGCTCGAACAGGACTCGCCTGATTGCATGCTCCTCGTGGGTTTGCTGCTCATGGGAACGGACTAGGCTACTGGCCCCACGGTAACGGCCGGGCAGTCGGTCGGCGGCCGAACTGCCACAGGCTGAATTGATAGCTTCGAGCGACTTCAATGAGTGACGACCGAGTTTACGCAAGTGATCGGTGAGCTTGTATGCGCAAATGGAAAACAGGTAATTTTCCAGCGAGCGTGCCCCATCGTAATTGGGCAAGCTGTTGAGAAAACCGATCAAAGTCTCCTGGACGATATCCTCGGCCTGGCTTCGATCGGAGAGACGATGTTCGACATAGGCCAGGAGACGCCCCTCATAGAGGGCAATGAATTCCTCCCAAGCCTTGGCTTCACCTCGACGAATACGAATGACTAACTCCTGTTCCTGGCTAGGGTCATCCGCCGCCTCGGCTTGAGTTTCGCCGCTATTCGAGTCAGGACGACGTTTCCAGGACATCAAGACACGCCTCGCCTGACGACCCAACCTAGTCCGGTGTACAGGCATGAGTTGATCGCTAGCAGCCCGGTGAAGACCAAGCCGATCAAGCCAACCCGCTGTCGGGTTTCCAGCTGCCGTACCCAAAAGGCCAATTGCTGGCGATCCGTGGCATCGATGCTCAGGCGATACCAGAGTTGATGGTAGGTCCCGGAGGGAAGTTCCATCGCGGCGGCGTATTCCAGTTGCTGGTCCAACAGTTGTCGGCGGATCCAGTCGACGGTCAGGAAAGGGATTCGGTGCGCGGTTCTGCGATGGCTGGCTAGGTGCTCATCCACGTATCGATAGGCCGCGACTAGCAGGCGAGCATCCAGGCTAGCCCGGCATTTTTCCAGCGAGTCTTCGATGTCGCTTCCGACACTCACATAGTGGATCGGACCGGAAATATCATCGGCTGCAGCGATCCATTCAGGTCGATCCTCGGAAAGCAGTGAGCTGGGATGCTGTTGGTTGATGTCCTGGTCCGTGAACAACGTCGGTCGGGGACTGATGGCCGTGGTCATAGTCGAGGTATCCCTATCAACAGGCGGAGGGAGTTTGGCATCCGACCTTCCCGGGTTTGACCCTGACTGGCTCGGCGGGCGATGACTGGATGCGGCAAAGGCTACCAACATCAATCCCATAAAGCCTAGTAGCAGCAGCAGTTTACCGAGTCGCTGGTCTAGCTGGAATCCGATGGGCATGATGGCTCACGTCTCATGTCGAGTGGGAGGTGGATTGACCAGTGGCTGTAGTCGCTGCGTTGAAAGCTGGATGAGCAGTGAAGTTCCTGCGGCTACGATGAGGCACCAAGGCGTTGGAAAGTAGACAAAAGCCGAGATCAAGGTTGCCATTAAGGAAGACCACAACACACTCCAAAGGCTGAAGCGATATCGCCGTAGAACATCAGCCTGGCGCCACCAGCGTACGGATCCCAGCAATAAGCCGAAATAGGCGACGAAGGCTGGCCATTGCGGCGAAGCTTCCTTATAGAATTCCGACCACAATCGTGGTGCGGGCAACTTGTCGAATCGGGGAGCGGTCGGCAAATCATCCCAAGCGATCATGAGAAACTCGCTGAGCAACCATCCGATGACCCCCAACACCAGGCCACCTGAGAAGAGAACCAACCGATACATGATCGAATCCTCGGTCGATCCCTCCCAGAACTTGGTGAGGAACAAAATCATCCAGCTAGCCAGAAGGGTCATGCTCCCTGTCCATGTTCCCACCGCCAGGAACTCGAGCGAATTACCGAAGGAGGCATCCCCTGCCAGTACTACCAGATAGCCAGCCATGCTGACCGCCGACAAAACCAAAGCTGCGACGAGATTGGATCGCGACCATTCCCGCCAGCGTTCCGGCCCGCTCCGATCGGCCAGTCGGCGCCGCTGCTGGGTTTGCCACTGTGGAAAAGCCAAGGAGCTTGGGCTGTCTTCGAGGACCTGTCGGGGAGGGGGAGCGACCGGGGGTAAACTATCAGGCAGCGCAGGGTAGGTGGCAGCGGCGATCACCTGCCGAGCAGGGGCAACCAAACCGCCAGGCGAGGCTGGAGGGCGGTGGCGGGTGACAGGGGCTGCAGCCGGTCGGCTGTACCCTCCGCCGACATACCACAGCAGGTAGTAAACGGCATAGCCGAAGCTGAGATAGAGCAGGTAGGGAGCGATAAAACGGAAGTAGGTGAATACGGCGATCAGGGCTAGCAGTACTAAAAGGAATAGAGGAGATCCATAGGGGATCCTTTCCAAACCGCGCTGCAGCCTGGCGATTTGGATAGCGAAGGCATTGGCGATAGGTTCGCGATAATAGGGGGGTGGGCCATCGGCTGGAAAAGCCAGCGGCCGGGGGACCGTGGCGGTCGGGGCAGCATTTGACGTCTTAGCCAGGCCGGCAGCGTCCAAAGTGATCCCTAACGCAGCGAGCATGGCTTGGACACTTTCAAAGCGATCGCGGGGATCCTTGGACAAAGCTCGGCCAACACTGACCTGAAAGAAACCGGGAAGTCGACTCAGATCCGGATCGCTGGTGAGATGCTTCATGATGATCTCTTGCGTCGTCTCGCCGTCAAAAGGGACCTGACCGGTGAGCATCTCAAACAGGATGACTCCCAAGGCATAAACGTCTACTTCCTTCCCGTATTCACCGCGGCCGATCTCCGGAGCCATGTAGTGAAAAGTTCCCACGCTCTGGGTCTGCCCACCGCGCCGCGAAGCGGAAATGAATTTAGAGAGCCCGTAATCGCCGATCTTGATCCAACCGTTCTCGATGAAGATGTTAGCTGGCTTCAAATCGCGATGGACCAGTCCTCGGTCATGAAGGTGCTGAACACCAGCTCCGATCTGCCCGAAGTATCGCAAGGCCTCGTCGCTGACTAAGCCCAGGGGGGAGCGATCGAGCATCTCCTTGAGGCTTTCGCCATGGATGTATTCCATGACGATCCAGGCTTGTTCCTCGCTTGTCTGCCGAATATCGATCAACGACACGAGGTTAGGGTGGCGAAGATTCAAGCATTGCTTGGCTCCGCGAAGCTCGATCTCCAGGTTGCGATGAATCCGTTTCAGCGCCACCTCTTTACCCGAATCAGAGATAGCGAAGTAAACTTCTCCAAAACCACCGGCCCCCAGGCCACGGTCTATCGTGTAGCCACTAAGCGGGCTATCGCCGGGAGCCAAAGTGAAAGCCATGGACTATCTCTCTGCGGAAGTTACCATCGATGGCGTGGTCGGATTGAAGACTAAATATTCCTGCACCTGGCTATCGCTCCTGCGCGGCCTGAACGAACGCTAAACCGTTGCCAGGATTAGAGCCCTCACTCGTTGATGGCCAGGTTTCTGCGAAGCTGTGGTGCCTCGTCAAAATAGCGGGTCACTTGATCGACGATATCGGCCGGAGCTTCATCCTCGAGAGGAATACCAGCGTCCAGGGCCCCTTCACTATCGACCAGTCGCTCCGCCACTTCAATACGGCTAGCGATATCGTCGAGTAACCTTCGGGTATGCGACATTTGATTATCGCTAAGGTAGAGGCCGCTGCTAGTCTCGGCTACCTGGACCATCGTCAGACGAGCCTGAAGATTCTCAACTTCAATCTCCAGTTGCCGTTTGGTCGATAGCATCTCGTCCAGTTTACGACGGGCGGCATCCAGATTCTTCTCGCGGGCCACCAGGATTTTTTCGAGTTTGTCGACGGTCGCTTGCTGCGTCTGGAATTGTTTGAATCGCTGGTGTAGGTCATCCCGGACCTGTTCCAGGGAATACTCACGACCGGCATATACCAGCTTTGGGGTGGCTTGGCTGAGATCATGCTTGATGCGAAGGATATCTTTTTCGGCTTTGGCCAGGGAATCGTGCTTGCGGTTCAACTCCTTGGTCAAACGGGAAACATCGACTTCCTCGTGGGCAATCCTTTGTAAATTATCAGCGATTTCCGGCTTCAGGTTGGAGATCAAGTCGCGTGCGCGCTTGATTTCCACCTCGACCGGGATCGAGTCACGGATGGATTGTTGGAGGCTGTGAAGGCCAGTGCGGAAGTAGCTGTAGGCCGAGGTCCCCGCCAAGGCGACGGTGACGCCACCACCCAGAAGGCTGCCGAGCACAATTTTTCGTAGCATCGTTTGCGTTCCTGAAACGTTAAAGGAAGTCGACCTGCCGGCTCGTGTGGTTGCCCCGCAGGTACGGTTTTCCCCGGAGAACTCTTGAGTTCGGCAAGCAGAATGAGGTACAACACCGAATTATTCGCGGCGATCGACCGAATCTTGGAGAAATTTTGCAAACTGAAGAAAAAGGCCCCAGGCCAAGCTTTCAAGCGAAAATCGGAATCGTCACCGTATCAGATCGCGCCAGTCGCGGTGAGTACGAGGATCGCGGTGGGCCGGCCATTGTGACTTACTTCGAGAGCGTGTTGGCTTCGCCTTGGCTGCCGGTGCAGCGCGTGATCGCCGATGAACGCGAACTGATCGAGGCGACCTTGAGGACGCTGGCTGATCAGGAGGGTTGCCACCTGATCGTCACCACCGGGGGGACGGGCCCGGCCGCTCGCGATGTCACACCGGAGGCTACGCAGGCAGTTTGTCAGAAGATGATGCCCGGATTCGGTGAATTGATGAGGGCGGTATCGCTGACGAAAGTCCCGACAGCAATCCTCTCGCGTCAAACGGCGGGGATTCGAAATCGAAGCCTGATCGTGAACTTACCTGGGCAGCCAAAGGCTATCGCTGAATGCCTGGATGCCGTCATGCCGGCTATTCCATACTGCCTTGATTTGCTAGAGGGGCCGTATCTCGAGACTCGGTCGGAACGGTTGGCCGCCTTCCGACCCGGACAAAAAAACTGACTGACCGCGACTCGCGCTAAAGTGCCTGCGCTCGGCGGAAGCTCATCTCGCCGCATGCGACGCCACCGAGGACTTGCTTGAAGGCATCGCGGATTTGTAGTGGACTGCAGGCAGGGGGTGAGCCTGGCCAGGCAGGGTGGATCCAGGTATCGGTGGATTACTTTTTGTCCTTGCCCTTGCTTCCTTTGACTAACCCCTTGGCGGTGGGATAGCGGTCAAAAATCTCACCCTTCCCGAGGATCCGCGGGTCCTGCTGCTGAAGGAGGTCGGCGAAAAGTTGCTGCTTCAGCAAGGCGGCGGTCGATCGATACTCGGGATCAGCCGCCAGATTCCGGGTGCAATCCGGATCGGTAGAGAGGTCGAAGAGTTCTTCGTTTGGCCTTTTGCCAAAGCAAAACTGCCAATAGCGATCGCTGTTGCCCGCGTTTTCGATGAAGGCTTTGGTTGGGCTGGCATCGGTATCGAGCAAGCCGAGTTCCACGTCGCCGCAAGGCCAGCGCTCAGGTTCAAAATTATGTAGATAGAGGTAGTTCCCTCTGCGGATCCCGCGGACTGGATAACCTAAGCCCGCTTCCGTGCCTGGCCTGGCTCGAACGTCGTTCCGCTCGCGGCCCAGGATGACATGACTGCGATCGACCTGCGGCTGGTTGCGAAACAGGTCGACGAGGCTCTTGCCGGTAATTGTTTTCATCCCCAGCTTTTCCGGGTCGGTACCCATGATTTCGAGGAAGGTGGGGGCAAGTGAAATCAAGCTCACCGCGTCGGCCACGCGTCGCCCGGGCGATGCGATCCCTTGGGGCCAGGCTGCAATCAGGGGCACTCGATTGGAGGCATCATAGGTGTGACCTTTTACCCGTGGGAAGGGCATGCCATGATCCGAAGTAACGATCACCAGCGTATTTTCGGCTTCGCCGCTGGCCTCCAAAACCTTTACCAAAGAACCGACCTGGCTATCGTAGAGTTCGACCTCCACGGCGTAATCCAGCATGTCGCGGCGAACCGTATCATTGTCCGGCCAGTAGCCTGGGACATGCTCGATTTGCTCCGGCTTCTTGCCCGCGACAATTCCCGAATCCAGCTTGTAAGCGCGATGAGGGTTGGTGCTGCCGAACCAGTAAAAAAACGGCTGCTTGGCGGGCCGGTCGGCCAGGAATTTCCGAAACTTTTCGCCGCGGTCATCCGCATGGCTATCGCCTCCGGAGGTGACTAGCCCCCAAGTTCGCGGTTGGCCATCCACGGTCAGGGCGGAGCCTGGCCCCCAGAATTTTCCCTGTGCTCCAACGTAATACCCCGCCTCGCTCAGGCATTCGGTGAAAACCTTATAATTGGCAGGGAAAAACGACTGGTGGTTCGCTCCCTCCTCCAACTGCCATGGATTCCTACCAGTGAGGATGGCGGCTCGCGATGGAGCGCATTTGGCAGTCGGGGTGTAGGCGTGATCGAAAACGAGACCGTGGCTGGCCAGGCGGTCGATATGAGGGGTTTTGACCCAGCGATAGCCGTAAACGCCGAAATGGGGCGAAGCGTCGTCGGCGATACAGAAAAGGATGTTCGGCACCGAATCGGCCGCCGCCAGCCTCGGCAGCGGCGTCAGGTCGGCGAGGAAAGTAAGGCAGAACGGGATGATGTAGATCCAAGCTCTCATAGCGGGACTCGAAGTTCAAAGGGAGGAAAGGATCGTCAAGTTCGGACATCGAGAGCCAGGGGCATCCGCCGCTGTCCCGATCGGTTTCGACTACTATCTTAATAATTCGCCACCGCGGCGGTGCCCATCTTTCATCAGCAGCCCGTAAAAACGTAAGATTTCCCTGCCATTGCTCCAGGGATGCTGTCAGGTACATTGCAAATCGCCACCTGGGGCCAAGGCCCATGGTCCGGCGGTCGATTGGCGGAGGCCGTCCGGCGCGGGGGATCGATTCAACGACAAAATTTCTTGCTATGCATCGTACAAACCCAGTTGCATTCGACCGTTGGATCGATGGCCTCACCGCCTGGTTCCGCCAACCGCTGATCCAGCTATCGGTGCTCGGGTTTATCCTGGGCGTGCTTGCCCTGACCGTGGCGCGGATTTATCGCCAATACGATACGGTCGGCGGGCCCTTCGAACTGGCTCAAGGCGGCATGTTCGATTTTCATAACGGTGTCTACCAACCTGCGCTTGGTCTGCGTGAGGGAGTCATTCCCTACGGTCTGGAATTGGTAGAAAAGTACCAAGTGACCCGCCCTACACCGGCCTTCTCCCCCTTCATTATCGCTGTCCATGTTCCGCTCACCTTCCTGCCGATGCATGTGGCCGAAAGCGTGTATTTCTGCCTAACCTTGGGTTTGATGGTCCTCGCTGCGTGGTTGGTTCTGTCGGAAGCCGCCCCCGATCGAGCCTGGGTATGGCTTGGACCACTCACACTGTGCATGCTGGTTTCCCGCGCCGGACACATCACACTCTATACCGGATACTTCACGATGGAGTTGGTTTGGGGAACGCTGGTGGCCTTGAAGTATGCCGAGCAACGGCCGTGGTGGGCTGCGGTGGGCATCCTATTTGCGTCGGGAAAGCCGACTTTCGCTATTCCGTTGGGTTTGGTGTTATGGGCCAGGGGTAATTACCGAGCGCTGATCTTGGGGGTGGGGCTGTCCGGGATGGCGGCCGCCATCCCATGCTGGTATTTGGCCAGGGCGCACGGTTGGCTTAACCTGGTCGAAGCTTTTCGTACCGGGCAGCGTGAGCACCTGGCCGATCCGAGCGTCTTGCCGGTGAATTCCTGGACACGTATCGACTTGCCGGGAGGGATCTGTAAGTGGCTTGAAGTGAATCCGGGGGAATCCTACCTCTTGCTCGGCATGCTGCTGTTGATCGCCTGGCCCCTTGGGCGGCTCTATCAGTTGCGAGCGGAGGGCGATCGCCAAGGAGCGACGACGACCTCCGGGATGATAGCCATCCTGGCCATCTTGACGACGATCTACCATCACGCGTACGACGGTCTGTTGGTGATCGGGGTTTTGGCTGGATTAGTGTTCGCGGCACCGCCAGCTGCCTGGAAATTAGACTGGCCGTCGAGGTTAATGCTCATCGTCCTCGTCACCTCCCCGCTTTGGAATTACGGAAGCACGGAGTCGATCTTGCGACGTCTGCCGGATATTCCCAGGGCCAAAGAAATATTGAGCAGCGTTAATAGTCTCATGCTGGCGATAGGGTTGGTGTGGTTCCTGTGGATGACTAGTTCTACCCGCTTGCGGTCGACTTCGGACACGTCGCCATGAGTTCAGGATATCAAGGACTCTTCCGCATCAAGTATCCCCAGTTTGTGTGATAGCCTTCATGACTGAAGTTTTACCGCCCACCGTCGACTGCCACCGGGTCTCTATCCGTTTTCCGGATCGAGGCGGCCGGGGTTGGCGAACCGTAGTCGACCAGCTCGACGTGCACGTTGCGGCTAGTGAAATCGTCGTCTTGCTGGGGAAGAGTGGGTGCGGCAAAAGTACGCTGCTGCGGGCGATCGCTGGTTTGCAATCGGTCGAGCACGGAACAATTGCGATCGACGGTAATTCGGTGGAGTTGTCGCGGAGTCGCTTAGCCTTTGTCTTCCAGGAGGCGGCATTGCTCCCATGGCGAACGGCACTGGAGAATGTCTGTTTGCCGCTGGAGTTACGGTCGGCTGGCTCGTCAGCCGAGCTCCGGGCCGAGGCTGCCCGTCTCTTGGAGACGGTCGAGTTCTCTCGAGCCGATCATCACAAGTTTCCTTCCCAGTTATCGGGAGGGATGAAGATGCGAGCCTCATTGGCTCGGGCTTTGGTGACCGACCCTGCGCTGCTGTTGCTCGATGAGCCCTTTGCCGCCCTAGATGATATGCTTCGCTGGCGATTGAACGAATTGATTTTGCAGCAGAACGCCATCGGTCGGCGTACCGTTATCTTCGTCACTCACAACATTGCGGAAGCAGTTTTCCTCAGTCGGCGAATCGCTATCATGCACCGAGGCAAGATCGCGGCTTGGCTTGATAACAATTTGCCATATCCAAGAACCAGCGATCTGCGGGCGACCACTGACTTCGCTCGGATGTACGGTCAGATTTCCCAACGCCTGGCGGAAATCGCTGAGGGAGCAACGGAGGTCTACTGATGGCTGAGTTGACGAAGGAAGATCGCCCGCTGGAGAAGCTTGATCGCCGTTCAGGGAACGGGTTATCCCAGGTGCTTGCTCCGCTGATGGTTCTAATCATCCTGCTGGCGATATGGCAGGTGGTGGTTTCCTGGTTCCGCATTCATCCGATCGTTCTACCTAGCCCCTGGGCGGTAATGCAGACGCTGTGGAATGAACGTCGTATCCTGGCTTGGGGAGCGGTGGTGACCGGAGCAGCCGCCTTGTCGGGATTGATCGCCAGCATCTTCTGCGGAGCTTTGATCGCCATCATCTTCAGCCAGTCCTCGCGGTTGCGCGCGGCATTCTACCCGTATGTCATCTTCCTGCAGACTGTACCCATCGTGGCCATTGCCCCTCTCTTGATCATCTGGTCAGGCAATAACTTCCGCACCATTGTTCTGGTCGCAGTCATTATCAGTATTTTTCCGATCGTCTCCAACACGACAGCGGGGTTGTTGTCGATCCACGAGCACCTCCTGGATTTATTCCGGCTGGCCGGAGCTACTCGTTGGCAGACGTTGCTAAAACTTAGGATACCCGCCGCCATCGGTCATTTGGTGCTAGGGGCCAGGATCAGTTGCGGCCTGGCGGTGATTGGAGCGATTGTCGGGGAGTTCTTCGTCGGGAATAGCGGACAGTACGATGGGCTTGGGACGCTGATGACTTTATGGCAAGGGAGGCAGAATACCACCGGTTTGATGGCAGCCCTGGTAGTGAGTACACTGCTGGGGATCTTTTTCTTTACCTCGATCAATTTTCTCGGGCGGACGGTGCTGCGTCGCTGGACCATGGCTACCAACCTCGAAAGCGATGCTTAAGGCTTTCCATCGACCCAGGCGGTTGGCTGGCAGAATAAAATTGTTTTTAAACGGGAATATCGCGATGTCCAGAGATCGAAAGAGTTGTTCGAGCGCTCGCCAGAAGCCGAGTTGGCAGGCCGTGTCATGCTTGATGCTCTCCATGCTTTCAGGGCTGGTCGGCTGCCGATCGGAGCGCAGTGACGTCGACTCTACCGCTAACACCCCGGCAACGAAGGGGAAAGATAAGGTTGTTCTGGTGCTCAACTGGTATCCGGAGGCGGAGCATGGGGGATTCTATGCGGCGCTGGTCCATGGCATTTTCGACAAGTACCAATTGGCTGTGGAAATCCGTCCAGGGGGAAAGACGACCATCGTCCCTCAGGAGTTGACCTTGGGGCGCATTGAATTCGGGATCGGCAACGCTGACGATGTCTTGATGGCCCGCGAGCAGTCGGCACCGTTGGTCGCCTTGATGGCTCCCATGCAAGACGGTCCGCGATGCATCATGGTACGGGAGGATTCGGGTATTGCTAACTTCGATCAGCTGAAAGATATCACCTTGCTGATCGATCCGTCCCGCCCATACGTCGCTTACATGAAGGGAAGAGGTTTATTGCAAGAGAACGTCAAGACGGCCCCTTACTTCGGCACCGTCGCTCAACTGGTCTCCGACCAGCGAACAGCCCAGCAGGCTTACTCCTTTAGTGAGCCCTTGCTAGCTCAGCAGCAGGGGGTGAAAGTTCGTAATCTCATGATGTCCGAGATCGGTTACAACCCTTATGCTAGTGTCTTGATCAGCACCGAGGATTTCATTGCTCGCCACCCCGACTTGACCAGGCGGATGGTCGCAGCATGCGTCGAAGGCTGGCAGAAGTACCTGAATCAGCCCGAGGAAAGCAATCGCTATATTTTAAAACAGAACCCTGAAGGCATGACCGACGAAGCGTTGGCCTTCGGCGTGGAGAATCTAAGGCCACTCTGTTTGCCGGAGAATTTCTCCGCCGGACGCTTGGGAACCATGAGCCGGGAACGTTGGGTGACCCTCACGGAGCAACTTCAGCGATTGAAGCTCATCGGCGATAAAGTCAAGGCGGACGAAGCTTTCACCCTTGAGTTCCTCCCGTCAGCCGAATGAACGGAACCGTGGGCCTTCTTTCCTGGCACCATCTTCGTTCGACAGCGATGGATGGAAGGTTCCACGGCTGTTTGTCTATCAACGACCAATGGTGGGTGGATTGTTCACCAGGAAGTCGCGTGGACCGCGAGTAGTGTAGTAGGGATAGGCTACCGCTGCCGAGGGAACTCCGGAACCTGCCCCCTGGTAACGATAGGCTTGATGGTTCAGGTACTGTTGATAATCCAAACCGCCGCGCTGCCAGGTATTCGCGCAGAGTCGGCAGCCACAGCCTTGCCCGTGCCCGCCTACGGCTCCACTCATCCCCCCGCCGTGGGTTGCGGCGGGAGGGGCGCAGGCATGACCGCACGCCTGACCGCCAGCATTCCCGTGAACATGCCCGGAGGAAGGGCAGTGTCCATGGCGGCCGTGCTGGTGCAGGGCTGCACAGCCAACATGCGAGACCGCGCTCACAGCCAACACCAACATCCATCCCGATCGACGATTCATATGCAGTCGTCCTTTGACAAAAAGTATCGCTTTCAAGGTTACGCTGGGGATATCGAAAGCCTTCGTTCCGTGCGATCGACAAAACCGATCCTTTCGCTCAACTCCTTTGCCTGGCGGTCCTTACAGTCTGCCCAATTTGGCTATTTCCGCCGGCCATCAAGAAAAGTCAACTTTATCGCTACCATCGACCGATACTCCTTGGGTAGCAAGGACAACACTGTGACATGGTCTCCGTTAGCAATCGTAGCCGCCCGACCGGTAATCGAATTAGCCGGCGATAGCCTCGTTCGAATGGCTCAACAGGGGCAGGAATTTGCTAGCTTGATTTTCTCTCGAACGGGACACGGCGACGACGCGGTAGCTTCAGCCGGGAAATCAACGATCGAAGGTTCGACCATCGAGCGTTTGACGGAGTTGCTGAGACCACTTCAAGCCTTCCTGGCTGGCGAAGGCTATGCCGGGGAGCAATCGCTGCAACTCCTCAGTGACGGCCGGGAGCGATGGGAGGTCCAAGCGGCGGCGGATTTGCAGGGGGCGGTAGAGTCATGGATCGGCCAACACCCGGAGTGGCTGGAGTCGTGGCAATCGGCCGTGGCTGAGCATCTGGACAAGCAAAGCCCGCCGTCGATGCCTTCGGTCTGGGCACGACCTGCTGTGCATGGCCAGACGGTAGCCTCACCTGTGCTACGTTGGTCGGTTCCGCTTGATGCCTGAAGATCTCTGGCAGCCTGTCATGGCTGAGGGTGAGCTTGAGGTTACATCGACGTAGGAGGTTGGGTTAGCGGATGCTTTCTTGACCGATGACGGATGTCCCCGGTGAGCACCACCACTCCTGCAGGTCCGTGGTCTTGACCAGGCACAAAGCCACCAAGCAAAGC
>JBILTQ010000049.1:0-20564 GCA_044371435.1 Pirellulaceae bacterium | reverse complement strand
ACCAACTCCCCTCGAGTATTTCCCACCCTTGAAGGTAAGCGAACAAACCGGTGAGAAGCACAGCCAGGAGCATTGATATCCCCCAACCGCGACCAACAGGCTGCGATCCGTTTGCCATCCGTAACACCTAGTAAAAGATTTCCTTATCTTCTCGGGCAAAGCCGGGCCCCAGGAGAGGCATCGGCGTCGAGCCCTTGCCAGTTGGATCGGCTACCGAGCTTCATGGTCTTGGTCGTGGATAGGTGTTTCAAACTTTTCTGCCGGATTCCATCCGGAGACTGTCGGGACGACCGGAATGATTAGTACACTGTGACAATCCCTTTTTGGCGTACGATCGGCCAGTTAGCCCGAACGCCGTTTTTCTGAATGTTAGCTAGCATTTGACTTCATGACTGCTTTGCTTTTGCGTCCCCCATCACCGGCTTTGACGCTGCGTTTAAAAGAACCGCTGAGCGAGCGTCTGGACGGATCGCTCTTGGACCCGGCCAGGATGGCGGGCTGGTCGCGGAGCGAAATCGAGCAACTGTCCGTGGGTACCGGTCGTCGACGCCGCTCGCTGGGAGAGTTTTTCGAAGTCATCGGCGATCCATGTTCGCAGGTAGTGCTGCATGGCGAACTCGCGTTGATGGATCGGTTAGGAGCCCGCATGACCGGCGGCCAACTCACGGTGATGGGAGAGATCGGCGACGACTGCGGTCTGGAGATGGCGGGCGGCGTGCTTGAAGTCTTCGGCAATGGCGGCGACCATGTCGCCGCCGGGATGAAGCGAGGCACCTTGATTGTCCATGGATCGGTGGGAGATTTCCTGGCTGGGCCCAGCGTTGGCCAGACGCGCGGGATGCGCGGTGGCAATTGCATCGTCTTGGGGAATGCCGGGCATCGGGTAGGCGAGCGACTGCGTCGAGGAATCGTGATGATCCAAGGCCGATGCGGCGACTTCGGCGGCGTTCAGATGATCGCCGGGACGCTAGCCGTATTCAACGGAATCGGCCAGCATTGGGGGACGGGGATGCGGCGTGGGACGATCATCCTGACTCAGCCTCAACCTTTGGCTTTCGATGCCGAACTTACCCCGGCCAGGGAATTCGAACTGAGTTTTCTGCCGTTGCTGTGGAAGCATCTCGCTCAAACCGTCAGCGACGTCCAATGGAAGATGCCGGCCTCGCGGTGGGCCTTTCGCCAATTGGGCGACCGGGCCAACGGCGGGATGGGCGAAGTCTTGGTCTTATCGCGGCAGAATTCCCCTACTTCGACCTTCCACCGCGGCTTTGACCTTGTCAAACCCGACTAGTTTGAGGGACACTGGTGGTCTTGCGCCGAGGTCGTCTCGTAATGAAGCAGTATGTTCCGCGAAAAGGAAGTCGGCTCTATGGAGGTAATGGCTAAGTTGGACCAACAAACCTTGGTTGGCTTCGGCCCTGTCATTCTCGACGCCCTGCAGAATCTCGAACGTCGAGCCAAACCTCAGCAGCTGATCTTGGCGAGGTATTTTTCTATTCCCGAACGGCCGCGTTTGCTCATTCAAGGCCGGGTGTGGCGATGGGAATTTGAACTTCAGGGAACGGAATTCGGCTACGGGAATTTCGAACCGGTGGTCACCATGGAGTTCGATACGCGGAATTTGGATGCCAAGGGCTTGGCGACGATGCAGTCGTCGATCGAGAAAATCGCTGTCCTCTGCAATTGCTACGATTCGAAGCCGTGTGTCCACGCCATCGCCTGCAGCAATTATTTACGGAAGCAGCTCAACGCGCCCGACCGCGAGGTAGCGGAGAAGTGGATTCAAAGCTGCGTTTCCGATGGCCGCGATGTCGGGCAGCGGATTATCGATGAATTGGCGAAGATCGAACCAACTGCGGAAACGACCGGCGAAGAAAGTCTGGCGCGGTTGCAATGGCGAATCACCGGCATCAATTTCGATAACTCCGCCTATGTCCGCCCCAACCTTGAGATTGTCGCATACCTGCAAACCGCCAAGAAACGCGGCGGCTGGACGAAAGGTCGCTTCGTCAAAAACTTCTTTGACAACATGCCTGAGCAAGCCTTGGCCCATCCTACCGACCGCACCTTGGCGGCCTTGGTGCATTTCGCTGGCAATGGCTACCATGAACGGCCGCTGGTTGCCGTTCGGGAATGCCTGCGGCTGTTGAAGGACCACACCAATGTGGTTTTCGACAACGAAGCCTTGACTCCTTGCCGCATCGAATTCGTGCCGATCGAATTGCAGATGGAGACCGATGAGCAAGGGGTGTATCGCCCGAAGTTGCTGTTGGCCAACCATCGCATCGACACGCCCAACAATTTATTGATCGGCGAAGTCGGACCCGACAAATTCCTGCTGTTGATCGCCGACGTTGGCTCAGGGCATCTCTGGGTCAGTGAGGTCGATGGTGCAACGCGTCGGATGTTGGCGCAGTTTGAACGGGCCCATCGCAAGCAAGCGGTCTTCGACAAGGCGATGGCCGAGCAACTAGCCGATATGATCGCCCAACGTACCACCGATCATTCCGTGCAGCTTAACCTGCCCGAGTCACTGGCAGGGCCTGAACAGGTCCTCCAGCCGATCGTCGAACTGCATCTGGCACCGCAGATGCCCAGCGGCATGACCGCCAGTTTGCGTGTCAGTTGCGATGCGACCAAGGAACCGCCGATTCCCGGGGAGGAGCCGGGGCGTTTGCGGATTGTCACTCCGGCTGGTCGCTACCAACTCTTGCGAGACTTGACCGAAGAGAGCCGACAAGCACAGCATTGGGTCGATCTCTGCGAGTTGGAGAAATATGCTCCGCTGGGTGCCTACAGCTGGCTGGCCGCCGATGAAGAGAAGGCCTTGGATTTAATCGAACACCTCCAGCAGCTTGGCCAAGCCGCCCCGACGGTTTGTTGGCCCAAGAGCCCACCGTTGCGGATCATCGGCGAGATCACGCCGCAGCGACTGCGAGTCCAGCTCACCAGCCAACGGGATTGGTTTGGTATCGCTGGTTCCGCCTCGCTGGAGGGGCTGGAGATCCCGCTAGCTGAATTGCTGGCCGCGCTCCGCTCCCGTCGCCGTTTCATTCCTTTGGCCGATGGTCAATTCGCCGTTATCTCCGAGGAATTGCGGGCGCGGCTGACCTCCATCCAGGATGTTGCTCAAAGCGAAGCTGGCGTCTTGCGCGTCTCGCAAGCGGCGACGGCGATCGTCGAGGAAGCTCTTGGCTCCGACATCCGTTTCGAGAGTGATGCCCGTTGGCAGGAAGCCTTGACGCGTCTCCATCAAGCTCGCGATTTGAAACCCGTCTTGCCCGACAACCTGCATGCGGATCTCCGCGATTACCAGAAAGCTGGCTACGATTGGTTGGCCCGACTAAGCCATTGGGGGCTGGGAGGTTGCCTGGCCGACGACATGGGCTTGGGAAAGACCGTTCAAGCCCTGGGAATCCTGCTGCACCGCGCCGCCGATGGTCCGGCCTTGATCGTGGCCCCGACCAGCGTCGGGACCAACTGGGTGCGAGAAGCCCAGCGTTTCGCTCCAAGCCTCCGACCGAAACTGTATCGCGAGCACGACCGACAGCACCTGGTGGAACAGTCCGGGCCGAACGACCTGGTGATCACCAGTTACCAATTGCTGCAACGCGATGTCGAACGTTTTGCCTCGCGAGGCTGGACCACGCTAGTGCTCGACGAAGCTCAATTCATCAAGAATTTCCAAACGAAAACTGCCCAAGCCGTTCGCGAACTGGACGCCGACTGGCGATTGGCCCTGACCGGTACTCCGCTGGAAAATCACGTTGGCGAGTTATGGAGTTTGATGCGGGTCGTCTGTCCGGGACTGTTGGGGTCCTGGGAACGTTTTCGCAAAGGTTTCGCCGAACCGATCGAACGCGATCGCAATCCGGATCGCTTGATGGCCCTCAGTCGTGTCATCCGACCTTTTATCCTGCGCCGCACCAAAAAAGAAGTGCTCAAAGACCTGCCACCTCGTCAGGAAGTTGTGCTGTTCGCGGAACTCTCCGAGGACGAACGCCGGAAGTATGATGCGGCGCGGATGGCAGCCCTGTCCGAGTTGACGGTAAACACGGGTAGCCAGGAGAACGACCAGCAAAAGCGCATCCGGGTACTAGCCTGGTTGACCAGGCTTCGACAAATCGCTTGCCATCCCCGGCTCGTCGATGCCGCCTGGGATCAATCCTCGGCCAAGCTCGATTTACTGATGGAGATTATCGAGGAGTTACGCGAAGGCGAGCATCGGGCCCTGGTCTTCAGCCAGTTCGTGCAGCACTTGGCCTTGGTGCGTGAAGCCTTGGATAAGGCCGGAATCCACTACCAATACCTCGATGGCTCGACGCCGGCGGCGCAGCGGCAACTCGCCGTGGACGCCTTCCAGAACGGCGAAGGGGAATTGTTCCTCATTTCGCTGAAGGCGGGCGGCACCGGCTTGAACTTGACGGCCGCCGACTATGTGGTCCATCTGGATCCTTGGTGGAATCCTGCCGTCGAAGATCAGGCTACCGACCGCGCCCATCGGATTGGCCAGCAACGTAACGTTACCGTTTATCGGTTGGTTGCCAAGGATACCATCGAAGAGCAAATCCTGGCTTTACATGGCAGTAAGCGGGAACTGATCTCGGGCGTCCTGGAAGGTTCTGATCGGGCGGCCCGGTTAAACACCGAGGAACTGGTTTCGCTGATCCGGCTCAGTCAGGTACAGAACGGGGAAGACTGACAGCGGGAATGCCATCGCCCGCTGCCCACGATGATTGGTAGCTGAAAAGGCGACCTGCCCTGGCCACTCCCTTCCCTTGTTGATCGGCTCCTTGGCTTGTCGACCAGCCTGCCTTCGCGATGCTTGGCCCCGGGGGCTTCGAGGTTCAAACGCGCCTGCGCGATGCCCCGCCACGCCTCTCGCTTTTGCTAACAGCCCTTGCGATCCGCTACAATCCGGGAATCTCCTCCCAACGTCTCTCGCCGAGCAGGGCCTGCCATGAACCCCTCTTCGTCTTCTCGTTTTTCGCGTCGGAACTGGCTGAGGTCTGCCTCCACCCTCACCGCCGGGCTTGGCCTGGGCGTTTCACCACCGCCGCTCCGCGCGCTTCCAAATTCAACGCTGGAGATCGGTTTAATCGGCGTCGGGGTACGCGGTAAATACCTGCTGTCCAATTTGCCGGAGACCGTCCGCGTCACTGCCCTTTGCGACTGCTCGCGAGCCAAAATCGAAACGGCCTTGAACCCGAAGCGAGAATTCGCCGAAGCTTTAGCAGCGTTTGCGGCCGGTCCCGGTCGAGCCTGCCGACTTTTTCAGGACTATCGCCGCATGCTAACGGAAATGCAGTTGGATGCGGTGATCATCGCAGCCCCCGACCATCACCATGCATCGGCCGCCATCGCCGCCCTGAAAGCCGGTTGCCATGTTTATGTCGAGAAGCCGCTGAGCGTCACCATCGGCGAAGGCCGAGCCATGGTGGCAGCCGCCGAAAAATATCAACGAGTCGTTCAAGTCGGTAGTCAGCAGCGTTCGATGCGAGTCAACCAAGTCGCCTGTGAATTCATCCGCCATGGTGGGCTCGGGCATATCCATCTCGTCGAAGAACGAAATCTGCCGGGCCCCATGCCCTATGATCCACAAGTCTATCCCGCGGCCCCCCTTCCCTCCGACATGGATTGGGATTTGTTTTGTGGGCCGACCCCATGGCGTCCCTACCATCCCGACCTGTGGTTGAAGGAAGAGTACAAAGTCGGTTCCTTGCTCTGGCGAGGCTGGGATTTGTTTCAAGACTATTCGGGTCATCTCATGACCAACTGGGGAGCTCACAGCCTGGACATGGTCCAGTCCGCCTTGGGAATGGATAGTTCTGGACCTCGTCGCATCGAACCGTTGCTGGAGGTCGACCCGGCTTGGGATGAGGAATGGGCTGCCAAAACGCCCCCTCTGGGTAGCTCTCGCGATCCACAGGCTGACCAAGCTCGTTTCCGTGCGGTTCGGCTCTTCTATGATCAAGGAACCGAGGTGCGGCTGGTCCCGGGTATCAAGCACACCGTGTTCCATGGGGAGAAGGGAACTCTCCGGATGGGACGCAATTTCTATGAGTGTGACCCAGGGAATCTGTTGCCGCCGATGAAGGCCGAGGATCAGCAAGCATGGGAGGGAGCTGGACACGTCGCCCGCCCGCACCTCGAGAACTGGATCGATGCCATCCATGGCCGTGCCTCGCTGCGAGCTCCGCTGGAGGTCGGCCATCGTTCGGCTACCGTTTGCCACCTGGCCAACTTAGCCCGCCAACTCGGCGAAACTCTCCGCTGGGATCCTCGGCAGGAAAGCTTCCTCGAGTCTGGCTCAGCCGCTCACTTCATCCATCGTCCCCGCCGCCCCGGTTTTGAACTGGAAGGATGAGCGTCCCCCATCATCCTGGGCGACGGCAACTCCAGATGGCAAATTTCGCGGCGGCTGGCTATGCTTGGAGGGCCCAGGCTTTCGCCAGCATGTAGCCTCGCATCGATGACTGGGATCGTTGGCGGCTCGTCCATCGTGTGCAGGCCCCGCCCCATCTACGGCTAAACCCTACCTCCACCCCATGACTCCGTTGGAGCTTCCGCTCATGATTTCTGAACGCTTTCTTCGATACCCTCGCATTGTTATCGCCTGTTCAGCAGTCCTGTGGGTGGCTGGCTGGAGCGGTCAAGCTTTTGCCCAAAAGGACCCGATGGTCCAACCTCAGCCGGCATGGATTTGGTCCGAAACCGTGGAAAGCGATCAGCAGGTTATCCTGCGCCAGGAATTCGAAATCGGCACAAGGGTGACCAACGCTATCCTCCAGGCGACCGCCGACAATACCTGCGAAGTCTTCCTCAACGGCTTGAAAGTCCTCAGTTCCAATAACTGGTCCCAACTCCCCTCAGCGGACGTGACCCCGCATTTACGCCGAGGCCTCAATGTCCTGACCATTGTCGCCCGCAACGAAGGAGGACCGGCGGGTGCCATCGCCATGTTGCACGTCATGCTGCAAGGCCAATCGCCGCAGCGTATCGTGACCGATGGAAGCTGGAAAGTCGCTCCCCACGGACTGGCGACAGCAACGGCGGTCGAGCTGGATACCAGCCGCTGGCAGCAAGCCAAGGTCGTCGGCCAGGTGGGTGATGCCAAGCTTCCCTGGGGTCGCGCACTCAAGCCCGCGGCCTTTGCTACCCCCGAAGAACGCGGCCCGGAAGATGAATTCCTCCCGCAACTCGCCGAGCACGCGCAGGCCCCGCCTGGTTTTGTCGTCGAAAAAGTCTTCGCCGTCCCGAGTTCGATGGGCTCGTGGGTGTCACTGGCGAAGGATAATCGCGGGCGACTGATCGCTTCCGATCAGGCCTCGAACGGTCTATACCTGATTCGCCCCGGCGATCAGGACCGGCCGACCAAGGTCGAAAAATTGCCGGTGGAATTGAGCGGGGCCCAGGGTTTGCTGTGGGCCTTCGATTCGTTGTACGCGATGGTCAACGGCGGCAAGCAGTCGGGGCTTCATCGGCTGCGAGATACCGATGGCGATGGGCGAGTCGACACCGATGAATTCTGCATGCCGGTCCAAGGTTCCGGGGAACATGGTCCACATGCGATCGCTTTGAGTCCCGACGGTCAATCGCTGTTCGTGGGGGCCGGCAACCACACGAAGCTTCCGGAACTTATCGCCGGCAGCCGTATCCCCCGGAACTGGAATGAGGATCACCTGCTACCCCGGCGTTGGGACGCGAATGGACATGCCGCTGGCATCTTGGCCCCGGGCGGTTGGGTTTGCAATGTCGATCCCAGCGGCAAGCAGTGGACGGTCTTTAGCATGGGATATCGCAACCAGTACGACTTCGCTTTCAATGCCGATGGCGAACTCTTTGTCTACGACGCAGATATGGAATGGGATTTCGGATCCCCCTGGTATCGACCCACCCGCGTCTGCCACGCCACCAGCGGCAGCGAATTTGGCTGGCGGAGCGGCACCGGGAAATGGCCGGTCTACTATGAGGACTCGCTGCCTCCCGCGATCGACATCGGACCAGGCTCGCCGACCGGTGTCGTCTTTGGATACGGGGCAAAATTTCCCGCCAAGTACCAAAACTCGCTGTTCATCCTCGACTGGACGTACAGCACCATCTACTCGATCGAGCTCACCCCGGACGGGTCCACCTATCGCGGGCAGAAGGCTGATTTCATTACCGGCTCGCCGCTCCCCGTCACCGATGCGGTCGTCGGCGACGATGGGAATTTCTATTTCACGGCTGGTGGTCGCGGCACCCAGTCGTCGCTCTATCGAGTCCGCTATGTCGGCGAAGAATCAACAGCCGCGGTCTCTGGCAAACAAACAGCAGGGAGTGAACAGCGTGCCCTGCGGCGGCAATTGGAGGCCTGGCACGGCCAAGTGGGTGGAGATACCTCCTGGATGTTGAGCTACCTTTCGCACGAGGATCGTTTTGTGCGGTATGCCGCCCGTATCGCTTTGGAGAGCCAGCCAGTAAGTGAATGGCGGGCTCAGGCTGCGGCGCAAACTCAGCCGAGGGCTGCCATCCATGCGATGCTGGCTTTATCGCGGCAGGGGAATGTCGAGGATCTCGAGACGATCCTACAAACGCTCACGAAAGTTGATTTCGCTGCCTTGCCGCGATCAGACCAATTGGGCTGGTTGCGGACCTTCGAAGTTGCCTTCGCCCGTCATGGTCAACCTAACCCAGCCTGGCGGGAAAAGCTCCTGCAACTCGTCGACCGATTCTATCCATCAAACACTTATGAAATCGACGCGGAACTCGTGCAATTGCTGGTCTACTTGAAGTCCCCCAGCGTGGTTGCCAAGACCATTCGGCTTATGTCGCAGTTGGGCCCGGATCCCCTACCCGACTGGGGTTACCTGATCGAACGCAACGCTGGCTACGGCGGTACCGTCGGTAAGATGCTGGCTGATATGCCGCCAGTGCGGGCCATCCACTTCGCTTTCGTCCTCCGCAACGCTACCGAAGGCTGGTCAATGGACGATCGTCGGAAATATTTCGAGTTCTTCCTGGAAGCGGCCAAACACCCCGGTGGCAACAGCTATGCCAAATTCCTCATGCAATTTCGCGATGATGCCATGGCCACGTGTTCGGCGGCCGAGAAGATCGCCCTCGAGCCACTCACCAGCCAATCGTTGCTGGCCGCGCCCATCGTCTCCACTCCGCCCCAAGGGCCTGGTCGCGTCTGGACCAAGGCAGAAGCGTTGGAGGTGGTCCAAGGCAAACTCGAGAAGCGAAACTACGCCAGTGGTCGCAATTTGTACCATGCGACTTCCTGCGCCAAGTGCCATCGGATCGGCGGCGAAGGAGGAGCCATCGGTCCCGACCTATCGACAGCCGCCAAAAAGTTTTCCCTCGCAGACATGCTCGATGCAATCCTCGAACCGAGCAAAGCGATTTCGGATCAGTATGGTTCCAATCAACTTCTCACCCAGGATGGCCGGGTACTGATCGGCAGGACGGTAGAGATCGGCGATGAATATTATGTTTATACCGCCGATCCCAACGCCAAACCGGTGATCCTCAAGAAAGATCAGGTCGAGGAAGTCACCCCTTCCAAGCTCTCCCAGATGCCGGCGGGCTTGGTGGATACGCTCAACTCGGAAGAGCTCAAGGATCTCATGGCCTATCTCGTGGCGGCTGGTGATCCTCGAGCTAAGCTTTACCGGAAATAATTCTCGGCAATCCCGCTCGCCCTGGATCAGCGAAGGGAATGGATCCAGCGGCGGCGGACGATAGGCAGGGCCGGCATCAACTCTTGCTCGGCATCAGCGGATCGGTGAATAGTCGGTCGCTTGCATGAAGACTGACTTGACCCCTTGCTTGACCGTCAAGCTGCCTCCCGCTTTTTCCTCGGAAGCCTTTCGGGCAGCCTGCCAAGCCGGATCGGCACCGAAAGCCTTGAAATTCTCCTTGGCTTGTTCCTGGCTGGGATGAGCTAGTACATACAGTAGGGTATTGTCCGCACCGGGTTGATCGCTCATCAAGGTCCAATAGGCGATATTAGTCATCCCGTGCTTGGCAAAGAGCTCGACCGTATGTTCCCGGAAACGCCCCTGCAACGCCTCCAGATTTCCGGGCGAAGCCGTGTAGGTGCGCATTTCAAAGACACGGTTGCCGACGATGTTTGGTTGGATGGCCGGCGAATAATCGGTCGCTTGGAAGAACTTCGATTCGACCTTGGCGACCAACTTACCATCGACTTCACTAGCTCGATAAGCCTTTTGCCACTCCGGATCGGCCATGAAAGCTTTCCAGGAACTTTCGCGAGCATCACGGCTGGGATAGGCTAGAAAATAGACCAATTGCCGCTCGGGATTTTCCAGCGGTACCCAGTAACCGACGTTGGTGATCCCGTGTTTCTCGAAAAGCTTCAGGGTATGCTCGCGGAATCGGGCGTGTAAAGCCTCGAGCTTTCCCTCGGCCGCGTAGTAGACCCGCATTTCGAACACGCGGGGATCTTTGGCCTCCGCCGTCCGCCCCTCCAGCCATCCACCGAACACCAAGAAAGCCATCAAGTACATGACTTGCCGAATCTTTGACATCGCTTGCATAGGTACCTCTTAGCCGCTCACCGGCCGAATTAAGGAAAGAGCCGTAACACGCTAGGACGTGTGGGTCAGCGGCGAGTATGGTCGCGGACCGTCTTCGTTGCAATGAGGGTCCGTCATCTAATCTGGCGCGAGCAAAGCTTCGGCGATCCAGTCATCGGCCCATCGCCGATAGGCCTTGCCGCTGCCGGCCTTCTCCGTGTTGCGCATGAGATAACCGACGTGGCCGCCATAGCGTGTCCGCACCAGACGGGTGCTGTCCGACCAGGCAATACCTTCGAAAAGGAAGCGAGGGACGATCGGATCGTGCTCATCGATCAAGATCGTGGTCGGCACCCGGATTCGGCCTACTTCGTCGATCGCCGATCCCGCCGCATAGTACGCTTCGGCCGAAGAAAAACCTGCCAGCGGTGCCGTTACCGTCTGATCGAAGCTACGAATACTTTCGAACGAAGCGCGTTCAACGCACTCTTGCCAACGCGGCCACCTGGCGGCACGCTCCAGCGTTTGATGTTTCAAAATCTTCATGAAATATCGGGAATAGACCTGATTCGCCCCACGCTCGATATTTTCGCAGCAGCGTCCGAGATCGATCGGCGGCGCGACCGCCACCGCTCGGCAAATCGTCAACAACCGAGCCGACGAACTCGGAGTGCAGGCGTCGGCCTGGCGGGCCAGCAGTTTCAGCAAGATATTCCCCCCCAGCGACACCCCTGCCATTCGCCATTGGCTCACGCCAAGTTTCGATCGCAGCCAATCGAGCACCATCCATACTTCCGAGTAGCATGCCCCATGCGGGGGTAGATCGCTACAGTGGAACGAAGGCCCGGCCCCCGGCAAATCTGCGCGGAATACCCGGTGCCCACGCTCGAGCAGGCGGGCAGCGATGTTGGTCATGTAGGTCCCAGCATGGGACGAGCCCAAGCCATGCAACAACAATACCCCGGCCTGATCATCGAAGGTTGAGGTTGGACGGTTCTCGTAAACCAGCATTGCCCCCGCTGGCCCAATAGGAATTTGATGAACCGTCGGCTCCGGCAAGTTGGCTTTCGGGCGATGGACGCCGGTCAACCAGGTTTGGAGATGGCCGCTCCGCAGGTACCAAGGAGGCTTGAAGGTTGGTATTGGCAAAATAATCTCGGCAATCGGTCGAACGGGAACAGGGACGAGCCCTTTCCATATCGACTGGATACGAGCGATCAAGCTCCGTGCGGAGGACGCGTTGCGCCCCACCTGTCGCGCCCCCACTGCTGGACGCATCCCTCCCCATTATAGCCGCCGAACCTCGCCTGCGGGAAAGGTCACCCCCAGGGGCTACTTTCGGCGAGCCCGACGCTACCTACCCACCCGTTGGACGACGGCCGAGCGTGAGGGCGGAGTCTCTTCAACGTCGACTCGAGGAAAGGCAGCCACTGCGAATTCGATGGTCCATTCGGATTTTCGCGAAGTTGGACCTGCCAAGCGATCGTCGGGGACCTTACGAATACCCCGATCCCCTTGGTCGGCGGCGCGAACTCTCCAGGCAGCCTCGCCTCCCTGCAAAAACGCCATCGATGGTTAGATCAGCAGCTTTTTTACGGTTAACTCGTGGCTGGTAGCGTTTCAGGCGACCGTACCGGGCCTGCTTGGCGAAGGTCGGGAGCCAGCGGGCCGGTGTTGCTGATGGCATCCACGCGATGCGGCGATTGGCCGTCTTGATTCCACCAAGCATTCGTTTGAGAATAAGATTATGAAGGATACGGTTCTGTATGATGGCGACTGCCGGTTTTGCACAGCCTCGATTGCCTGGCTCAAGTGGCTGGATTGGGGGCGTTCACTACACTTCAGATCGCTTCATGACCCAACTGTCTCACGGGACTTTCCCGACTTGACCCATGAACAGTTGATGCGGGAAATGTGGGTCGCCACTGGCGATGGTCAGCGATACGCCGGCGCCGATGCCCTGCGTTATCTGACGCGTCGTCTCCCCAGCCTCTATCCTTGGATGCCGATCCTGCATATCCCGTTCTCGCAACCGTTGTGGCGAAAGTTGTACGGGATGGTGGCGCGATATCGCTACCGGATTGCGGGTCGTCATTGTTCCAACGGTACCTGTCACTTGCATCGGCACTGAGAAAGCCAACGGTGGGACAACTCTTTTGGACTTGGTCTGACTCACGCCGGTCCCCGCTGATGCTGACCTCGGCAGCCCTTGGGCTGGCGCTGGCCGTGGGCGGGGGGAATGGTTTGCGACTGGGGTTGGCCGAATCGTCGTCCGCGATGTTCGGCATCCGCTCCACTCCGCTGGCTTGTGAAGACGAGTTGCTCCAGCAGTTCATAGCCGACGGCCTCTTCGAGTTGGCGATCGAGCGTTGTCGTCAGGGCCTTGCCCAGGAATCAGCCCCCTCGATCGGCCACTGGCGTTGGCAAGTTCGTTGGCTGGAAATTCTGGCGGAGCGAGACGCAGCGCAGGCTACCGAGTCCACCGCGGTCCTAGCGGCCGCTGCTCAGCAGCAGCAAGTCCTGCTCGAGAAGCTCCCTCTCGACCTGAACCGTTTATGGCTCGAATTTCATTTTGAAGCCCTGCGTTTGAAGATCGCCGATCGGATCGTGGCTTTCTACCTGGCCGCCCCTTCGCGGACTTTCCTGCGCGACGATGCTTTGAAACTCATCCGCGAGATCCTCGATCGTTGCGACCAGCTGCTCACCCTGCTGAATCGATTTTCGGCCCCTGCCGATTCAAGTCGAAGCGGTGGAACAGAAGCCAGCCTCCGCGATTTGGCTGCGTTAAGGAATCGCTTGCAGCTGTTGAAGATCGACAGCTATTTACTCCGAAGCCAGGGCTATCCTCCAGCCAGCGAGGATGCCTTGGCCGCTGGTACCGATGCCTTGGCCTTGATCGATCGGCTGATCTCTCAAATCGATACCGCCTGGTCAGGCCATGATTCACTGCAGTTAGCCCGGTACCGCAGCCAGGTAGCCGCCGACCAAGTCGCAGAGGCCCTTCGCGGGCTGACGCAGTGGTGGCCGCAAATTGTCGACGAGGCGGTACGTCCCAAGGCTCTGGCCTTGATTTGTCAGTTGCATCTTCGACGGCAGGAAATCGATCAGGCTGCGGCTTGGCTGGCCCGCCGAGAGGAGGACCGATCACCAGACCTGGCGTTAGCGGCTCTGGAATTGGCTATCCTTCAAAGTCAGTCATCAAGCGGAAGCCAACGCGAATCGTCCCTGCAGCAGATCCTGACGCTCAAAGAGGAGATCGCGCGGCGTTTCGGCAACTACTGGGGACAACGAGCCGAAGCCTTGATCGTCGGTTCGGAGTTCACTGGCCTTGCCGGCCGTACGACCTCGGATGCTTCATCCTTGGAACTATTGCGGCTGGATATTCGTCAGCAAATCGCCGCTGCCAATTGGCCTGCCGCCCTCGACAAGTTAGCCTCCGCCGAAGCTATCGCCCTGCGCGGCAATGATCCCCAACAAGCCTTTGCCTTCGCCAAGACCGCGATCGGGGTACACCAGAAGTGGGGCGTCGCCACCGGTCGCGAAACTTCCGACTGGGTCGTGTTGGCCTTGGCCAAGAGTCGTATCTACGCTTCGCAACCCGAGGCAGCCGCCATTCACCAAGCAGCGGTTATCGAATTCCAGCAACGAGTCAGCCGGGCTTTAGCGGAGACGGCGGCTGAGCCCGACGAGCTTCAGCGTCAACTTGAGCTGCTGCAGAAGGAAGTCCGGGAACATGCGGTTTTGTGGCCTGAGTCCCCGGCCGCCGATGCGATGAAGCAGCGGTGGCAACTCTTGCAATTAGCCTCGGGCGAGCTGTCGCCTTTGCTTGACAGCGATCGAAGCCATGGCGGGCCAGGGAATCCTTTACCGGCCCTCGATGCTGTGAGCTGGATGGTGTTGACGCAATTCTTTCTCGAGAGCGATGCGCCCTCACCTTCTTCGCCGAGCTGGTCGATCGATGTGCTCCAGCTCCAGCAGGCAACTCGACTTTCTGGCGAGGAGTGGTCGGCGTTCGAGGCGGCGGTGCGGTGGTTAGCAGCGGATTTCGATGGTTGGCTAGTCGATGGCGGGATATCCTGGCCGCTCGGTCAGCCTTTGCCGCTCAATGCATCCGTTCGAGGCGAAGCGCAGCCAAACCTGTTAGCGGCCGATGAACCGCTCGATTTGCGAACATACGCGTTCCTCGTACAACGCCTGCTGCGGCTGGCCCAGCACAGCCGCTCGGCTGATGAAGCAGAACTGGTCAGGCTGGTCGATCGCCTGCTTGCGCGACATGCGACGATGCCCCAGCTATCCCTGGGAAGTTATGGGCTGCTACAGCTGCAACTCGGGAATATCCTGCGGCTGCGAGCGACGCAAGGCTGGGAAGAGAGCGACAAGCGAACTTGGCAAGCCCTGGTGCCGAGGTTGATGCAGGAGTTCGACATGCAACTGGCAGCCTCGAAAGCGGGTTATCACCCCCGGCTTGCGCAAGCCATTCGCGATTGTCGTGATCTCAGCATGGCCCGTTACCAAAGTATCCTGCCCGACAGCCTGTCTGGTCAGGAACTGCTTGAGCAGTATCGGCAGCGGGAACCGCGGCGCGGTTTGTGGACTTTGGAGTTAGCGAGACTCTTGGAATCGCGAAACGATACGCAACTCTCTGATGCCATCGGACTTTATCGCCAAGTCGCCAATGGAACGCCGGTCGGCCAGCCGCTGTGGCTGGAAGCCCGCTGGTCCACCATCCGTTGCCTGGAACGGCTTGGGCAGGTCGATGAGGCCAAACAGCTTCGAGCCCTGGTCCGGGCGATGGTGCCCGCCCTTCCCGGGCCATGGCAACAGCGATTACAGTGAAGCGATGAAAATCGCCCTACCGATCGATAGCCGACTCGAAGAAATTGTCCAAACGGTCCAGCAACACCCGATTTCGATCGTGCAGGCACCGCCGGGCTCCGGCAAGACGACCAGGGTTGCTCCAGCTTTGCTCCATGCCTCCACTGGGGCCTCCACTGGGTTCGCGCATCGGCGCATCTACCTGCTTCAACCGCGGCGATTAGCCGCACGGAGCGTGGCTCAGCGAATCGCTGCAGAAAACTCCTGGGATCTCGGCCGAGAGGTCGGCTATCACGTCCGTTTTGAAAAGCGCTATCAACGCGAGACGAACTTGATCGTAGCCACGGAAGGAGTCCTTCTTCGGCGTCTCCAGGACGACGCGACCCTTGGCGATACCGGGATCGTCTTGTTAGATGAGTTCCATGAGCGTTCGCTGGATGCCGATCTTTTGCTCGGGATGCTGATGCAACTGCAGGCATCGGTTCGCGATGACCTGCGGATCGTAATCATGTCAGCCACGCTCGACTCCGAACAGCTATCGACGCACCTCGGCCAGGCGCCCATCGTCAGGACCGAAGGCAGGCTGTATCCGGTCGCTGTGCGATATCGCCCCCCCGCTTTCCGGCAACCGATCACGGAAACCATGAGCGTTTGTCTGGTGGAAATCGCCAAGCAGCACCCGGGAGATATCCTGGCTTTTCTTCCGGGCCAAGGAGAGATTCATCGAGTCCGCGAGGCGTTATCGCAGGCCGGCTCGCTCAAGGATTTCGATATTTATCCTCTCTATGGTAGCCTGCCGTTGGAGGAACAGACGAAGATCATCGAGCCCGGATTGCGACGCCGAATCGTGCTGGCCACCAATGTCGCCGAAACCTCGCTGACCATCGAAGGTATTCGGGTGGTGGTCGATAGCGGCCTTGCCCGCGTAATGCGTTTCGACCCCTCCGTCGGCTTGGATCGATTGTGCTTGGAGCCGATCGCTCTGGATTCAGCGACCCAACGCACCGGTCGCGCGGGCCGAACTGCCGAGGGCCTTTGTTACCGATTGTGGGATGAAGCCAGCCATCGTTCGCGGGCAGCGACACTCGAACCCGAAGTTCGCCGCATCGATCTAGCCAGCGCGGTACTCCAACTCTATCGCTGGGGACACACCGATATCATGACTTTTCCTTGGGTAACGCCCCCCAGGCTGGAGGCGGTCGAGGCAGCCATCCGCCTGCTGGAAAAACTCGGGGCGATCGACCAGCAGACGCTCACCGCTTGGGGGATGAAACTCCTGCGACTGCCGCTGCATCCGCGATTAGGCCGGATGGTGCTGGAGGGGAGTCGCGCTGGTTATCTCCGACCTATCGCGTTGGTCGCCGCCATGCTTTCCGAGCGTGACCCCTTTCAGAGCCAGCGTCTCGCGGCTGGTAGTCTTGGGAAAACGGCTGCCGCGGGTTCGCCCCCCATCGCTACCCACACCCCGCGGCGTTGGCGCTCCGATACGGTGCAGCGTTGGGAGGCGATCGAAAGCTTCTTGCAGCGAGGAGATCCCGCAACTGTCTTCGGCACACTGCAGCGTGGAGCTGTCCAGACGATCGTGAAAGCGGCCCAGGATATTGAAAGGTCGGTGCCTCCCGAGGATATCGCCGATAGGGTCAGCGATAACTCGGTCGAACAAGCTATCATGCAGGCCTTGCTCCGAGGGTTTCCCGATCGGCTGGCGAAAAGGCGATCGGCTGGCAGCCCGACTGGGCTGATGGTGGGTGGCCGAGCGGTGCAACTCGCTCCAACCAGCGGCGTGCAACAAGCCGAACTTTTCCTCGGCATCGATGTGGATGGGGGAGGTCATGGACCGAATGCCCTGGTGCGGCAAGCTTCCGCCGTCGAACTCGACTGGTTAGTGGGTCCGCTCCGCTCGCAACGCGAGGAGTTGTTTTTTCATCCCAGCCAACAACAGGTTGTTGCCCGACGTCGAGAGTATTGGGATGACTTGCTGCTGAGCGAAACGCCGATGGCGGTCGAGAACCGCCAGGCTGCAGCCGAATTGTTGTATCGACAGGCGCTCATGGCATGGGAACGCGTCTTTCCCGCCGACGATGAAGAGCTAGTCGCCTTGGTCCAGCGATGCCGTTGGTTGAAGCGGGTCGCGCCGGAAGTCGAACTCCCCGACCTGTCGCTCGAGGCGTTGCAGGCGGTCTGTCGGCAATTGTGCGAGCAATGTCGGTCTTTTGCCGAATTGAGGAAGGCTCCCTGGCAGGATTGGATTTCCGGTCTGTTCTCCGGTGACCAGCTGCGCGTTTTGGAGCGTCAGGCGCCGCGGCGGCTCGAAGTCCCCAGCGGCTCCTCGCTGCGTTTGACCTACGAACCCGGGAAAGCTCCCATCCTGGCCGTCAAAATTCAGGAGGTATTCTCGTGGAAGGAAACCCCGCGTTTGGCTTTCGGGAGAGTCCCAGTCCTGCTGCACCTGCTGGCGCCGAATTCCCGCCCGCAGCAAGTCACCGACGATTTGGCCAGTTTTTGGGCGACCGGCTACCCGATGGTGAAAAAAGAGCTCAAACGACGCTATCCCAAGCATGCCTGGCCGGACGACCCTGCGAATGCGACTCCCTCGCGGAAATAGGTCGGATGGGTGTACTCCCGAAATCGCAAATATTTCTACCATTTCCCCTCCGAATCATGCTATTCTCTGCCAACTGAGGGAACTTCCGGAAGGTCGCCTTCATCGGAAGGGATGAGGTCGAAATTCCTTGTTTGGGTGCTTGTGGCCAGGGTTGTATGTCTTGGACAGACGAACAAATTGATGAACTCTTGTCCAGATACCTGGATCACGAGCTAACGCCGACGGAACGCGAGCAGGTGGAAGCCCTGCTGGCCGCTCGAAGTGAACTCCGCGTCCAGCTGACCGCCTGGCAACGTCAAAAGGCAGGTTTGAAGTCGGCTGCATCGAGCAGCCCGCGGTTGGGGGATGATTTTGCCGCGCGGGTGATCGCTGCCGCGCAGCAGCGGGTCGAGTCGTCTTCCGACCCAAGCCTCGCGCCGTGGATTCGCCGGCAAGAGCGGCGGCCGCAGGCCGCGACGGCGGAGGAGTGGATCGAAGCAGCCAGTCAACAACGGCGTCGCCAGCAACTTTCGGAAGAGCCCCCCACGGAAAGCCCCATTCGGCGTGGGGGCAGACGGTCGCTGACCGCCTGGGCCGCCCTCGCCAGTGTTGCGGCCGGTATCCTGCTGTTGCTGGCATGGCCTCAGCTTCAGCCGAAGCCGGTAGTGAACGCTTTGCTCTCCAATCATAAGGCGGAGCAGAAGATAGAAGGTGACGTCGAACTCTCGAGGCCGCCAACTGTCGAAACGCCACAGCTGCCACCGTTGGCAGAGGACCAGCGGCTTGCAATCGACCTACCGTTAGCGAAGGATGAGCGAACGTCGATGAGCGACGCTTCAGCTCGCAACGCGGTCCTTCCAGAACAAGCCGACCCAACACTCCTCTCCTCCAATGCAACCGGGCAGCGCAACAGCCCGAAATCTTTGCCAACCGAAGCCGGGCTGGCCGCGACGGCCCGCGAGCCTGTTTCGCCCGAGGGGAAGACCTCTCCCGCTTTGGTAGCGCCCCAACTCGCCCCAACGCCCGAGCAGCTCAAACAACTGGAGATTTCTGGCAGCCAAGGCTTCGGCCAGCATGTGATGCTGGTCGATCTGTCTCTACCCCCGGGTGAAAGCGATTTTCAAGTATTGCGCAGCGTCTTGGAAACCCATGACATTCCCTGGTCAAGCCAGATCGATATCTCCGCCGAGATCCATCAGCGTTTAGTAGAAAGTCGCTTGCTTTCCCAAGCGATCACCGCAGGCTGGATCCCTGGGGCACCACCAGCCGCAGGCGGTGAGGCTGCGGTTCCAGGCCGTGACGCCTCACAAGCGGTATCCTTGATCTTCATCCGCGGCCGCGGGCAGCGATTGGACGCAGCCTTGGTGGAAATGATGCGACGAGTCGAGGATTTCCCCGAGTTTTCGTTCGACCTGACCTTCGAGCCCCCCATCCGGTCGATGGTCGAGGAACTGCGTTTTATTCAAGAGGCTAAGCTGGAGGTGCTTCCCCAGCCGGTGGAGGGTGGGGCGGCCAGCGCCGTCCATTTGGCCGCCGAAACCGAAGCCGGTGCTTGGGGAACTTTTTTTGGAACAGCAGCCAGGCGAACCCCGCCGATGGATCCACGCCTCCGTCAAGGAGGAATCAACCTTACCTCCCGCGAGTCCTCCAATCCCGTGGTGGACGCTCTCATCTTGGTCCGTCATTCGCGTTGAGGAATGATCGCAGCGCGACGGCTTGTCACGCGTCGCTTGGTGTCACGGCCTTTCGCATTCTCCTGCCAGGCGGAGGCGGATTTCTGAGGATGGTTCCGGTGGCTTGTTTACCTTCCACTCGATGGGTCTCATCGCGCGTTTTCGTGTCGGTTCGGTGGAGGAGTGATGGGCAAGCGGACCAAGATCGCGGGTCGCTTCGCATAATCGTTGCAACCAGCAACCGTTGCCGATGCGGAAAAAGCTTTGATCGACATGGCAAACTCTTCCGATAGCGAAAGGTAAAGCGGCATCTCCCGACTGATGGGATTCGTCTCTGGTACTGGCGGGGACCGGACCTTTCATCCATGTTTTTGAACCAACCATCCTTGGATAAAACCATGATCGATCATTCGCTCAACCATGCACTGTCCCATTCTTCACGGTCGCGTTCGCGAGTCCCAGGCTGGCTCAGCTTCGTAGCTGGAGGAGTGGCTACCTGCGGCCTGTTCTATTTCGCGGTGTCGAAACCGGCGGCCGAAGAAATGTCGTTGATGCGGAATCAGATCCAATCCCTGGAAAAAAGCATCGCCGCCTTAGCCGGACATCAAGGGTCGGTAGACGAGACCAACCACCTCCTCAGCAAGCTCGGTCAGCAGCAGGCCTACGCCCAGTCGGCCCGCCGTAGCCTGCAAGATATCCAGGAGCTTCATGCCTCCCTGCTGGCACAATCCCAGGAGCTCGATTCGGCGATGGCGACCGTCAATCAGCTGGCCTCGCTCAAGGATCTGGTCGTCGCCAATTCCGATAATATCACCATCGCAGCCGAGTCCTTGGTGACCGCTGACTCGCTGCATCAGCAGCTCATCGAAAGCCATCCCACCACCGCTGCAGCCGTCGATGCCAGTCAACAGTTACTGACACTTCGCGATCAAATGGTGAAAAATTCCTACCTCAACACCACCGCCGCAG
>JBILTQ010000360.1:0-5768 GCA_044371435.1 Pirellulaceae bacterium | reverse complement strand
TGCCTGTTGAAGATGAAGCTCGACTGCAGAAGGTGCTGGAGAGCCAGCCGGAAGCTCTCGCTTTCCTCTGCGACCGCGCTCTGCTGCACCAGATGCTCGCCAGGGCTGCGGCCTTTGAAGCCAACCTGCTTTCTGACGAATCCGACGACAGTTCGCTGAGGTCATCCGCCAAGGAAATTCGGCCTCATTTCGCACCGCGCATTGGTCAGCCTTGGCTGTGGGCGTCGTCGGCAGTTGCTGCCTGCTTGCTCGTGATCTCGATTTTTTTTCTGCCGCGCGTCGTGGCCAGCCCCGCTGAGTTGGTCGAGAGAACGCTGGCTGGTTTCCAGTCAACGCTAGACCGTTGTTATGTGGTGGAGGTGGCCGCGGATGTCCCGCTTCGTCGCAAGCAGTTCCGCCGGCGAACGGTTCCAGCCGATTCGGCACTATGGGTTCGCGGTGAGAGTTTTGTTCAGATTTTTACCGAGTTGGACCAGCAACTGGTATGGGGGCGCAATGCTCAAGGAGCGGTCTGGTTCACTATCTCCGGTAAGGCAGCGGCGATCTTTGAAGCAGATGAGGTCCCGGAGCTACTGCAGGAAGTATGCGAGTTGCGGACACTACAATTGCCGACGCTGCTCGAGACATGCCTTTTAGATTGCGAGCTGGAATACGTCACCCAAGAGAGAGGCTGTTATACGATCCTCGCCCGTCCCCGGTCATTGAAGAGCGATTCGAAATTTGGCGAGGCAGAGATCGAGATTGAAGCTGACTCGCTGCTGGTACGCCGGGTGACCCTGGAGAGAATCAACAATAGTCGGCCTGTAGCCACCGTCAGCTTTTCGTTGAAAGAGGTTCGGCCACAACCGGATTCATTCTACGAACTGCAGTCTTATCTGCAGCCGGATACCAAGCCGTTCGATCGCCGAACCAAGCGGGGAAGACGATCGGAGTTGCTGCGGGAATTTCTTCAACAATTGCGAGTTACTCAAGGCTCGCTAAACCAGAGGTAAGGGAAACCAGATGAAATCATGCTTGCTAGTCACTGCTTGCCTTATGGAATGGAGCTTGATCGCGACCCTCGGGTTCGCGCAGGAAAGGCCTGCCCGCGGTGGCGGAACGGACAAGTCGATCTTGCAACGGTTTGACGCGAATGGAGATGGCCAAATCGATGATGAAGAACGCCGCGCCGTCCGGAGCAAGCTGCAGCAGATGCAGAATAAACCCGGTGCCAGAACACCGTCCGGTGAGACGGAAACTGTCGGCAATCGCTGGGTGACGGAAATGCAGTATCCGTCGAGTGATGGGCAACTGATTCCGTGTGTACTCTCGATCCCGAAGGGCGATGGTCCTTTTCCGATGCTGGTGACGATCCACGGTGGCCAAGGGAACCGCGACCTCGGTTACATCCGCTCCATGGCGGCCCCTAACGCATTATCACCGACCATTTCCGCATTCAATGAACAACCTTGGGCGATCCTGGCGATCAGCTATCGCGCGGGCAACGGCGCGTTGTTTGGGATGGAGCAGGACGATGTGCTCGCCGGAATTCGGTTTGCCAAGTCGCTACCAAAGATCGATCCGAATCGCATTGGTGTAGTCGGCGGTAGTCACGGTGGGCATCTGGCGCTAATTGCTGCCGAAAAAATGGGGCGGGAGTTGCTGTGTGTGGCTGTCGGCTCTCCTTGGATGACCGATCCAGTGGTCTACATGACCGGCGACCCGAACAAACCTCCACTCTCTAAAGTACCTGCCAAGGCGCGAGAGGACCTGATAGCCAATGGCCAACGGATTTTCAACGGAATGAAGCGGGGACGTCAGATGTCGGATCAGCAGATCCTGGAATTTATCGGCGAGCATTCGATCGAGGCTAACGCCGACAAGATTGTCATTCCCACGTTGTTCGTGACCAGTCGCGGCGATGATCAAGCTCCCCATGTATTGATTGAACCGATGATCGAGAAGATGAAGGCGGCCAAGAAAGAGGTACAGGTCTACACTGCTGAGAAAAGTCCTCACGGTTTCTACTGGGCTCGAACCGTCAGCGCAGCCCGTGACTTGCGAGGTGCGAAAACGCCTGAGGAAGAACAAGAGGAACTCATCTCTCGGCGGACGATGATCGAGTTCTTCACCACCCAGTTTGCCCGTAACGATGCTAAAACCGAGCAATCTCCTGCGGCCTCAGCTTCATCATCAGCCAGCGAATCGAGAGCCGAGTCGTCAGCGGGTGGAACACCTGCGCTAGGTGAGGCCGACTCCCAAAGCAGCACACCCATCGGACGCGGCGTCGATCGAGGAGTCGGTCGCGGCGGGGCGATGACGCGGGGCGGACTGGGAACGGGAAGGGGTGGGGCTGATTTCAAGTCGATAGCCGGTAACTCCGAGAAGATCACCCAAGAGGCTTTCAAGAAGTATTTCGGCGGGTCGGCAGCGCTTGCGAGTCGTCCGGAGATCATCGACCAGCTTTTTACGAGACTGGATACCGACGGCGATGGCACGCTCAGCGAATCCGAGTTTGAGGCTTTCAGCCAGCTGCGTAGTAAGATGGGACAGGGGGGCAGCCGCTCCGGTATCCGAGGGGGCGGGGGAGCTGGCGCCAGCCCGGCTCGCCAACCCAAAGCCACCAACCGACCGACAGGAAACGCTGAGGCCAGTCCGGTGGCGGAGAAGACAGCAGCCTTGCGAATCGCTAGCGGCGAACTGGTCGGCGAGCAGCGGGGAGATGTCCGAGTCTTTCGCGGTGTTCCGTATGCCGCCGCCCCCGTAGGCAACCATCGCTGGCGGGAAGCATTGCCGGCGGAGAGTTGGACAGGGACTCGCGACGCCACGCGTTTTGGCGCCACTGCGCTCCAGAGTGAGACCTTTAAACCTCGCAGTGCCCAGAGTGAAGACTGCCTCTTTCTCAACGTCTGGAGCCCTGCCAACGCCGACGAAAAATCGAAGCTACCCGTCTTGGTCTGGATCCATGGCGGCGCGTTCATTCAAGGTTCAGGTGATCAACCCCGATACGATGGGGCCGAACTCGCTCGGCGCGGAGCCGTCGTGATCACGATCAATTACCGGCTAGGTCCCATGGGGCTATTCGCCCACCCGGCCCTCACGGCGGAAAGCCGGCCGGGCGAACCGTTGGGAAATTATTGCCTACTCGATATGATCGCTGCACTTCGCTGGACGCATGACAATATCACAAGCTTTGGGGGCGATCCGGGAAATGTTACGATTTCGGGTTCTTCGGCCGGTGGTACGAGTTGCCTGTTCCTCATGGGGGTTCCTCAAGCCGAGGGGTTGTTTCATAAAGCGATTATTCACAGCAGTGGCGGCATCAAAAATATCCAGACGCTCGCCGAGGCAGAAGCTGCTGGCCTACGACTGGCGGAACATCTGGGGTTGGATTCCAAAGCGTCGCCAGCGGAATTGCGCCAGGCTGCGGCGGGAGAGGTGGCCGTGGGAGTCGGCGTGCTTCGCGAGTTGAACCTGCCAGTCAAGCCGATCATCGACGGTCGGTTGGTCAAGGCTACTCCAAGCGACCTGTTTGCTCAAGGTAAACAAGCCCGTATTCCGGTCTTGATCGGCGGTGCCAACGGGGAATCCGGCGCGCGACAACTCAGCGATGAGGTGGCCACCGGAGGAGCCTTTGGTTTCCAGCGCGAACTTGCCGAACAGATGCAGCGGGTAGGGCAACCGGTATGGATGTTCCAACTCACCTACGTACCACCTCAGTCTCGCGCTAGTCGCTTCGCAGCCCAACATGGCGAGTCGGTTGCTTATGCCTTTGGAACCATCGGCCAGTCTATGGCAGCCCAATATGGTTTTCGCAATGAGCAGGTCGCGGCCAAGGCTATGCAATCACGGCGCGGTGGCGGAGCGGGAGGCGTAGGTGCTGGCCGCGAGGATGACTCCCGGCCGGTGGAGGATTCGGAACAGGGCCGAAAAATTAGCGCGGCCATGATGGACTACTGGCTCTCCTTCATGCGCGACGGCCAGCCAAGCGGCAAACAGTTGCCGACGTGGCCAATGTATCAATCCAACAGTCAAAAAGTCATGGTCTTCGGCAATGAAGGGATCGCGGTACATTGACACTGCTTTCTATTTTTCCGACTAATTATGATTTCGGTAGAGAAGTCCTGCCAAGTCAGATTTGATTCCGGACAGCAGATGAATCATTCGATCGAAAGGTGAACTTCTATGAAGGATCGCGTCGCTATCAAGCTCTTCACTGTCTTAGGGGCGCTCGGGATTTCCGTGGCTTTGGCATGTGCCCAAGAGACGGCTTCTGAGGACCAACTGCCCAAACGCCCCGGAGCATTTCGATCGGGACAGTTTGGCGGACAACGGGGGAGTCAAAGGCAAGATGGCGATGCTGACCTGCGCAAGCGTTTAAGTCCGAGTCAGCTTGAGAGTGTCCGAAAATTGCGGGAGCGGACGACTCATGGCCGGGTCCCCCCCGGACTTGAGCGACGCACACTTCAGGTCGGAGCGACAGAGCGGGAATACTTTATCAACATTCCTCCGGCTTGCCAGGGAAAACCATCTCCGGTCGTCTTTGCCTTGCACGGCGGCGCGGTCAGTAGCGGCTTGGCCATGCACCTGAAAACCGACTTTACCAAACTGGGGGCAAACGCTGGTTACGTCACGGTTTATCCCAGCGGCATCCTCGGATGGAATATCGGGAGTCATGAGATGTACTCGGTCAAGCGTCGCACCAGCGATGCCGATGACATTGGATTTTTCCGCATGATGTTCGACACGCTCGTCGAACAGAAGATTGCCGATCCAGCCCGGCTGTACGTTGTTGGTGGGAGCAACGGCGGGGTGATGACCCAGTTCCTGGTTTGCAGTTTGGCGGATCGCCTTGCCGGTGCCGGGGTCATGGTTGCTACCTTGCCTCGGGCCGCTACTACGAAATGGCCTCAACCCTCCCGACCGGTCCCGATCATTATTTTGCTCGGGACCGAGGATCCGATGAAGCCTTGGAATGGGAACCAAGACCAGATGAGCGCACAAGAGACGGTTGCGTTTTGGCGGGCACAGAATGCATGCGACAAGACTGGGACAAAGTGGGAGTTGCCGGACAAGGATCCGCAGGATGGTTGCCGAGTGTATGCTGAGCGATGGATCGGAAAAGCTCCCGTGGTTTTCTACACCATGCAAGGTCACGGGCATGGCTGGCCCATGCAGCGGCTTCGGAATAAAGATGATATCGGCGCTTCTACGAGCGACATTTCCGCGCCGGAAGAGTACTGGTCTTTCTTCACTTCTCTAGCGAAGCTTGAGCCATGAATCGACCGCCGACTTCGAAAGGATCAGTGCGTCGGGTGCTCCTTAGATAACATCGACTACCTCCCTTTTTTAGACCCATTTGGGCTGGCTGTTTTCCCTTGAACATGTACTCGTCGGCTCGCTCAGCCATCGATTTAGCCTAGGATTCTTGGAAATTCGGAAGGCGTCGTTCCGCTGGGCCTCACGGGAATCTGAATTGCTCAAAGTATCTTGATCAAGTCCGTCTAGCCGACAACTCGCAGGATAGCTTGACCCTTCCGGTGTGTATGCATCTCGATTGGATGGACAAGATTCCGGGCATTTCGGCAAGCGTCACCACGTGACAGGAGCTCGATCCTCGATTTGGCCCATCATCATCAGCTTCCCTGTGTCAGCGAACGCTTTCGCAGTCACGGAATGATTTATCCTTATGTCTCTGTTATCGAGCTGCCCTTGAAGGCGACCAGGACTTGACTCGGCAGGAACTCGCAAAATTGAGGAATGATCGACAATTGCTCGCACGGCATGCG
>JBILTQ010000474.1:0-3898 GCA_044371435.1 Pirellulaceae bacterium | reverse complement strand
CGGACTTTCGCTGGCCCTCGCTCCACCTGGAACGGAGCCGATTTGAGTTCCGCGAAAACCTGCCCGTAATCGGTTTGACTATGACGGACACTTTGGTGAAAGCCGACCGTAGTTGGGCCAGGGGGAAAGTCGAAGGACGAGTTGGCGTTGATAGCCTGGCGACCATGGCGAACCGCGTTCCTGCCTTACCGGAAGGAAGGGTGAATCCCCAGGGGAAAGCTGGTATTGCCTTGTGGTGCCGATGCTCGCCCCGAGCTTTTCAAACAGGTAAGGCGAGGAGTTTGATGTTTTGTGGCCATACCAAGGTCGTGTAAGGCGCGCCTTGACCTCGGGAAAGGCGGCGGATAACTACCCGCGGCCTTCGCTACTTGACTGGGATGAGCGAAGGAGTTTGCCAAAGGCTTCGTGGTAACGGTGGAAAGATCGCCGGTAGCGGTGGTTAGGTGGTAGTGATAGCGTTATGTTTGGCTATGATGAAAGGGCACAACGGCTGGCTTGATGATGCTAATGAATCCTTTTTCGAGTGTTTATGGAACCGAAACACGGTCGTGACTTAAGTGACGCGGCGAAACAGATCGCTGACTCGTTCGAATCGGCTTTCGGTCAAACGCCTCTCAACGAGAGAATCAATGACATCGTCCGTCAGGCGGCATCGCTAGCTCGCTTTCATGATTTCGCCAACCTGCGGGATGAAGCAGGTGATTTGCTATGCAGCGTATTGCAATTATCACGGGAGTGCGGTTGGATCCCTGAGCAGTTGATCGAAGCTACCTTGAATAAAATCGCAGCGCGAGCCGAGATTTATCGACGGCTGGGGAGGAAACTGCGGGTAGCTTTGTACCGGGGGGTCTTCGATCCAATCCACGTTGGGCATTTGGAGGTTGCAAAAGATATTCTCCGCGAAGGGGCCTTGGATGAGGTTTGGTTAGTTCCTAGTTATGCACCATCGGGCGAGCCGGCTCGGGCGTCCGCTGAGGAACGCCTGGAGATGTGCCGATTGGCCGTTCAAGGGCAGCCAGGGTTATCTGTATTTGATTTTGAGATCCAGCATCGATTTCAAGGGGAGGTCTACCATTTCGTCAAGAAGCTACTGGCGAGCGATCTAGCGCGTGAGCGTTGTGATTTCAGCTTGATCCTCGCCCAGGATAAAGCGGATACCTTGGCGTCGTGGACGAACTATGATGGTCTCGAACGCTTGGCAGATTTCGTCGTGATTCCGGTCAAGGGCGCCGCGCCGCCCCGGCTCGATGCCTGGTATCTTCGGCCGCCTCACCGATTTTTAGAGAAGGTGCGTTGGGAAGAGCTCATCAGCTCCCAAGAAATCCAACGCCTGTTGGAGGTTCGTGAAAATGCTGCCTCCAAATATCTGCTCCCTGAGGTCCATGCTTACATTCTCCAGCATCGACTTTACGAGGACCATCAGCAGCGATCCCCGCGGGCCACGCAACGGAAGGTGGCTATCTATCATCGAAGTTTCGACCCACCAAGCAAGTATCATCGACAGCAGGTGGAGATGTTGCTTAGGTCGGGATTTGATGAAGTTGTGATCTGTCCCCAGGTTTCAGGTCTGTTAGCGGGAGAGCAGGAACATGCTTCACCGCTACATCGAGCGGCCTTATTGGCTCTGGCCTTTCAGGACATGACGGATGTAGTGGTCGATTACGAGGATCTCAATTTCAATCAGCCATCCTCAGCGGTCAGTCTGGAAACGCGGCATCGCGGCCGTGGAGAGTTGTGGCATGTGGTCGACCGGCAGTTGATCCAACACGGGGCAAATGGTCGAGCCGCGATCCAACGGCAGTGGAGCGATGGAACACGTTTATGGCATGAATTAGGCTTTGTCGTATTGTACCCGGAGAGCGACCCGCCTGTGCCAGAGGACTTGCCAAAGAGGCATCGGCTGATGGTCTGTTCCGTGCATCCTTCGTCGGCGGATTTACGCGCTCGATTGTATCAAGGAATATCCTTAGAGGACCAGCTTGCCGAAAGGGTCCAGCGATACGTCGAACGACATCGTCTGTTTGTTTCGAATTCTTTCCAGCGGCGAGCCCGATTCCGCTTGGGAAAGCCGCGACTGCGGATCGTGGCCAACACCAAGAATGAACGCTCCATGGCACTGGCACGACACTATGCGGAATACGAGTCTTCCTCTCCGGATTTGATCCTGGTTTTGGGGGGCGATGGAACCATGTTGCATGCGATCCGCGAGCATTGGCGGTTGAGAGTCCCTTTCATAGGCTTGAATACTGGTCATCTTGGCTTCTTGATGAACGAAAGTCTTCCGGTGGAATTGTTGGATCTCGAATTGGTTTCCTACTCTTTGCCGATGTTGCGGGTCGATGCACGCGAAGTCGACGGTACTAGTTCTTCGGGGATGGGATTTTCCGATGTTTGGGTGGAACGCTGTGAAGGCCAGTCGGCCTGGTTGCGTTTGGATATCGACGGTGAGACTCGGGCGAACAAGATCGTGGGTGACGGGATGCTGGTGGCTACGGCCGCAGGATCCTCCGCCTATGCTCGGGCGATGGGGGCGGTACCAGTCCCGTTGAACACATCGGTGCTAGCGTTGGTAGGCTCGAATATTTTCCAGCCGAGATTCTGGAAGCCGATGGCGATTTCGGATGAAAGCCTGATTCGGATTGTCAATTTGGATGAGACGGGGAAAAGGCCGGTGCGAGGATTTATCGATGGAATTGCCATGGGAGTCGTGCAGGAGATCACCGTTCGACGAAGTTTGACAGCGGGTGTAGAGATGGCTTTTACCAGGGAATTCGATCCCTCGACTCGGCTCCTGCGTTCGCTCTTTCCCGCGGATGAAACGTGAGTTAGTCAAGAAGATTTTGAAACACCAGGTCGTGGTCGGTGCCCGCATGGGCTGCGAGGCGAAGTTGTTCTACGGTTTTACCCTCTCAAGAGGACGCGTATCGACATTCCGCCGCTGAGGTTGGCAACGTCTTGAAAACCGTGGCCGTGGAGCCAGCAAGCGCCAACATGGGCTCGCTTGCCCGAATGGCAGACGACGACCGTTGGTCGGGTTGCATCGAGTTCCATCCAGCGTTCGGGGAGCGTATCGATTTCCATAGGGATCGCCCCGGGCAAGGGAAGATGCTCCCGCTCACGGGCGGTCCGTACGTCAACGACCTGCATCCCAGACAGATCGGTATCGGGCGGGACAAGTTTTGGCGAGTGATTCAGGTCGTTGCAGGCGGTAAATGCCGCCATATGCACCGGGTCCTTGGCGCTGGCAAACGGTGGGGCATAGGACAAGTCAAGATCGGCGAGTTGCCAGACAGTGGCGCCTAGGTGCATGGCGGTAGCGATCACATCGATCCGTTTGTCGATTCCTCGGCCGCCGACTGCCTGTGCCCCCAGTAACTTTCCATCGTGGGGATGGTAAAGCAATTTGAGGTGGATCGGTAGGGCGCCCGGGTAATAAGAGGCGTGATGTGTGGCCTGGATGAGGGCTGAGCGGTAGGGAATGCTACGGCTGCGGAGGCTGGCTTCATTCATTCCGGTGCAGCCAGCCTCACTATCAAAAACGCGCACAATGGCGGTACCGAAGACTTTCGCCATGGACGGAGCGCGACCGGTGGCGGCGTGTTCGCCGGCGATCCTACCGGCTCGATTGGCTGGTCCAGCCAAAGCGACACGCATCGATTCCTGCGATACTCCATGCCGTAGCTCAGCGACGTCGCCCACGGCATAGATCGAAGGATCGGAAGTTTGCATCCATTCGTTAACCTGAACGCCGTCGGTGGGCCCCAGATCCAGTTGGGCAGCTTTGGCCAGCTCATGACGCGGTCGGATACCAATGGCCACGACGATCAAATCAGAGGCGATTTTCTGGCCGTCGTCCAGTTCCAGTGTGGAAACTCGATCTCCGTCGCGTATCACTCGC
>JBILTQ010000001.1:0-62350 GCA_044371435.1 Pirellulaceae bacterium | reverse complement strand
AGCTTTCAAACGGTCGTGAATCAAGGCTGCAAATTCTGGATCCAGTGGCTTCAGGACCTGCGGGTTGCGCTCCACGAGGGTGACTTGAACCCCACGTTGCTGCAGTTGCTCGACAACTTCCAGACCAACGAAGCCACCGCCAAGGACAACCGCATTTTTTGGTGGTCGTTCTTTCATATAAGCAAGCATGCGATCCATATCGCTCAACGTCCATAGGTGAAATGCATTGCTGGGCAACGGGTTGAGAATTTCCGGGGTCCGCGGTTCAGAGCCTGGCGATAAAATCAAACGATCGTAGGGCAATTCATATTGCTCACCCGTTGCCTGGTTCCGTACGACGATCGTCTTGGACTGGCGTTGGATCGCGATGACCTCCGATAAGGTCCTGATGGCGACTCGAAATCGTTTCCAAAAGAGTTCGGGAGTGGCCACCAGTAATTTACTGCGATCCTCGATTTCCCCGCCCACATGATAGGGAAGACCACAATTAGCAAAAGAAATATATGGACCTTTTTCCAGGATCGTGATTTCAGCTTCGGCATTTACACGCCGGGCTCGAGCTGCTGCCGAAGCCCCACCGGCAACTCCTCCTACGATCACAATCTTCATGACGGTCTGACCTTCCAAAAAGAGTAACGATGCCAGTTTGCCTCAACCGTGGCATTACCATCCGTCGGGAAGCATGGCCGAGGTTTGATAATCGTCTGGGTAAAGCCTTCGAACCCTGAGGACAAGTTCAGCGATTGACACCGCTCGAAACATCACCGTCCGGATCGCCTGCTCCGGCCGGGCCGAGCTAAGGCGGCGGGCGGTTGGCTAGGACAAAGGGGCGGATTCCAGGCGAACGCTGGCCAGTATAGCTAACCGGTAAAGCGGGGTGAATGAGGCAGGAATGCTGACCTCGAAAGCGCTTCGTTGGTTCCGCTAACCAGGTTCCTTTACTAGCATCCCGAAGCCTTCGTCCTTAAAATCGGGCTGGTTGAATGAGCGGTGGCGACGGCCGGGTCCATGATACCGGCTATCTGGCAACGCTTGGGCAGGCAGTGCAGGGCGAGTGAAAGGGGAGGCGGCGAGGTGGGGCTGAAAGAACGTCTATCGGTGGTGAGAAGCAGAATCACTGTCTATCCGATGCCGACCGTCTTTGTCCTTTGCATGGCGGGGATGGGGGGTGCGCAACTGCTGCCTGCGAGTGCTGCTTGGTTTGATCCACTCTGCCTGGCCGTCGCTGGGCTCTGCCTGCTGACCTGTATGCGGGCTGGTAATCTGTGGATCATAGCCACGATGTTTTTGGCGGTCATGGTCGCTGCTTGGCGTTGTCAGCTTCAAGAGCGAAGCGAGCTTCGCGATCAATTGCAGTCGATGGCAGATACGCGGTGGAATCCCGTCGTCTTGGAAGGAGTGATCGAAAGCATCCCGCGATGGCGTCCGGACATGATGCAGTTTCGTGACCGGCCTGAAGTGGAGGGTTTGCGTGATGATGGCGGTTGGCAAACAGTCTTTGAAGTGACCGTGAAGCGTGTGCGGGATGGTCGCGACTGGCGGGCAGGCGATTTCGGCCGCATGCTGCTAACCGCGCAGGGGAGGCAACGGTCATTGCTTCCTGGAGACAGGATCCTGGGAATGCTGGAGTGGCAGCGGATCCCCGAGCCGACCAATCCTGGGCAATTCGATCTGGCCGCAAAGTATCGTCGACTCGGGATTTTTGTTCGTGGGCGAACGGAAAGTCCGACGCAGGTTCGCTGGCAGTCCCGGGAAACGCTGTGGCGTCTCGACCGCTGGCTGGCGTGGGTTGTTGTCGAGGCCGATAAGGCTTTTCATCAGCAGATCGCTTTTAATCAGGCGGCCTTGGCGTCGGCGTTGGTGCTCGGGCAGCGCGAGCAGGTAGAGTGGGAATTACAAGAGTCACTACTGGCGACCGGCACCATTCACATGTTGGCTATCTCCGGGATGCATATAGAGATGGTGGCGGTCAGTGTTTTCGGCTTGTGTTTACTGTTAGGCTGTCAGAGGAAATTCATCCTGCTAGCGACGGTGATTGTCGTGGTCGCATATTCGCTTTTATGCGGAGCGAATCCCCCGGTCGCACGCGCGGCAATAGTGGTAGTTTTGTCTTGTTGGGCGCGGTGGATAGGTAAAACCACGCGGAGTTTTAACCTGCTCGGGCTGGCGGCGGTGGGAGTGTATCTCTATCGCCCAAACTACTGGATGGAAATCGGGACGCAACTTTCCTTCCTGGCCGTGGCTGTTTTGATTCTCTTGAGTCCATCCAGCCGCACCCATGGGCAACGCCCGGGGTCGGTCGATGATGTATTAGCAGCGGCACAGCCGCTGGCGAAACGACGTCTCATGGGGGGGCTTACTTGGATCATGCAAATTGCGTTGACCAGTTTCTGGGTTTGGTGGTTGACTGCACCTCTGGTGTGGTATCGCTTTCATATTGTTTCGCCAGTAGCTGTGCTTCTCAACTTGGCGCTGTGGTTGCCTTTACTGATTGCCCTGCTGACGGGCCTCGTCTTGCTGGTAGTCGGACCTTGGAGTAGCTGGCTAGGGTATCCGCTGGGGTGGCTGTGCGGGCTTAATCTGGAACTGACCGATCAGACGGTACGGTGGGCCGAGACTATGCCGCTGAGTCATTTCTGGCTAGCATCACCGTCCTTGAGTTGGTTGCTGGTTTTCTATGCGAGTTTTGCCTTGTTGGTTGCCCTGCAAGGTTTCGCGAGGCGGGAACGATTCCTCTTCTTCATCTTTTCATGGCTTTGGTTGGGGGGAGTGATTGGGTCCTGGTCAGCGGCCGGTTCCTGGTGGCCTGCAGCAGCGGCCTCAACCAGGCCGGGACGATTGGAGATTATTTTTATCGATGTGGGGCATGGTACGAGTGTTCTCATGCAAACACCTTCGGGAGAGACGTGGTTGTATGACGCTGGCAGCCTTGGAAATGCCCAGCGTGGCTATCAGGAAATTGCGAACGTGCTCTGGGATGCCGGGGTGGATAGGATCGATGGGTTGGTGCTATCGCACGCCGATGCCGATCATTTCAATGCGGTTCCCGGTTTATCGAAGCGATTCAAAATCCGGCAGGTAGTAACCACGGACTTTACTCTCAAGTCGGCGAGCCAAGGCATCCAGGAAGTATTAGTCGAGCTTCGAAGTCGTGGAGTACCTCGGATTGCCAGGCAAGCTGGTGAAAGCTTTGGCGATGAGCAAGTGTGCTTCCGGGTGCTACATCCGCCACCCGACATGCATTCCGGGAAGGACAATGCCAAGAGCCTCTGCCTCCTGCTGGAATGTTACGGGAGACGCATTCTGTTGCCCGGAGACCTGGAAGGGGAAGGAGTGCGCGAGCTTTTGACGAATCCCCGGCGCAAAGTGGCTCTGTACATGGCGCCTCATCACGGAAGCCTGGTCGAAAACCCACAGCCCCTTTTAGATTGGTGTGAGCCGGAAATCGTGGTGATCAGCGGTGGGCCGCGGGGGGCGAGTGAGCGGGTCAAGCCGGCTTTCGGGGCTCCCCGCCGCGTGGTGCTCAACACAGCTACCGAGCACGCCATCCGCCTGGTTGTCCGTCAGGATGGCCAGCTCCAGCTCGATCGCTGGGTATATCCAAAATGGCAGAATATCCCGCTGAAAGCCAGCTTTTAGCGGAGTTCCAGTTAGCGCTGGGAGAAATCCACCGAGGCGACTATAATGAGGTGGACAGCGAGAACTCAGCTTCTTTTTGACACACAATCATCTATTTCCTCGGGAGATGAAAGAGTATGGCATCTGTAACCAAAGCCGCACCCAAGAAGGCCACTAAAAAGGCGAAAGAAGTCGTGGAAGGAACCGAGGGCACCGAAGGAGCCGCTTCCGAGAAGAAACCGGCCAAGAAACGCAAGGTAGCTGAGCCTCCTCGAGTCAAATTGTACTGGGGAGTTTTCAACCAAAACCTCAAGCGGGTTGCGGTTTTTGAATACGATCAACGAAAAAATGCGGAGAAGCATTGTAAAGAGTTGTCGAAGGCGGGAACCGAGCACTTTTTGCAAAAGGTTCGCGAAACGATCGAGACTTAGTCTTGAATCGCTAGGTTTTGTTGGATCAGGACGAGCTTTCCAGCTCGTCTTGCCTTTTAGGGATGGAAAGTTTGCCATGTCTGGCCTGTGGAGTGCGGCTTCCTTTGCTACGACGCAAGCTTATCGAAGCGGTCGATGGACTACCCTTGAACAGCTCAGTTGGAGTGCGACAGATGTTGGTACGACCCATGGAGTCATCCTGGTCGAGCGACTGAGGACCTTCGGCGGTAGGCTCTTCGCCCTGGAGGACCATCTGCAGCGATTGGCGGAGGGGGCAGCGTTTTTAGGGATCGATTGGTCGCCGACAAATCAGGCGATTCACCTCCTGTGCGATGAACTCTTGGAACGTAATGCTCCGACGCTTGGGGCCGTTGGTGATGTGGGGGTGGTTCTTTTGCTTTCCCCCGGCGATCCTGGAATCGATCGTCGGGAAGGGGTGGCACCGACCCTGATGCTCCATTTGTATCCGCTGCCCATCGAGCAGCTCAAAGGTTGGTATCACCAAGGGACGCACTTGCATGTGGCAGAGACACGCAACGTTCCGGCGGCGTGCTGGTCTCCTGGCTTGAAAACTCGCAGTCGGCTTCAGTATTACCTTGCCGATCGTCGCCTGGCGGAAACGCCAGCACGGCGAAGTGCAATTGCACCAACCAGCGTGGCTGTACTGCTCAGCACGCGAGCGACCGTTACGGAGACCTCGATTTCCAATCTGATCGTGGTCGATTCGGCTGGGAAACTCCGTAGCCCTCCCTTGGTCGATATCCTCGTGGGCGTTTCGTTGAAGACCATCCTTGGCTTGGCGGGTTCTTTGGGATATGCGATAGAGTTCACTGATTTATATCCCCCGGATCTCCTCGATGCCCAAGAGGTACTGATGACCGGTTCGACCGGTTGTGTTTGGTCGGCCGTTTCGCTCGATGGAAAAATGATCGGCGAGGGACGACCAGGCCAACACTGCCGAAAATTACAGCAGGCTTGGGAGGATTTAGTCAGCTTTCGTTTCACGGAATTGGGGTAGTCTAGAGATGTCTTCGATTATCGATCGTTGGTGGCGACTCCGGGAAGAGGTCGCGGAGGCAGCCGAACGCTACCAACGCCAACCGGATTCGATCACCATTATCGGCGTTAGCAAGTACGCGGATATGAGCCAGACGGCGGAATTGATCAGGGCTGGTTGTCGGGATCTGGGGGAAAGTCGGCCGCAGTCGCTGTGGGAGAAAGCGGAAGCCATGGGGACCGACGGCGTTCGGTGGCATTTGATCGGACATTTGCAACGCAATAAAAGTCGACGCATCCTTCCCTGGGTTCATTGTATTCATTCGATCGATTCGATGCGATTAGTCGAGCAGATCGAAGTGGACGCGGCCAAGCTCAAGGCGCCCGTATCGGTGATGTTGGAAGTTAATCTTACGGCCGACATCGGCAAGACGGGGATGACGCGTGAAGAACTTTGGCCAGTAGCGACTCGTTGTTGCGAGTTAAGCCACGTCAAAGTCCTCGGGCTAATGGGGATGGCGGGTATCGATAACCCGTTTCCCGGACGCGATTTTGCCGCGATTCGTCGGCTTCGCGATGAGCTTCAGCAGGACCTGGGAGAAAAATTAAGGCTGGAGCAGCTATCGATGGGGATGAGCGGGGACTTTGTGGAGGCTATCGCCGAAGGAGCGACAATGATTCGGATCGGCTCGCGGCTTTTTGCAGACCACGATTGAGTTCGATGACAGTCCACCAGTCACGGAATACGAAGGCGTCCAGGCTTGACCAGCGGTATCGCGAAGCGACGGCTACCATCTGCTCGGTGCGGCGCGGTGGGCGAGGCCAGATCGTCTAAATAGTATTGTCCGAGGAGTGGCTTCAAAGGGTCGGACTGGATGGTTGATGCGCTGGCTGGAGGGTGAAGTCCCTCAGGTGACCGAGGTTTGTCTGGCGAAAGATAAACCACGCCAGACTGAGTGCGCTTAGACCGAGGCTGAGAGCCAGCCATGTCCAGGAGTAGGCGAGTTGACCTTGGGGGGTGATTTGGAAGGCCCAGTCCAGGGTAGAAGGGATCTCTTCCGGGGTCTTGCCAAGCCGGGAAAGGACCATCGTCAAACCATTGTGAAGCACATGGATGACGATACCACACACCACGCCGCCGCTTTTCCAGGCGACGATTCCCAGCACTAGCCCCATGGTGGTCGCCGTCATGGATTGCTGGAGGACGCCATGCGAGAATCCGAAAAACAGCGAGGAAACCAGAATCGCACGCAAGGTACCATTGTCCCGGCTCAGTCCACCGAAGATGAAGCCTCGGAAAGCCAATTCCTCGCACAAAGCCGGCAGGACCGCGAAGATCAACAGGACCGACCAGAGCGGAGCGGCAGCGATTACCTGATCGATCTGTACCAGCATCTGCTTGGTATCAACGCCCAATTGGAATTCCTGCTGGATGGCTGTCGCGAATACCAGGTAGATGGGATGGAGACTGACTCCCAGGATGGCCGCGAAGAGGAAATCGATGGGGCGAGGAATTTCCAGCCGTAAGGCTCGCCGCACCGATGCGGTCATAAAGCCCGCCATGATCAAGGTTGGGCCAAGGATCATTCCCAGTTGGATAGCCAAGGTGGTGCGCGCGATGCTGGTCCAGGATAAATCCTGGTTGGATAAGGAGAGTCGTCCGAAGAAGAGAGCTACGAGGATAATCACCCCGCACAACAAGGCTTCATTGGCTGTCGCGGTTGCGGCTCGATCTCGCCACAGGTGCTTGAGCCACAATGCCCACTCAAACCTCTCACTCTCACGAAACATCACCGCCTCGCTCTCAAACTGCCGGACAGCCCAACGTACGGCGAGCAAGCAGCAAACGATGGTAACAACAATCACGATCGGTGCATGCAGGATGGCATCAGCATACTGGCCTTCGATCAGTGCGCGGGCGAGCAAAACAGCGCCGGTGACCGGAATGGCGCTGCTGCCTACGGTCAGACCCATTCCTGGTACCATCGGTAAGAGAACCAACGGGAGACCGCCCAAGAGGAGAGGCATCAGATAGTACTGCCCTTCCTTGCTGCTACGCGCCAAAGCTGCCACAGCCAAGGCGAGGGCGCTGAACATCGTCGATATCGGTAAAAGAATGACAAGTAACCAGGTGAGGGCTGTTAGCGGGAGCGGGCCAACCGTCGGGACTGCGTTCGGTCCGCCAAGACGGGCAAACTGATCGATGACAAAGGAGGAGGTAAGTTGCATGCTCAGCAAATTAAGGACGGCGGTTGCGATACTGAAAGTCATTACGGTCAGCAACTTGCCCCAAACGATTTCCCGACGGGTGGCGGGGCTGCTCAGAAGCGTTTCCAGCGTCCCCCGTTCCTTCTCGCCAGCACACAAGTCGATGGCTGGATAAAAGGCACCGGTGAGCGCCCAAACCAGCATCACCAATGGTAGCAATTTGGACCAAACCAGTGCTTGCTTCGTTTCTCTTGGGGCGACGTCAACGACTTGCGGTCGGAGGGGTTGGAGGATGGATGGGTCGAGTTGTGACTCGATGAGTTTGGTGTGCAACCATCGTCCTTGCCAATCCTCGAGCAAACGCGAGAGACGTTGGGCGGCAATGACGGATTGATCGGATGCTTGATTGATGACGGTGATGAGCGGGGTTGAAGGGCTCTCGCTTTGGAGGGCTTCAGCCATTCCCGGCTTCGAAATCAATACCAGATCAGTGGCGTTCGCCTTGAGTTGCTCGACGGCAAAATCCTCCCAGTTGTTCACCGAGGAGGGGAGGTCCTTCCATGAAAGCCGTGTCCAGTGGAGCAAGCTCTCGTCGTTATCCGACTTATTTTGTGAAAGTAGCGGACGGTCGCTGGGCCAGTTATCTTCACCAATCCAGGTGATACGCACTGCATGTTCGGCATGAAACTGGGCAACTTGCAACATCAGCATCCCCATGAAGGGATACAGCAGCAACGGCAGTACGAATATGGTAAACATCGTCCGGCGATCACGGACTTGGTCTCGAACTTCACGCTCAAATATCAGGCGCACTCGCGACCAGTTCATGGATGGCAGCTCTCTGGCTTTTGATCGTGAGTCGATAATAAGCGGAAGAATAGTTCCTCGAAGTCAGCCTGTTGATGTCGTTCTGCGAGTTCATCCAGTGTTCCCATGTCGAGAATTCGACCGCGATGCATGATCGCGACGCGATCGCACAAGCGTTCAACTTCACGCATGATATGCGTCGAGAAAATGATGCACTTTCCCGCCTCGCGGAGCGAGGCGATCGTCTCGAGCAGAGATCTTGCCACCATGACATCGAGACCGACAGAAGCTTCATCAAAAATCAGGACTGGAGGATCGTGGATCAAAGCGCGGGCAATGGAGACCTTCTGCTTCATACCCGTCGACATCTTGCCGCAGGGTGTGTCGCCGAAATCAGCCATCCGTAGTTGAGCGAAAATCGCAGCGCTCTTCTCGCGTATTTCGGCTTTGGACATCCCGTGAATGCTACCGAAGTAAGCCACTAGTTCGCGAGCACTCATTCGATCATAGAGGGCGGTGTTGTTCGAGACAAAGCCGATATTGCGACGTACGGCATCACCGTTCGCCGCGGCATCGACGCCGTTGATGACAATCGAACCACTGCTGGGCTGGAGGATCGTACTCAACATTCTGAGGGTGGTCGTCTTGCCTGCCCCATTGGGACCAAGCACACCCAGAATCTCCCCGGCCTGGGCTCGGAAACTAATCCCGTCGACGGCCATGAATAAGCCTTGAGCCAAATCCGTGTAGGACTTGGTCAAATCGATGACATCGACCATATACATGGGCTTACCGCAAAAAGACGACTTCCAATAGAACTTCTTCCTACTGTGGCATACCTCCAGGTGGGCGTGATGGCTTTTCAGTGAATCTGCTCCCCAAACGTAGCGATTCCTTCTTGTCGAGCCGAATAGTTGGATTCTGGCGAATCGATGGAGCGTTTTAGTTGTAGCGGTTAACGGGAATTGGTAAAATTTTGCTGGTTTACCCTCGGAGCAAGGGGAGTTTCCATTCTCTCAACAAAGAATTGAATGATGTTCCGATACCGACTGCAGGCCTGTTCGATTGTTTTGACCCTGATGATTGTTCCGATGGGGGGCTGGTCGGTAGCGACCGCCCAGGAGTTGAATCCCGCCTTGGTGGTGCCATCGGCGAATGCGATCGAGCCTTCCCTGTTTGGGGGTGAAGGCGAGGCCCTACTGGCCCCGATTGAACTGCCGGCAAAGGATAGTGGGATGCTGAATAATCTGTTCTCCCACCAGTGGGTACAGATGGGCGAGGGGGGGACAATTCGTGGCCGGGTTGTGACCTTGGTCGGTGAGGACACGCTTTCGGTTTCGGGTACCACGGTGAGCCTTATTCAACGCGGACGGGTAATCGCTACCAGCGCTTCCCGTGGCGATGGCTCTTTTTCGCTCGATGGGATCCAAACAGGTTACTACTCGATCGTAGCCGAGGCGGACAATTCCTTTGCGGCATTTGGACTGGTTGTTCTCGATCCAGAGGCCGGGGCTCATCTGCCAGGTTCTGTCGATATTCGGGTAGTGCGTCCTCGCGGCGAGAGCCTCCGCCGGATTTTGAGCGTGGATATGCCGCCCACGCCGTTGTCGGCCAGCCTCGGAGGAATCGTGAGAGATCCTTTAGTCGGCCAGCGAGTGTTCGCCAAATCGCATCGAATTTTTGCCGATGCGACAGGCAAAGTCGTCGGGCACCTTTCACCGTTGGGAACATCCGTGGAGGCGGCCGATATGAGCCAGATGAGCGCGATGCTTCTCCAGGAGGGTATTGAAATCTCCCGTTCGAGGGTTTCCGTGGACGGAAGCTTTACTTTTGAGAAAGTCCTGCCAGGTTGTTATGGTTTCGTGGCGGCAGGAAATCGAGGGATGGCAGCAGTCGCCTTTTGCGTTGTTAGCGAGGAGGCATTGGCGAGTCGCCAACCAGTACCCACCCGGTCTTGGCGCTCGGTAAGCATGCAGGAGCTAGCCAGTCCCGCACTGAATGTCGAGTTGGCTGATGGCGCCGATGTGCTGGCGATCCAGGAGAGCCTGACGCCGGAGGAAGAGGCGGTGGAGGAGGAGATCGAGGAAGCGGTGTGGATGCAACCACCGATGGGTGGAAATATGTTCGGGGCAGGGGGCATCATCGGTGGCGGAGGCGGTGGGACGCTAGGAGGTGAGTGGCTTGGTGACCTCTTGGGTTTGGGGGCTTTAGGGGCGATGGCGGCAGTAATTGCCGATTCCGACGACGATAATCAAAGCAACGTTGTTAGCCCAATCACACAGTAAGCCTTACGGCGCCATGATCGTCGCCATCCTGGCGACCGCCCTGGTACTAAGGGTTGCGGCGGCGTTTTTCTGGCAGCAGTTGGCTGATGCCGAAGGCCGACTCTTTCGCTTTGGCGACAGCGAAACGTATTGGATTCTGGCAGAGAAACTTGCCGACGGGCAGCCTTACGACTACGCCGGGGTCGATAGTCGGATTTTTCGTGCGCCGCTTTATCCCTTGTTCTTGGTGCCAGCCGCCTCCTGGAATGGGAGGGCTGGCGTCATGACCGCTCGACTGAGCGGGGCGATTTTAGGCACTGTCGTGGTCGGCATCTTGATGCGGGCCGCTTATCAACTGGCGGGAATGGTCGCGAGCTTGGCGACCGGGATTTTGGCGACGGTTTATCCGGGCGCCATCGGGATGAGCATCTTCGTGCTGAGCGAGGCGATTTTTTGTCCCTTGATGATGTTGAGCTTACTGGCTTGGAGGGCTGGCGAGTCGGAGCGAGGTTGGTGGCCGGGCCGAGCGATGCTGGCAGGAGCTATTGGCGGTTTGGCTTGTTTGGCCAGACCGAGTTGGCTGTTGTGGCCAGGGCTGCTGGCTGCAGGTATCCTGTGCCGGGAAGTCGGCTTCAGGCTTAGGCGAGTCCTTGGGGGAGAGCCTCGATTGCCAGCCTGGCAGGGGCGAGAGCCCCGGCCTTGGTCGGAGTTGTGTTATTTCAGTTTGGGAATGATATTGGCCATGTCGCCATGGTGGTGTCGGAACTACCTCGTTACCGGTCGATTTGTTCCGACGACCTTGCAGGTTGGGGCCAGTCTCTACGACGGACTGCATGAAGGAGCGACCGGGTCGAGCGATGAAGGAATGGCTTTCTCGCTTCCATTCGAGATCGCACTGCGGGCTGAGGAGCGGCAAGCGACAAGGATAGAGGGAAGCCGTGCAGTCAACGCTAGCAAAAAGAACGAGGGTGATGTCTTTGAGTGGAAACTCAATCGAGCGCTTTTTTGGGCCGCGATTCACTGGGCCAACGAAAATCGCTCTGCCGCTTGCCGTTTGGCTTTGATAAAGTTCCGCAAGATGTGGAGTCCGTGGCCGACGGCGGAGGAGTTGGGTGGGGTTGGGATTCGCATCGCGGAATCGTTAGTGTATGTGATCATTCTGCTCCTGGCGGTCATTGGACTGTGGACTAGTCGCGGGAAAAGAGCAGGGATAGCCATATATGTGTATCCGACATTGTATTTCGCTGCCTTGCATCTAGTCTTCGTAGGTTCGGTTCGCTACCGGCAGCCTGCGGTCTTGGCTTTGTGTGTGGTAGCTGGGATTGGTTCGGCATGGATGCTTCGACAGATCAGGGTTACCCTCCGGGTCTTCAAGACCTTGCAGCGATAAAGCTGCGCGAACGCGATCGGCTATGGGAGTACCGGTTTGTTTGTTTGCTGCTGTTGGTCCTGTTGGGGATGGCAGCCTATCATTACTTCCATTCTCGTATCAATCATACCCTACGCGACAAGGTTCAGGAGTTACTTGAGCGGCAGTTTCCTGAGCATCTGGTGGCATTGGAGACCGCTCATCTCGAACCAGGGCGGGGGCTGTTGCTGGAAGGTTTCACGGTAGCGCTCAAGACCCCGGAAGGTCCGCGGGTCATCGCCCGAATTCCGCGGGTTATCGCGCAGGGTGATTTGAATTGGATAGATCTGATTCAGGGTAAGTCACCGATCAAGCGGGTGATTTTGGATTCGGTAGATCTATCCATCTGGCCCATGGCTGACGGACGAGTCTCTTTACAAAGCCTGCAGAGCGACCAGCCTATCCCAGGCAATCTGCCACCGATTGAAGTCCGGCGGGGCTTGGTTCGTATCTTGCAGCCCGAGAATCTGCAGGCCCAGGAGATGATCTTTCATGATCTGAGCGTTCAGCTTCGACCGGTCAGGCAAGCCGAACAAGACGCGTTGGTTGGGGTGGAGGTACAGGCGAGCGTCCGCGGGAGCTTTTTTTCCAGGCTATCGCTGCAGCTGAATCTCTCCCAGGACAAGCGACGATGGGCTATTCAGGGGGATGTCGAGGACTTGTTCTATTCGTCGCAGTGGACAGACAAATTGCCCCAGCAGTGGCGGAGTAACTTGGCCCAGTTGGCTGGTTTGCAGGCCAAGCTGGCGGCGGAATTCGCAGTCGATAAGGAGCCGCAGCAGGCAGTAGCTTTCCTGGTCCGTGGCCATATCCGTGACGGACGACTGCAGCACCCAAGGCTTCCCTATCCCTTGGAGGAACTAGCAGGCGAGCTTTACCTCAAGAATGATTTGATGCAGTTGCGTCAGGCGACCGCTCGAAGCGGCGCAGCGAAATTTCAATTGGAAGCAGACGTTTATGGTCTGACGCTCAATGCACCCCTGCTTGCAAGCCTCCAGGTGAAGCACTTGGATCTTGATCACCGCTTGTTCGCCGCCCTCCCTCAACCTATCCAGGAGCAGTGGCTCAAGCTAAATCTTGCTGGAAGGGTTGACGGAGAACTGGTGCTGCAATTCGATGGGGTGCGATGGCAGCCGGAGATCCTGATTCATGCACGCCAGGCATCGGTAAACGCGGATATCTTCCCCTACCCACTAACCAACGTGTGCGGTGACTTTCACTATCGCGACGGTTTGCTGATCAGCGAGGAATTGACGGCTACGGCGGAAGGTCAGACGGTAAGAGGTTGGCTGCGATTGGCGCGGGCTTCTCCGAAATGGCTGATCGAGCTTTCGGTTTCATCGGATGGACCGATACCGATCGACGATCATTTGATCCAAGCCCTGACTCCACGCGGTCAGCCGGTGACCGCTTTGCAACGATTCGTGGAGGAGCTCTCGCCGCGCGGCATGATCGACGTTAAGAGCGCACGTTTCGTACGTTCGGCAAGCGATATCCAAAACCTTTCCAAGTCGATCGAATTGAGTTTTTACGATAGTTCCCTGCGTTATCAGGGGTTTCGCTATCCGATTTTCGATATTCAGGGGCATATCAGCGTCGACGACCAACAGATTCGTATCCAGCGATTTAAAGGTCGTAACGACAGCGCCCGAATTCATTGCGAAGGCTTGGTTACTAGCGATGGTCCCAAGGTCTCGTCAGTCCAGTTGGACTTTGACTCGCAGAATGTTCCATTGGAAGAGGAGTTGCAGGCAGCGCTCCCGGAGAGCGTCCGCGACTTATGGACTCATCTAAGGCCAAGCGGGGTGGTCGATCGTGTTCTGGTTTCGCTAGAGCGAAACCAGTCGGATGGACCATGGACTTTAGCGGTTCGGGTCCAGGAGGATGGGGGCGACGATGCGGTGGTCGGACGGAGTGTAAGTATGCAACCCCGGTCCCTCCCGTATCTCCTAAGTCGGATCGCCTGTGACGTGAGTTATCGACCGGGCACGGTGGAGTTACACCGCTTTGACGCTTCGCATGATTCAAGTCATATTTCAGCGGAGGGTGGCTTTCAGGTCACCGAAGATGGCAGCTGGAATGGCATTCTGACTTGGTTACCGACAACTCGGTTGAACGTCGATCAAGGCTTGTTGATTTCATTGCCCGATTACATGCGGGGCCCTTTGACGGCCACCGAGTTTCGTGGGCCTTTAGCGATATCCGGCCAAACCTTGCTGAAGTCGGATCCGGCGGAAAGCGAGCCGAAGGTTCAAGCCTGGGACTTGCAGGTCGAAATCGAAGATGGGCAGTTGGCGGGTGGGGCGCTGGCGTCGGGTATTCGCGGATCCATGCATGTCTTGGGGGAGAACACCGAGCAGGGGCCGCAGGCCAAGGGTTTTCTCGTTCTGGACTCGCTCGCAGTACGCGGTATCCCGGTGACGCAGCTCACCGGTCCAATTGCTATCGCGGAGTCTAAGCTGTTATTCGGTAGGATGGCGGAAGCTGTGCAGGTGGCTCCGCTGGCAGCTCGCCTGGCCGCTGCCAGACGGGATGGCGACCTCATGCAGGCTCTACACACCGTCTGGGCTTCCGACGAGTTTCCCACGGTTGTTCCGGCTTCCGCTACTATCCTCCGCCAAGGACCAGCGGCGGTGATCCCAGTTCCGACCAGCCTAAGCCAGGCACCCGTCAGCCCGGGGGCAATGCTTTCCAACGAACAGCTACCGAAGCTGGATACGAGTTCCAGTGATTTGAAGGCAAGTACCCTGGCTGGAAATCTGTTTCTCTACGGGAGCCATCCCCTCTTGGAAGGACGAACGGAACTCAACCTAGCCTTGGTCGATGCCGACCTGGCGGCTTTCCTTGCAGATATTGGCGAGGGGCAAAACCAAGCTGATGGTCGGCTCTGGATGCAATGCCAGATCGTCGGGTCGCTGACTCATACCAATACCCTTAGCGGTACTGGTCAAGCCTGGTTGCGACAGGCAAACTTCTACCACATGCCTGTCATGACCCGCTTATTTCGCGTGTTGAGCGTGAAGCCACCGGATGATGGAGCCTTTGAAAGCGCCGATGTGCTTTTCCGTATTGATGGCGATCGTATTCCGATAGATCGGATCTCGCTCGATGGCGACATTATTTCCCTGAGAGGGAGTGGGTGGGTCAATCTCCGTCGTGAATTGCGTTTGGATTTGTATGCTTACATTGGTAACCACAGTCCAATGGTGGCAGTCTTCGGGCCGTTGATCAGCCAAAACGATAGTGCGACCATGTTGCAGCTTGAAGTTACAGGAACTACCGATCAGCTGGATTTTCGCCGTGGCATTCCTTTGATGGGAACCAATTTTCAGCAAATCTTTCCCGAGCGGATGGTGAGCCCTGAGAGGGGTCGATAATTAGCCCGGAAATCAGGAGACGAGCATGCAGATTCCAAGGATCCCCTCACCCGTAGCTCCTCTCGCCACCTTGGCTCACCAGGTGGCTCGCAATCAGGAAGCGACAGCGCACAGTCTGGATCAGGCCCGGACTAGTCAAAGCTTGCAGCAAATCACCGAGCAACTTCAGGCCAGTCAGGAAATGGGAGACCGCGATGCCCAGGAAAGATACCAGGGAGAGCCGCCTCCTCCGCCGACTGCGAAAGCTGCCGAAGCGATCGCCAACGAGGCTCAGCCCTCGATCTGGAATCTGGAAGTGGATGACGCATCCCCCCCCTCGGATCTGGATATTCTTGGCTAAATCGATACAGTTGTACGCAATTCATTATCCCGCTCGCGGCTTCCTTTTTTGATTTTTATAGGCAGTTCATGCGATTCACCAAGATGCACGGTGCTGGCAACGATTACGTCTACGTCAACGGTTTTGATCAGGTGATTCCCGATGAACCCGGCGAGTTGGCTGTTCGAGTCTCTGATCGCCGTTTTGGCGTGGGAAGCGATGGTCTGATCCTGATCCTGCCATCGAAAGTAGCTGATGCTCGCATGCAAATGTTTAATGCCGATGGTAGTGAGTCGGCGATGTGCGGTAACGGGATTCGGTGCGTGGCTAAATATGTTTATGATCATGGCCTATGTCGCAATGAAAAGCTAAAAATCGAAACAGGAGCAGGCGTTTTATCGGTAGATTTGTGTCTCAAGGATGGTTTGGTCGACAGCGTGACAGTCGATATGGGCCAGCCTATCCTCGAAGCAGCACGTGTCCCTACACTTTTGGCTGAACAGACAGTGGTCAATTTTCCGATGACCATTGATGGCCATCGGCTTTTTGTCACCTGCCTATCGATGGGTAATCCTCATTGCGTGATTTTTGTCCCGGAAGCAACCGATGAATTGGTTCTCCAGGTTGGGCCGAAGATTGAGAAAGACCCCCGTTTCCCTCAGCGGACCAATGTAGAGTTTGTCGAGATCTTGTCACCCAGAGAGGTCAACCAACGAACCTGGGAGCGAGGGTCAGGTGAAACGTGGGCTTGCGGTACCGGGGCAAGCGCCGTTTGTGTGGCTGGGGTACTTACCGGCCAAACCGATCGCGAGATTCTCAATCATCTCCGAGGCGGCGATTTGCGGTTGCGGTGGGAAGAGGCGACGAATCATGTTTTCATGACCGGACCAGCCGTCGAAGTCTTTCATGGCGAATGGCCGCTGGCATAACGTGAAACTCGAGCAAATCCTTCAGTCGTCGCCCGCACAACGAATGGGTGGCTTGATGCTCTCGTTGACGTTGCGTTTTTGGATGCGGACGCTCGACTATCGAGCCTATTACTATGACCGCTCGGTCGACCCGGTTTTTCCCGAGTTCAGTGACCCTGTCATCTTTATCCTCTGGCATGAATACACGCTCATCCCGTTCTACTTGAGACGCCGCTATGGCTTGGGGGTGCTGGCAAGTCGGCATCGTGATGCTGAATGGCTATCGCAAATGGCGATCCTCAATGGATTTCAGGTCTTTCGCGGTTCGTCAGGACGAGGCGGAGTGGGGGCGATCAAAGCGATTTTTGATCAGCCGACGGTTTCGGGCTTGGTATTGACTCCAGACGGTCCTCGCGGACCGCGTCGGGTAATGGCGGCTGGGGCTATTTTTATTGCCTCGAAGCTCGATATTCCGCTAGTGCCGGTGGGGATGGGCTATCAACATCCATGGCGTTTACAGCGATCCTGGGATAAGTTTCCGCTGCCGAAACCCGGTTCCCGGGCACGAGTCGTCGTTGGTCCAAGGTTTCATATCCCGCAGAAATTGACACGTGAGGAATTCGAGCACTATCGTTGGAGTGTCGAACAGTCCTTGAATTGCCTGACGGAAGCAGCCGAAATGTGGGCAGAAAAAAACGCATGGTGCCCGCACGCCTGCATTGCCGAGCCCGCATCGGCCTGGAATCCGAGGCAGAGGCCGAGACGATCTCCAGCCTTGCCTGAAAAAGACGTTGCCGATCTGCAGCCAAGCGACGGGGCTACCGACGATGGAGCCAGAACAGGAGAATCGCCCCAGCTAACAGGCGATAGATCGCGAAGGGCTGAAAGCCTTGGCGACGCACCCAGTTCATGAACCAGGCAATCACCACTAGCGCTACCACAAAACTGACGCTGAAACCGATCGCCAGGACTAGCCATTCGTCGAGGGATGGAGTAAACGGACTTTTCAGCACGAACTGAAGCAGCTTGAAGGTTGTCGCTGCGCACATCACCGGGATGGAAAGAAAGAAGCTGAATTCCAAGGCGGCTGTCCGCGAAAGGCCCACCATCTGTCCACCGGCAATGGTCGCCATGCTTCGGCTGGTACCAGGGAAGGCGGCCGAGATGATCTGCATCGCGCCGATAAACAAGGCTTGGGTCCAAGACATCTTTTCCATCGAGTGAGTGGTCGCCTTGGCGGAAAACCACCAGTCAACCAGCCACATGAAAATACCTCCGATCATCAAGACCCAAGCCATCATCGTCAGGTTCTCTAGTTGCTCACCGATGATTTCATCGATCAGAAAGCAAGGCAAGGCCGTGACGACAAAAGCTAGCAGCACCAGTGATAGAGGGTGCTGCCATAAGGGCCGATGAGGCAAGGGTGGGGCAGGCTGCGGGCGTTGACTAGCCGGGCGACCATCGAACGCATGTTGCCAAAAGTCACCAATAAAGAGACGAAGTCGCTTCCAGAAGTAGGCCACGACCGCCAGGATTGCTCCGAGCTGGATGACGATGGCAAACATCTTCCAGTACTCGCTCTCTTGAGGTAAACCGAGCAACTCCTGGGTAATACGTAAATGAGCGGTTGAGCTAACCGGAAGGAACTCCGTAAGACCTTCGATAATTCCTAGGATGACTGCAGCGAAATAGTTATTCATGAGGTTCATTGTAATCAGGCCGCACCGCGGCGAGCGGCCTGATTCCCCAGGAAGTCGAAAAGGAATCGATCACCAACGCTGCGTTAGCCTGGCTGACTGAAGCAGCTGCTCTGCCTGAAGTGATAGTCCGTACTCCTCGCTCGGTTGGTTGAGTTCCAGGAATACCTGGTATCGGCGATTCGTGTTGCCAGGGTTCAAGATGGCTGCGGAGGTAAGCTGCATCAGGCTCGTTATACGGTTATTCCATTTGGCCATGAAAATCTCGCTGCCTAGCGCAACCTCCGGCTTCAGATAATAGAACTGGGTCATCAACGAGACCAACATGCTGGGATCGCCGGTGGTCCCGTGGAATTGAAGCCTGCGCAGCTTTTCCGTGGCATCGAAGTAGTAGGTCAAGGAACCGGCGATATCGGTAGCCTTGATGCCAGAAACGAAAGCTACTCGTTGCCCATCGAGACGAGTATCCGCCAGCACGGTGGTCACCTGGGGAAAACGCTGCGCGATCCACGACGGATGGATATCAAACCTGAGGATCTCGCGCAGATCCTGAACACCCCCGCTATGGATGAAGTTGGTATCAGCAACCGATAAGACCGGAGGCAGGTCGGCCGTCAGCATGGCGGTCGGCAAACCGATCGGTTCTTCCGTCGACGAGTTGACCCGGTTCGACGCCGGGTGTGACTCTCCATGAGGCAGCGGAGATCGATGATCACCTACAAGCAGGTACGGTCCGAGGATGGCACCGCCGATAAGGCTGGCAACTCCCCAAGGTTTTTGGAGAAAGCTGTCGGACATGGCATACGCTCAACGAGGCCGCTTGGCATCACACTGGCCGTCCCGATTCACATAACTGCAGTGAACCTGCCGAGACAGCCGAAATCTTGCGTCCCTCTACCGCCTGTTCTGAATCGGCGCTGGCAAGGCTGGAATTGATGCTAATAGCCTCGGCAGGGCGTAATCGTCCCATTCACTACTACCGGCCTCTCATTTCAATCCGGTTGCCTTTCGTGCCTCGCGAGTGATGCTCGACTCCTCGGTGAGGCGATCATCACGTCGGAGGATCGATGCTTCATCCCTGCCGTCACCATCCAAGTCGCAGACCACGACCGACCTTCCATCTCCCTCCAACTGAAATACCTGATCGGTAGCATCGAGTTGCTGGTTGTGGTTGCTGTCAATCATCAAGAGACTGCCTCGAACCACTGCGATCTCATCAATCCCGTCGCCATCAAAGTCTCCGACGACGGCGATATCTCCAGTTTGGCCGAATTCGAAATTCTGGTCATGGTCTGCTGTCCATCGACCGTCGCCATTGGTATCGAGCCGCCATCTACCCTGACTGAACAAGCCGATACTATCCACACCATCCCCGTTGAAATCCCCCGCAATCGGCTGGTCGCTACGGGTACCGAAGCGGAATACGTGATCGATCACGTCCGCCCGGGCTGGACCAGTCGCCGAGCGTTGCAGGTAACGCTCCTGGGGAGCATGCGAGGCTGGACTCGGCGGAATATTCTTAGGTCTCGCCGCCCGGCGGTTCTCAGGGTCAGGGAGTCCAGGCTCATGTTCGAGAACGCGATCATCTCCCTCCCAAGCCGGCCCGAAAACCCCGATATCGTCTTTGCCGTCGGCGTCCCAGTCGCCAACCACGGGTAAATCATCGGCCTCACCCAGTCTTGCCCAAAGGTCGGCATCATCCCAACGTCCATTACCGTTGATATCGATGAGCCACTCTCCTTCGTAAAAGAGGGCTAACTCATCAATCGCGTCACCATTGAAATCTCCCGCCAGTGTCGTGGCACCTTCCACATCAAAAGCTTGGCGGTGAACGGTTTCCCAGGATGCGATCGATCGCGAGGCGAGAACCCAATGGGACGAACCATGCTCGGTAATCGACCAACTCCTGACATCGAGTATCGAGGCCGCCTGGGCGACCTGGCGACGGGTCATCCGACGACCCGTGAGGCTACCACGAGGCGTACCGGCATTGATGATACTCAAGTGCCAGGAATACTCACCGCTGCCACCACCACCTACCAGCAAAGCTGGAACGTCGGGCGTGGGAGGAGGCATTACCAGGTATCGTTCGAAGGGTAGGCTGACGAGACCAGGCATTGCCCATGCCGACCTTGGCGTAGGGGGCGGCGCTAAAGGAGGGACAGGGGTTGGTTCGCTATCGACGAGAATTTCACTAAAGTTGTTTTCCGTAGAAACCTCCCCGGCCAGGACAAAGACCTTGAGGATGGCATCGAAGCCAGGATCGGTTGAACTCTCCTGCTTCAGCGAATCCAGCAGGATCTGCATCGCAAAGTCATCAATCGTATCCTCCGCGTTGATCGCGAAGCCACCCGTTGTGCCGGCGCTATCCAAGCCATCAGCGTAGCCGACTGGCTGACGTTGGTAGATATGGTAAGTCCCCGGCCGAAGCCCGCGAAACTCGAAAAAACCATCGGGCCCGGTAGTGACGGTGATCGTTGGTCCCGTATAGACGCCAGGAAGTGCCCGGTCGCTGGGGAAGGGTTGGCCGGTGAGGGTCCTTAGTTCCAGCACGACACCCGCAATCGGAGTGTCTTCCGCATCCCGCATGCCATCGCGCAAAGGTCTCAACTGCGCCGGAAGCTTGCCATCGGTCGTGATCAAGGTAGGGCCATCTTGAAAGACGTAACCGGAGATAGTGGCCGGCGGCACCTCACAGAAATTATATTCGACGAGCTCATCGCCCGACGCTATCGGGATCTCTACCAGCAGGTCTGGACTATCGACTCGCCCGCCGCCACTGCCGATATCCGAAGAGCCCTGCAGCAGTGTTAAAGGTTGCTGTTCGCGAATGGCGTATTGACCGGGTAAGAGATTTTCAAAGCGATAGCGCCCTTCGGCGTCGGTGAGTTGGGTTTGGATGATCTTACCCGCCGAATCCAGCAACTCGACGCGGATGTCAGGCAGCGGTCCGTCGATCGCCGCATCAAGGATACAATTTCCGTTGCTGTCGAGAATGACTCGGCCAGCAATCGAGGCTGGTCTCAACTCGCCAAAATTGTAATCGATTCCATCGAGCCCCGAGCCGAGAACGATCTCGGAGATGACGTCAGCTGTCGGGTCCACGATACCCACGGGAAGGCCTGCGATAGTTCCCACTTGATCGCGACCATCGATATAGCCCGGCGGAGTTGTTTCCGCTACTCGATAACGTCCTGGGCGGAGCAGCGAAAAACGATAGAAACCGTCTTCGTCGGTTTGTAGCTGGGCGATTTCTACTCCAGATTCATCGAACAGCTTTACCGTTGTATTCGGAAGCAGCGGTTCCGAAGGTTGGCGAAAACCATCGTTGTTCGCATCCTCGAAAACGTGCCCTGATAGCGAAGCCGGACGCAGTTCGCAAAAATCAAAGTTTGTCCCTATTTGACCCGGGTTCAGGATCACTTTGTCGATGCGGCTTGACTGGCTGTCGTCACCCACCGCTTGGCCATCGATCGATCCACGCCGGGAGGCACCATCCAACAGATCGGCGGGCGTGGTCTCGACGATCGAGTACACTCCGGCGGGGATGGCTTCAAAGCGATAGCTTCCGTCGAGTCCGGTGCTAGTCGTGGCCACCAATCGGCCTTGGCCATCCAACAGTTCGATGAGAACTCCCGAGAGCGGCTGGCTACTGTTGGGGGCGGAAGAAAAGCAATCAAATCCTGGCATAGCTACGCACACATGCCCGCTGAGCGCGGATGGGGGAAGTTCCCCGAAATTGAACTCGATGCCATCTTCATCACCAAAGACTTGGATGTCGGTGATGGCATCGTTCGTCGACACCTGACCACGACGTTGATTGAGCACTGTTCCAGGCGTATCCAGCCCGTCGAAATACGTGGCAGGTTGTGCAACTTCGACTATCCGGTAAAAGCCTGGCGAAAGATTATCGAAGCGATAGAAGCCGTCGGCATTGGTGGTGGTGATCCGATGGGGAAACACCTCCAGTCCGTCGATCGCCTCGAGCCGAACGCTAATACCGCCAATCCCAGATTCGCCCGCATCGCGACGACCATCATTGCTGCGATCTGCGTAAACATAGCCACTGAGAGAAGCCGGTTGAGCTTCCGCAAAGTTCAACTGCCGCGCGTGCTGATCACCCAAGGGAATAACGATTTCCGTAAGCAGATCTTTGTTCTCGATCAGGCTTTGTCCGACGGGCAAATTTCCGTCGAGTACCCCAGGAATGGCGCCGACACTGAAGTAACCATCGGGTTGCGTTTGGCGAATCTGATAAGTTCCTGGGGATAGATTCAGCGACAGGCCAAATCGATACTGTCCCAGTCCATCGGTGGTGGCTCGGTGTCCGGTCGAGATATAGCCGCTACCTTGTTTCCGAAAGAGTTCCAACTGGACGCCTGCCAGGCCCGACTCCGCGGGTTCCTGAACCAAATTGACATTGTTATCCACAAAGACCGTACCCGCCAAGGAAATAGGCTTGGGGATTTGGGTGACGCTGAAGGCCGTTCCGGCTGTGCGATCGCGCAGTCCATTGTCGTTATCCGCCGGAAGATTCAGGCCGGATGGCAAGAGCAGCGTGTCGTAACGATTGAGATAGCCCCCCTGACCATCGATATCCTGATAGTGGGGAGCCATGAACGAGGCCTGGAGTTTGCTACCTTGAAACTCGACGCCTGAGGTAATGGGATCCAGGCCGAGGTTGATTTCCAAGAGATCGGTTTGATCAGGATCAAAGTGCTGAATCTCGTCGACATCGATTGTGAAAACCAGCCGATCGCCGGCATAGAAATTCTCGAAGTTTATTTCAAGTCGAGTGCCACCATCGACGACGAGGGCGGTAACACGGGCTTGGCGATCACGGGTTGATAATTGTTCGACCCGAAAATCAAAAGCATGATCCGCTCCCAAGCCGGATTCGGTGATATCGAAGATGTTATCAGCCACGCCGAGTCCGGGTAGTCCCTGATCGAGATCGATCACCAGTCGCGTTAGTTGCGTGTTGGGCGCGCCTCCGGTGAAAGTGACATAGAAGTCGTCGCCGTGCTGGTCGCTTCCCTGGTCGGCTTCGATGTACACCCCTCCGACCCAGATCGGATCGACGGTAAACATGCAACGAGACTCCATGCGTTCCATCGCGACTCTTCGCTTGGCTACCAATGTCCGCTGGGATCGGCGTGGACTAGGTTGCGGTGAAGGGCGCGATTTCTGCCAGAACCATCGGGTCCAAATAGGCTTGAAACTCACCGAATACCTCCGTTTCTGTTGGCCAAGCCTATCGGATGGCCTCTACGATACCTGAGTCGGGGAAGCGGGTTGATACCGGGTGCTGATAGTAGCTGGCACCAGTCGCTTTGGCCTGATGCGCAAGTTCCAAATCCCAGATACGAATCGTAGTGTCATAGCTGCCAGAGATGAGTCGCTGTCCATGGTAGATGATGGCGGTCACCGAGCCTTCATGTCCGGTCAGTCGATTGAGTTCGTCACCGGATTGGAGATCAATCCAGCGGATCGTATTGTCGCTACCAGCGATCGCAATAGAATTTGCATCAAGGAAAGCCATGCTGAGCAACCGCCCACTGGGGATCGCTCGATCGAAAACTACCTGGCCGGTACCAAAGCGATAACGAACCACTCGGCGGTCCTCGCCGATCGTCATCACTTCGGAGTCGTCGGCCGAGAAACGGACCGAGCGGATTCGATTGCGATGCAGTGGCTGTTCGAGAGGACGATTTGACGTCTGCCATTCCCAGATCCGTATGACTCCATCTCGCCCACCAGCAGCTAAAAATTTTCCATCCGCAGAGAAGGCTATGGAACGGATATCGGCACCCGGCGAAGACAGCGTTTTGACCAAGGCGTTGGAGTCCAAAGAGTAGATCCAGATCTGGGTACCAAAACCTGCGCAGGCCACCCACCGGAACTCGGGATCCATGGTCAAGGTAGCCAGAGCCATATCATGATGATGTATGATTGCGGGCGGGGCAGTCGAAGCTGCTCCAAGATTCCAGCGACACAAGCTTCCATCCGTGCCGCAGGACAGGAGCGAGTTATACTTCTCATCGATCGCGATCGCATGTACCCAGTCCTGATGTCCGGGAATCACTCGCAGGGTCTTGCCGTCCTGGAGATTCACAATCCGCAGGGCATGGTCATCACCGGCCGCTGCCAACCACTCTCCCGAACTGGGGCAGGCCAAGGCGGATACCACTGGCGGATAAAGGCTTTGAGCATCCAGCGGAGTTAGCCTGATCAACGGAGGGCTAGCCGTCGACGGATGAAGACGGGTAGGAAAGCTCGCTGGCTCAGGATGATGGGAGATCGGTTCGGCAGCCAAAGACAACCATCCACCGGTCCCGCTCCAGGCAGTCGTGCAGGCGATGAACGACGCGGCCCAGGGTTTCAGTTGGTTAAAAGTGCTGGCAAACCATTGCCAGGCAAAGGGTGCCATCGGAATGCCTTCAAAACGAGATGGAGCGAGTTGCAGCGGGGAACCGCACTATTGCTTCGATATCGTCTTCGAAGGCAAACAATTCCAGACAATCCGTCACGGCTGGCTTAAAAGTCGATGATTGAAGCAAAGCCAGTGGTTTTTCCGAGCGACCAGGATGGAAGGGTCAGCTCGGGCGATGGCAGAAGGGATGTCGAGGACTAAATTCTCCTGCTGGCTAAACTATGCCGGCGGCTGGAAAGAATCGTCCGTCGTTGGCAGGGCGGCGAGAATCCGTGAGAGCTTTTCCTCCAGAGCGGCGTCACCCTGACGAATTCTGAGGTCAATTTCCAGCATCCAAAGGGGCTTGCCACCGAGGTGGGTGATCTCGAGCTTGGCGAGGTCTTTTCCAGTGCAAACTACCCAATCGATGCTGGGGAGCTGCGCGATCCGCCGCTCGATCTGTTCGAGGTCCTGGGCCGAATAACGATGGTGATCGTGGTATGCGATTTCCCCCTCAAGGGTGCATCCGCATCGCCGTACGGTTGCCGCAAAGGCTGAAGGGTTACCAATTGCCGAAAAGATAAAAACATGCTTACCGCTCAATTCGTCGATACTTCGCGTCTGGCCGGCTGCGTTACGTAATTGCAAGGGAGCATGTTCAGTTTCGACCCAACTCGCATTCGGCGATAAGCGAAGGACGCGAGTCCGGATCGCTACCACTTCTTCAGGTGCTACCAAATCGCACCGCGTCAACATCACCACCTGGGCCCGTCGCAGGGACCGAGGGCTCTCCCGCAACAGGCCACGAGGAAGGTACGCCTCAAAGCCGAAGGGGTTGGTTGCATCCAACAAGACGATCTCGAGTTGGCGGGACAATCGACGATGCTGAAAACCATCGTCGAGCAGCAGGAGTTGCATCGACAGTTCCTCGCTGGCAGTCTGGGCCGAGGCGAGTCGGTCTGGATGTTGCAGGTGGGGAACATCCGGGAGTTTGACTTCCATTTCGCGGGCTTCGTCGTTCTGGCCATCGGCGCCCGCTCCGTACCCCCGCGACAAGATGGCTACTCGGATCTGTCGTTGACGGAACCAGCGTGCGAGCATGACCACGGTTGGGGTTTTACCGGTACCGCCAACAGTGAGGTTGCCAACCGAGATCACCGGCAGGGGCGAGGGGTGGATCGTTAGCCAACCTTGATCGTAGGCATAATTGCGAAAGCAAACCGCCCAGCGGTAAGGTTGGCTGGCGAGCAACAGGCTAAAACGAGCCAGAGCAGCCGCGAAACGGCTGTCGCGACCACTGATGATATCAAGCCAGGGCACGGCAAACGGCGTCCGCCATTTCCTGGGTCCCGACGGCCGTCGGATCATTGCGGTCAGCCTTGAGATCGTAGGTGACATCCTTCCCTTCGCGGATCACCTTGGCCACGGCCTCTTCCAGACGTTTGGCAGCATCGATCTCTCCGAGATGCTTGAGCATCAATACGGCCGATAGAATCAAAGCGGTCGGGTTGACCTTGTTCAATCCTTTGTACTTCGGGGCACTGCCGTGCGTCGCTTCAAAGACAGCTCCGTTCGGGCCGATGTTAGCTCCAGGGGCGATTCCCAAGCCACCGATCAGCCCAGCCCCCAGGTCGCTGATGATATCGCCGTACAAATTGGGAAGGACCAAAACATCGTACAGTTCCGGCTTCTGCGTTAGCTGCATGCACATATTATCGACGATTCGATCCTCGAACTCAATCTCCGGAAATTCCTTGGCGACCTCCTGGGCGGTTCGCAAAAAGAGTCCGTCACTGTGCTTCATGATGTTGGCTTTGTGGACAGCGGTGACTTTTTTTCGCTGGTTCTCGCGGGCGTACTCGAAGGCACAGCGAACGATGCGCTGCGTTCCGGAAACACTGATCGGCTTGATCGAGACCCCGGTCTCCGAACCTTGGGTCTTGATCTTCTTGTCGCTCGGCAAGCTATTGATGAAATCGATCAACTGCTGGGTTTCGGCTTTGCCGGCTTCGAATTCCACGCCGGCGTAGAGGTCTTCGGTGTTCTCGCGGACGATCACCAAGTCCAGGCCTGTTTCGCTGAAGAAAGTGCGGACGCCAGGGTAGAGCTTGCAGGGTCGAATACAGGCAAACAAACCAAGCTCCTGACGCAGGTAGACATTGATGCTGCGAAAGCCCGAGCCGACGGGGGTGGTGATCGGGGCCTTCAGCGCGCAGCGAGTCCGCTTGATGCTAGCGATCGTGCTATCGGGAATCGGCGTTCCCAAACGCGCCATGACGTCGACTCCCGCCTCCTGGACATCCCAGTGGATCTTAACGCCTGTGGCATCGACACACTTTCTTGCCGCTAGCGCTAATTCAGGGCCCGTGCCATCGCCGGTGATCAAAGTGACTTCATGCGCCATCGCTCAACTTCTTTCTCTGTAAAAACATTGCCGGAAATCGAAGGTTAGAGTATCGTTCTTCGGAGGGGAATCGTCAACGGATTACCCTACATCCATCCCGGCTTCTTCGCGCGAAAGCCGGACGTTTTTGGGTGTTTTCGCATTGAATCCCTCTTTTATCCTTGGTGGCATCGATCATGGCGTTCGTCTCCTTCTGGCACCTCCCGATAGCTCTTGGGCTGATCCTCGGAAGCCTCCTGCTTCAGGGTCGACTGGCGGCTCAAAGCCAGCCTCAAGTCGTTGCCTTATGGGCGGAAGGGGAAGTGCCTCACGCCTTGGGCAATGAAGCCAAGGATCAACCGACCGCTTGGCTCTTTCCGCTGCCGATCGCCGATCAGGCGGCGGTGGCCAGCCGCTATCCATGTTTGGTCATTCTTCCCGGTGGAGGTTACGGCGGGTTGGCGGTCGATCATGAAGGTGAGCAGATAGCCCGGTGGGCGAATTCGTTAGGGATGGTGGCTTTGGTCTGTAAGTATCGCCATCGAAAAGATGGTTACGGACATCCGGTGCCGATGACCGATGCACAGCGAGCGGTGCGGCTGACGCGCGCTAACGCTCAAGCATGGGGCGTGGATCCCACGCGAGTAGGCGTGATCGGGTTCTCGGCCGGCGGACATTTGGCGTCGACGCTGCTGACCCATTACGACCTGGGAAATGCCGCAGCCAATGACCCGATAGCCCGTCAAAGCTCGCGGCCTGATTTCGGAATCCTGTGCTACCCGGTAATCGGGATGGGCAAAAGTTACACGCATGCTGGAAGTCAACGCAATCTTCTCGGGGAGGCTCCTGATCCAGGTCTGATCGCTCTGCTCAGCAACGAAGATCAAGTAACGGCGGATACTCCTCCGACTTTCCTCTTTCATACCCACGAGGATCGCGGGGTAGTGCCAGCTAATAGCCTGGCCTTTTATGCGGCCCTCATCAAGCACAACGTCCCGGCGGAATTGCATGTCTTTCAAAAGGGGAAGCATGGCTTGGGATTGGCAACGGGCACGCCGGGGACGGAGCAATGGCCCGACTTGTGCCGTCTATGGTTGCAACAGCTGGGGGTTCTCCGTTCCTGAGAAGCGAGTTCGCCTTCGTTCCTGGCTACTAACCAGACGTTTGTTCGATCATTTCAATCCGCCGACCTATGGCAGGACGGAGATCCAGGCGTAGGTTAGAGCTTCGCGGCTAAAACGGAGCGGTACCCTGTACCCTGGGCGAATGGACCAGGTTCGATGTCGTGGCTGTTCGCCACCTGCCCAGCTATACTGCAAGGTGATCGATCCGTCGATTTCGGCTGTCTTTGTGTCTCCATGTATTTTTGGGATCTTGCCATGCAAACTCCAGTTTCTCATCGTCGAGTCTTTTTAGGCCAAGCTTCGGCTGCGGCTGCCGCTTGTTTCGCTTGGCCATCGCTGCTACCCCGGGCGAAAGGGGCGGAGGACGCGGTGCCCTTCCGGATTTCGCTGGCCCAATGGTCGCTCAACCGGGCTTTTCGCGGCGGGAAGCTCGACAATCTAGACTTTGCCAAGGTGGCTCGTAATGAGTTCGGTATCGATGCGATCGAATACGTCAACCAGATGTTTTTCGAGAAGGGTAACGACCAAGCCTACCTGGCGGAGATGAAGAAGAGGGCAAGCGATCACGGAGTGAAAAGCTTGCTAATCATGATCGATAGGGAAGGCAATTTGGGTGAGCCCGACAGCCAGCGGCGTAAGCAGGCGGTCGAAAAGCATTATAAATGGGTTGAAGCGGCCAAGTTTCTGGGGTGTCATAGCGTGCGAGTCAACGCCGCTACGTCGGAGCAGGATTTCGAGAAAGCCAAGGATTACGCGGCGGATGGTTTACGCCAGCTCAGCGAATTTGCAAAGCCGCTGGGCTTGAATGTCATCGTCGAGAATCATGGCGGGTTATCATCCAACGGAAAGTGGCTGAGCGAGACGATTCAGAAAGTCGGTTTGCCCAACTGTGGGACGTTGCCGGACTTCGGTAATTTTCGACTGGGTGATGGCCAGGAGTATGATCGCTACCTTGGGGTGGCCGAACTGATGCCTTATGCCAAGGCCGTGAGCGCCAAGAGCTATGATTTCGACGATAAGGGCCAGGAAACCAAGATCGATTACCTGAAAATGCTATCCCTGGTGTTGAGGGCTGGTTATCACGGGTATGTCGGGATCGAGTACGAAGGCAAGGTGCTAGGCGAGTACGAAGGTATACGGGCCACCAAGAACCTCTTGGAACGCTGTCAGCGCGAACTAGCTCTGGCAAAATAGGCGATTTGCGATCGGGTTGCTGAAGGCGCAAGGAATGCGATGCGGGTCTGGCTTGGAAATCGAGCTCATAACCGTGAAGGCCGTCAAAATCGGGAAAAACGTTTCGTTAACTGGGTCCTGCCTGCCGAATACAGACTACGGACAATCTAACCAGTAGGGGTGGTTGTCCGCGGGGGGGCCCGCTTAACGAACGATACGTCGACCAACTCGTTTCGAGTGGCCGGAAAAAGATCCAGTCGTTTGGGCGTTGCAAGACGCCAGACCTCCCCGCGGGTCAACCGCTTCCGATGTTGATGACAGACGCCGCTTTGCTCGGTGCCAACACAAGCGTAGGAGGGATTCCATGCGACGATTCTTTTTGGGCCTAGCGATTGTTTCGCTGACAGCCTCGGCGCCCGCGACGGCGTTCGGCGGTGATCGTGAGATCGCCGATCAAATTATTTCGCTCTTGAAACAGCAACAAACCGCAGGCAGCCTGAAAGGTTTCGACATCGACTTGAGTGTCGACGGGGGAGTGGTCACGCTTACCGGATTCGTGGCCAACAGCGGACAGGCTGCGGCTGTTATCGAGGCTGCCAAGGCGGCTGCCGGGGTTCGCCAGGTAACCAGCAACATCGAAGTTCGTGAAGCGACGACGATGAAGGGTTCCGAGGCTAACGGATCGGTAAAGCCCGCTTCCGATACGCAGGCAGGCAAGCCGTTGCCCGTAACCATCGGCGGATACACTCCGGAGAAGGAGGATGTGTCCTCGACCGTCGCTTTGCCGGAGCCACCGCCGATGGAATCTGCGGAAGCTCTCTCCTCGCCCCAGGATGCGGCGATTACCGATGAAGCGTTGCGGCGTTTGAGCCAAGCCAAGAGCCAAGGTGAGTTGCGGAACTTCGAATTGGATCTGTCGACCGTCGAGGGCGAGGTCTGGGTTCGTGGCTTCGTGATCAATCCGGCCCACAAGGATCTCGTTCTCCGCACTGTCCAACGGGTTCCCGGGGTTACCAAAGTCATCGATGATATCACGGTCGGTGCCCGTTCGGCCTCAGCGGTCAAGCCAGCTTCCGATATGACGCCGGCGGCACCGATGGCTGCGAGCATGCCCGTGGTGGGGACGGGCGCAGCGCCGACGCCGAGGGCGTTCGCGCCGAGCTCCGTCGTCGGTTACGAAGGGGAAGTGGTCTATGAGGGATCGGTGCCGGGCGCCGTCGCGGGTGAGTCGGTAGTCGGGGGGTACGGCTCGATGCCTACGCCTGTTCCCATGAACATGGGGCCCTCCTATGGAGCTGGAGTGCCGCGCTACGACCAGCCCCAAATGCCGGGATATGCTTGGCCGAGCTATGCCGCTTACCCGAACTATGCCGCGGTCACCTATCCCAAGCAGTACAGTGCGACCGCTTGGCCGTATATCGGGCCGTTCTATCCATATCCTCAAGTTCCCCTGGGTTGGCGCAAGGTCGCCCTGGAGTGGGACGATGGACTTTGGTACCTGGACTTTACCAGCAAATAAGGTCTACCTGAGAGGCGGGGCCTCCCCGCCGTCGCCAAACACCTACCCCGTCCGGTCGATACGGCTTGACGGGGTTTTTGTTTGCGCTGCCATCCGTTGACTGGGGGCTGAGCAGGCCAGTCGCGTCCAGTAATCGTCCCGAGCTTATCAAGCCCCCTCATGATGCAAGCCGTCAGAGTTTGTTATAATTCCAGCCTGCAGGCGGATTCACGATTGGCCGTACCCTTTTGGATTCCAGGGTTTGTGAGCATGCGCGATACGATTGGTCGTTACTTACTTCGAGGCTGTTGGGTGGCTCTTTGGGTGCTGACGTGGCCACCGTTGTCATTTGCCCAGGACAAATCGCCTGTCGGCATCGCCGTCGGTCAGCCGACGATCGTGCTTTCGACCAGTAAGCTCGAACAGTTGATGTCGCACGTTACCTACATCTTGCGGGCAGTCAATCAACCGGAATTGGGCGGAATGGCGATGATGCTCGCCAACCAATACACCCGCGGCCTCGATCGAGACCGCCCCATTGGAGTCTTGACGCACTTGGACCCTCGCGGCAATCCCGAGGCTGTGTTCGTGATTCCGATCGCCGATCTCAAGGGGTTTTTTGCGGGTATCAACACCCTCGAGCCCGAGGATCTAGGGAATGGTTTGTATACCCTGGACGTCGGAGCCCAGCCCATCTTCATGAAATCCTTGGGCAAATGGTTGGTGGTAGCCCAGCAGGAAGAGATTCTCTCGCGGCAGCAGGCGATCCCCGAGGAATTGCTGCAGCAACTAGCTAACCAGTATGACCTCGGGGTGAAATTCGATTGGCAAAGTGTTCCAGCCGAAGTCAAATCACTGTTGCTCGATCAGTTACGAGCTGGATTCGAGATGGGGAGTGCCCAGCTGGTAACACGTACCGAGCGTCGGCTGGATGAAGAAGAGCGGGGTGCCAAGTCAGACGAGGAAAGGCAGGCGGTGGCTGAGAAGCGGGCGGCCTTTGAGGAATCGATGCGGATGCAAGCCACCGCCGCTAATCAACTCGAAGAGCTAGTGAAGGGGATGCGGCAGCTGGTTGTGGGGTTGGTAGCTGATCAAGCCAACAAACAAGTCGTTTTGGAAACAGCGGTGGAGTTTCTTCCCGATTCGACGATCGATCAGCAACTGCAGAAGTCTGCATCGACGGCTTCGAGTTTTATCGAGTTGGTAGCTGCCGATGTCCCGGCGAGTTTACGAAGCACCGAATCGATTCCCGACAGTCAGCTGGCAGCCGTGGAAAAGACACTCGCGGGAATGCTGGATACCGTCGGTTCCCAAGCTGCTGCTCGAGCCCATATCAAGATGACTGACGACGATTGGAGGATGTTGAAGGATATCTTGATTGCTACCGTCCGAGAGCGGGTCAGCGATACCGCCCTGAGTGTTTCTTTCCAGGACGGTTTCCATCTGGATTTGGCAGCGCGGGTCGCCGATGGTCGGCAAGTCGCAGCATTAGCGGAAAAGGTGGCGGCTGCGGTCGACAAGGAACAAGTGAAACTTTCGACGACCTTCAACGCCTACACCTACCAGAATGCGATGGTGCACTTGGGTTCCATGGCTCTACCGGCAGATGCCGATCCAGTGCTCCGTCAAATCCTTACCGATACCGTGACCTTTGCGATTGGTACTGCTGATAAGGCTGTTTATTTGTCGTTGGGCCCAAAGGCGGAAGCGAGGCTCAAAGCGAATTTAGACCGTAGTCTCGGCAAAACTTCGGTTCCGGAAAGACCGATGGAATTGAAGTTCAAGCTGTATCCGATCCTCGAGTATGTCCAGACCATCGCGGGAGATCCCATGGTGGATGCCATGCTTCAGGCCGCTCAGAGCCTTCAGAATCACGATACCTTGGCAATTTATTCGCGGATGATATCGCATGGGGTAGTTGTCCGCTTGGCCGTGGAGGAGGGGGTGCTCAAGAGTATCGGTGCCGCTCTGAAGGCGGGGACGCGTAACCGCAATGCCGGGTTTTAGGAGGCTGTTCAAGGTTCCCGCATGAGTCTCGAGGTTCGCAGTTATTTTCGCCCGAACGAGTCACGGGCCGAGTTTTTATCGCTCCTCGAGTTTCCCCGGAGGATCGAGCTTGAGGTTGGTTCCGGCAAGGGACTGTTCTTGATCGAGGCCGCAGCGCGGCAGCCTGGGGTGTTTTTCATTGGGGTTGAACTGGCTGACAAGTACGCGAGGCTCGCGCAGCAACGTCTGGAATCGCGAGCAGTCGGTAACGCTCGTTGTTTTTCCGCCGATGCCGTAGAGATTATGTGCCGCGATGTGCCAGAGAATCGGTTGGACGCCGTGCACGTCTATTTCCCCGATCCCTGGTGGAAAGCCCGGCATAAGAAACGCCGCGTCTTGAATGAACGCATGGTGGTCGCCATCGAGCGTGCTTTAATACCGGGTGGCTACCTGCACTTTTGGACGGATGTCCTCGATTACTATGAGTCTAGCCTTCAGTTGCTGGCTCAAGCCACCAAGTTGCAGGGGCCGGATTTCGTTGAGGAGCGGTCAGCTGAGCACGCGATGGACTATCACACCCACTTTGAAAGACGCACGCGCTTGAACGGATTACCGGTATACCGTAGCCGCTTTCGCAAACCAGTCTGAGTCGATCGGGGGCGGGCTACGCCTGATGGGGGCTCAACCGCACTAGGGGCGACGTAGCGGGTAGGCGTCGCGCGGCGACGGGATCGGCGGCGCGGCGGTAACGGGTGCCGACTGGAGGGCGGGGGCAGCGGGGTCCGAGGCAGGGGGCTGGCCAGTAACGCCGCGTAGATCGGCCCGGATATGAACGATCGACAGGTCGGCCTCTCCGGTCTTGACGTTGATCGAGCCGCTGCTGATGGCGGCTTGGGTAGGCTCGGTGCCGGGGGGATCCTGGGCGGAAAGCCGACGAATGAGAGCTGGTTGTCCCGGTAAGCCTTCCATGCGCAGCAGATGATACAGTGCGGCGTATTGCACCCGATTGGCGGTAACCGCGAAAGCACCTTGTTGGTTGACACTTTCGACTACCACTCGGCCTGCGCCCGTGACTTCCCAGGCTGAACCATGGGCTGTTTGGGGGTGGGCAAGCTGAGACTGGTTCCAACTGAGCTGACTATTGTTGTAGATTCCTAATTGGTCACACATCAATGTCGTTTGACCGATATGCAAGCGATCCACCAGCTGTACATCGGGAAGTTCGTCCCAGCTCAAGATGGGTTGCAACAAAGTTTCGACGCGATCATAGAAGATCACCAGTTGCTTGCTCATATCGCCTTCCATCTTGCCGCGAAAACGAAGGTGCAGGCATTGCAATTCAGCGGCGGCTTGCATTTGAGTTGCCGGGGGAACCACGGCGGGCGAGTTCGCAGGGATGCTGAAAGTGTTTTCAGGATTCGCGGGACCGATGCGGCTGGTGCGAAAAGAACCTGGCCCCAAGCCGATCCATTGCTGTTGCGGCACGAGGAACGTCAGTTCGGGGACTTCCAAGCGGTTCAAAGATCTTCGTACGCCTCGCGCATCCGTTTCGGCAGCCTTGAGATCGACCTGATCGATAAGCTGCACAGCCGAGATGGTGGAGGGAGAAACGTTCTTATCGGTAAACGACATCGGCGGGTCCAAGGTCACATTCAGTTCACGGGCTCGCCCAGCGAAATGCCAAATCGTATCCGGTTGTGATTGCAGCCTGCCATCGATACTCACCCCACCGTCCATACGGGCCGTGCGTCCGTCAAAGACCATTCGCCCTTGCCATTCGATGCGGGGAGGCTCGACCCAATGACCAGCAGTGGCCTTGAGCGGGTCGGATCGGGAGGGGGAGACCATGAGTCCTGGAAAGTCGCCAGCCTTCGGCGGTTCCGCAGGTGTCGGCAAGGGTCGATACGGCGTGGTCATGCCTGACGCCTGGGCCGGTAAGGCTTGGGTCGGCATGCGAAAGATACCAGGTTGATCCATCCAGATCAGCTGCTGCTGTTGATTCAAGTGAATTTCGCTGCTTTCCATGGCTCCAGAGCCGATGGAAAATTTCGCCGGTGTTCCCTGGATCGTGGCATCGAGATAGCCTTGATCGGAGGAATCGAGGCGGATCTGTTCGCCGACAATCGTCAAGGGAAGTGGGGATGACGGCGAGAGTTGATTACGGGTAATCGTCGCATTGCCGCTTAACGCTAGATCCTCGATAACCAATCCTTGCGATGACTGCGAAAGCTTGGCTATCAAGGTTTCGCCGGTGACATTGGTAGGAAACGGGGTTGGGGCTAGTCGTGATGGATCCGGCTGGCTGAATTCCAGTTCCGTTTCACGGCTGGTGAGTTGGCCTGGGCCATGGAAGGATGGGGGAGTCGTCGTCGATCCCACCGGCGCGGTTGAGGAATTGTTCGCTAATGAAATGATATGGGAGAAGGCTGTTCCGATCGGAGAGGATGGTTTATTCGCAGCCGAAGGTGTCGGCAAGCCGGGCTGACCGAGTAGCTGATTGGTCGTGTTCGCTGAGGCGTCCAGTTTAGGTACATCGAGAGGTGCCGGAATACCAGCGGCTTTTAGGTGAGCGATCGCCGAATCAATTTCGGGATACTGAAACCAAAGTTTCAAGTCCGAGACCTGGGTTCTCAGGAGATCGGAGTGAATGATCACTTTGCCGTTAGCATGCAATCTCTCCGTGATGATCGATGAGGGGCGGTCACCGTTTGTTTTCGAGGCTAGAAAGGTCAGGACTTCATCGGAGATCGAACGCAGCCAGATATCGACCGTCTCGGCGGAGAACCGTCCCTGCCTTTCGCTACGAGCATTAGCGCTGCCATCGATGGTCAGGCGATCCACTGGCCCATCCGGCTGCAGTTGCAAGGATTTAGCCCACGATAACCGCCAGGCATCGCCGTCCTCCGAGACCATCGATGCCTGGCCGGGTCCAGCCGCCCACAATTGCCCGAGTCGGGAGGATGGACTGGCTGGGATAGACTGCGGTCCGGAGCGGAGCATTTGACTTTCGTATTCGACTTCCGGCGACCAGACCTGTAACGTATCCCGCTGAAGGTACACTTGCGAGGTTTCTGTCGCTGCCATGTGTGGAAGATGATTGGCCATGGCAATTCGCCCGTGCTTGAGATCCACCCGTAACCAGCGACTACGGCCTAAAGTCTGGATGCTAGGAGCATCGATACGTACCCAGCGGGTAGGGTCATCGGGTTCCAGGCTCTGACTACCGAAGGCCTCAATCCGATCGAGCATCCATTGCTTCGTTGGTTGGTTGGCATCCGTAGAGGCAAGGCCATTCGACCATTCGAAGTGGAGCAAAAGGCGATCGCTTTGAAAGGTGTCCGGCATCGAAGCTTCGACGATATGCCGAAGTTCGACCTTGGAAGAGAGGGTCGCCAGCGATCGATGAAAGTCGAACTGAAAGGCCCCGCGACATTTCAGTTCGACATGGGCCGGGCTAGCGTTCATGGATGTCGGTGGTACGGTCTGCTTGCTGAATAAACCTCCCGCTGGCAAATCGATGTGGACTCGATCGACGTAGATGAGTTCCAGATGATCCAGACCAGTCCACGGAGAGTCATCCGTCGCCTGGTCTGGCTTCGGTGATGCTAAAAGATCATGGTCCATGTAGATGGAAAGGTCGCGGCCTTCAATACGGCTGTTGCCGAGCTTCATCTGGATGGCTTGGGTTGTCCAGATATGTCGACGGTCGATACGGAGATCTCGCGTCTGGATGGAAAAACCATCATCGCTAAGCCCATCCTGGCTTGGTGGAGAAAAGATCTCGATCTTTCCATCGAGTTGACCACTGACAACCGGAGGGAGTTTGCCGCTGGTAAAGTCGATGGCTTCGCGGAAGCGGATCTCGGCTCCATCGGGACTATCGATCATCACCAGACGGGAGGTTTGCGGGGCAACTCCATCGGTAGCAGTTGGCGGCTTATCGTTAGCTTGCTCGATAAGGATCGTCAGCGGGTGGAGTTTCCAGCGATCTGGGGCAAGCTTCTCCCAATTCTCGAACAGCAGCACCATTCCCTGGCGTGTCTCGAGGATTTTGGGTTGCTTGCACTGCCACGCGTTTTCGTCAAAGTATTTGGCCCAACGCACTTTTTGGGTTTGGGTGCTGGCGATGGGACCGATGGGAATCGCTCTGGCGTGGGTGGGTTCCATCCAGGGAACGGCGACGACTCGGTAGCTGAGGACCAAGCCGACGAGCGGGAGGAAGATTCGAAGATAATCGCGAAGGAACATCGACTTGGGAAGATCAGCTGACAATCGAACGCGGAGATGAGCGGATCATCGCCAAGAGCAGTCCGAGCCTGCTGGAACACTAGCAAAAAATCGGACTCCGTGCCAAGATGGTTATGGCGGTGGATGTACCAAGATCCATCACCGTTGATAGCTAGCTCTTTGGCGTCCACGATCATCGGACGACGGGAAACGGCGGCGATGCCCGTGTCAGCGGTCGAGGCGCAAAGTGGCTTTCAAAGCTTTCGTGAAATGGGCGTGAAGCGAGTCCCCGGTACGGTCCCGACGGCTGCGAAACAGCTTATGCCTAGCTGCGCTTCGTTCCATTCCCGGTAGGACAGCGAGCCCTGAGCCAAAGACCGGAACTTCAGCCTGAATTCAGCCAGAGAAAGCGCTCTGGGGTTCCATCAGGAAACCTGCTACAACCCGACCATGGTTTGGCAAATTGACCCTAGGAATGGACCATCATGCGAAGTTACCTGACGCGCTGGTTTAGCTTCAGTTCGGCTCTCATCGCGAGTGTCTGGTTGGGGCATAGCGGCATGGCTCAGATTGCTGGCAATACGATTCAACAACCCCATGCGCAGACCGCAAATCCGGCGGCGCCCATGAGTGTCGGCGGCCCAACGGCACCAACCACCCCACAAGGAGGCACCGGCAACATGCCAGGCGGATTGGGCCAGGCATTGCCCGAAGCCCCGATGGGGGTGGCCCCTTTCCCGCCGCTGGATCCAGCCCTTCAGCAATATCTCGGGAATGTGCTTCAGTACTGGCAGCAGAGCACCGCTAAGATTCAGCGCTATCAATGCAAGTTTACTCGCTGGCAGTACGATCCCACCAAGGTGAACGATCCATCCCAACATCATTCGATAGCTAAAGGAGTCGTCAGATACATGGCCCCGGATAAGGGCATGTTTCAAGTCGAAGACATTCATTTTCTCAAACAACAACCCGACGGCAAATTTACTTATGAAGTGGTGCCTGGGCAGTATGGGGATTGGTGGATCTGCGATGGTGAGAGCATTCACCTCTACGATCGGACGGAGAAAAAGGCCAAAAAGTACATGTTACCACCGAGTATGCAGGGCGCTGAGGTTTTCAATTCGCCACTCCCCTTCGTTTTTGGTGTCGATGCCGAGAAAATCCAGGCCCGCTACTGGATCCGCCCCTTACCGCCGCCCGTCGACAAGAATGGAAAGCAGAATGATCAGATCGTATTGCTTGAAGCCTACCCCAAAATGCAGGCTGACGCACTCAATTACCATCACGTGACGATCTATCTCGATCGCAACGAGTTCCTACCCGTGGCGATCGATATTGCCTTGACGCAATGGACACCTACGGCACCACATCGGGAGGTTTTTCAGTTCAGCGAGCGTGAGGTGAATCTAACTTTGCTGGAAAAAATCAATGAAACTCTCTTCCGCCAGGCTTTCATTCCGCGCGAACCGCCGAAGGACTGGACCGTGGAAGAAGTTCCCTTCCTGGCCGAGGAAGCCCCTCAGGAACCGTTGCGGGCGTCCAATCCAAATGCCCCTCCACCCAACGCTTTGCAGCGTTGATGGGTTTGCACCGTTGATCGGGCAGGAGAGGTCCGTCGTCTGTGAATTGCCGCGACGGTGATCGGTATGGCCACGGAGCAACGACGGGGCTGCTTCCAGACAGTTTTCCCGGCTTGTGTTTGAGAAATATGTTCAGATCGCTTACAACAAGCGATTGGGTGGAGTCGACGGGTGCCGCCGCCTTGAGTTGAGCGAGAGTCTCGTTCGAAGTCGGCCCCTCCAGGCTGCGGAGCGACGGGTTCGCGCGGGTGGGGTGCGGGAAGAGCTTGCTGGGGATGAGGGCAGGGCTAAACGTTTCTCAGGGATGGCGGTCCGGGGAATGGTGAGTGGGGGCAGGAGTCATGTCGATTTTCTTGTCGGGTTTTGAAGAGCCCTTGGCGAGCGAACGCTCGGATTATCTTTGTTTGGCTTTGATTCCTGGCATCGGGGCTCGGACGATGCTAGGTCTGTTGGGGCACTTTCGTTCGCCGGCAGCGGTACTGGCTGCAAGCTTCGACGAGTTGTGTCGGGTGCACCGAGTCGGACCCAAGATAGCGGGCGCGATCGTTCATGCGCGAGCGAGTGGCTGCTTGTCTCGTGTTGTAACGCATTGTCAGGACAACTCTATCAGGATCTTGATCCCAATCGACCAGGACTATCCGCGATTGCTCCAGCAGATCGCGGATCCCCCGTTGATTTTGTATGCCCGCGGAGCGGTACCACCTCCCGATCAGCTTTGCCTGGCTATTGTTGGTTCAAGGCATGCTACCGCGTACGGGCGGACTGTGACGGAAGGTCTGGCAAGCCAATTGGCTAGGGCTGGGTTCACAATTGTGAGCGGCTTGGCGCGGGGGATCGACGCCTATGCCCATCGGGCGACGCTGGAAGCTGAAGGTAGGACCGCGGCTGTGCTTGGTAGTCATGTCACCGACATCTATCCAGCTGAGCATACCGAGCTGGCTCAACGGATAACTGAGAAAGGCTGGCTCCTCAGCGAAACTGGACCTTTCGAGAACCCAAAGGCGGGTGTCTTTCCCGCTCGCAATCGAATTATCAGCGGTCTATGTGCGGGTGTGATCGTCGTTGAAGCTGCCGAACGTTCAGGAGCTCTGATCACTGCCACCCATGCCGGTGAGCAGGGGCGAGATCTCTTCGCCATTCCGGGACCAGTCCATGCTCGAATGTCGAGAGGGTGCAATCAGTTGATTCGAGATGGGGCTATTCTGGTGCAGGATGCCAGTGATGTGATCGACCATCTGGGGCCCTTGATGGGTGAATCCAGGCTAGGGGCGACCACTTCCATTCGGCATCCAGCCGAGTTGCAGCTGAATGAGCAAGAGCGTGCGGTGTTGCAACATGTCGCCCCGATACCAACCGATATCGATGAAATCATCGTTAGAAGCCAGCTCGCTGTCTCACGGGTACTGAGCACGATTGGTGCGTTGGAGATGCGAGGGCTTGTGCAACGCACCAGTGGGCGGTGCATCCAGCGGACCCGTTAAGCAATCGAGCTTTACATGGGCAACCGGTGGGAAGCTGTCGAGCTAGAATTCTATGGGAAACAGCCAGGCTTGGCGTTCATGGACGACAACCACTCCCACGACGGTACCTGACTGGCTATCGAAAATTGCCAAGCCATGTTGTTCTTCGGTAAGTCCGATCCCGGTGGAAAGCGGCCAGGGGGCCTTTCCCCCGAGGCTGATCTGATGCCATTCCAGCGGCAGCCAGTGGCTGGGGACATCGGCAACAATCCAAAGCGGGCAAGGCTCGGCTAAGCTGCCGTTGCCTTGGGTAAGATTGGGTTTGGGCGGCGACCAGCTTCCAATCCTTGCGACTGGCCATCGCGCGATAGTCGGCGGTAGGCCAAGCAAGGGGAGGCGGACTAGCGTCTCACCGCCAGGGCCTGCCGGCGCGATGCTAGCCAGCGGATCGCTGGAAGGTCTTTTCAGTTCAACGCCACCGATCTCCCAACGCAGCGACTCGGGCGACGAGCTGGAGGGGGCTTCCAATAGGTCGTTGGGGGCAATCGCTGTCCCATCATCCAGCGGTAGGATCCAGCCGCGTTTGGCTTGGGTGGTGCGGAAACCGAAACGCCGTTGCTGCCAACTCAGCGTGAGACGTTCTTGCAAGGGAAGTTCGCCCCATCCGGCCAAAGCATCGAGTCCATGCGACAACCGGGGACGCCATGCCAGCCATTCATCCGCAGCTCGACTAGCCAATTCAAAGCGGCGGCCGGAGCTCACGGTTTCTCCCGGCGAGTCGGGAGTGGCAAACTCGATTCCGCCGGCGGCGATCCCGGCCAGGCTCTCAGCATCCATCTGCAGGCCGGTTAGCCCGAGTTCCAGTCGCAGGCCGCTACGATTCCAGAATTGCGAATTCGCGCGAACCAGGTTTCGATATTGCCCGTCGATAATCACCCGGACTTGAATCCAGCGACTATCAGACGATAAACCGATACTTCGTACGCGTCCGACTTCCAGGCCACGATAGACGATGGGGGCCTGGGCTTGCAAACCACGGCGATCGCTGGCTTCCAGGATGATTTCGAGGGCATCTGCCGAAGGATGCGGAGGGAGCGGTTGCTCGAGTCCGTGGAAAAACAAACGTCTTTCTCCGATGTCTGGGCCGGGTTCGACCGCTACGTGACGCCCTGCGATGATAGTCTCGAGCCCACGTGCCCCAGTGAAATCGAGGGTAGGCCGTTCGATCCAGAATTGACTACCTTCGCGGGCCAAATTCCGTGCTGATTTCGACAAACGGATGGAGACATCGACAAACTGTAGCGAATCGTCGAGCTCGACTTGCTCGATGAGGCCCACTTCGATGCCGCGATGTAGCAAGCGGTTTTCGGCTTTCAAACCATGGCCGTCGCGGAAACGGACGGTAATCCGAGGACCTTGCAGCCACCACGACCAGCCGACCAGCGACACGGCTAGGGCGACACAAAGGAGCGTCAACCACCAGGCATTCCAAGCTATACCCAACCACCCGCTCTCGGTCCGACGGTGCTCGGCGACCTCGGGGATGGCATCGGGAAAATCCGGGATGTTGGAGTTCGCCAAAGCATCGGTCGACTCGGTCATCCGTTCACTCCCAGATACTATGAGGGTCAAAGCGGAGTGAAGCGAGCAGGTTCATGCCCACGCACCCCACAAAAGCAAAGACCGCCGGACCAAGATGAAACTCGACGAGACCACCGAGCTTCACCAGCATTACCAGCAGGGCGAGCAGCATGACATCGAGCATACTCCAGCGCGCCGTCAGTTCCATGGCACGATAAAGCAGGGCCTGGTGGCGGCGCTGCAATAGTCCGAACCAGCTTAGTTCCAATAAGGCAAGGATCTTGAGTAGCGGCAGGACGATCGAGAATAGAAAAACAACCGTACCGATGAAAAAATGCCCTTGATGCAGCAATTCAAGACTGCCGCTGAGCAAGCTGGAGCGATGCCTTTGGCCGAGCTGCTCGACAGTAAGGATTGGTAGCATGATGGCCGGCAGGTAGAGGATCAGTGCCCCGAAGGCCGCGGCCATCGTCCGCGAGGCGACCCACGCACGGGAGAGAGGAAGCGTCATCGATGAATGGCACTGGGAACATCGCCAGCGACCCGTCGCCGCCGGCGGTAACCGCTGGATCGTACCACACACATGGCAAGCACGGTATGGCCTTGCCGACTCTCGCAAAACGGGGTTCATATCATCCAGTAGCTGTCACAAAAGCAATGGCATAGTTCCGGCAGTGGGAAATGCTGATCAGCATCTGGCGAATGCCCAAAGACATGGCTACTTCCTCGGCGCGGTTAGCCAAGATAAGCGTCGGTTTACCGCTGACTTCATTCCGTACTTCCACATCGGTCCAGTGGATGCCTTTGGCCCAACCGGTGCCCAAGGCCTTGAGGGCCGCTTCCTTGGCTGCCCACCGCCCAGCGTAATGTTGATTCGCCGAGCGGCGCGAGGAGCAATAGGCGATCTCACGCTGCGTAAAGACGCGTTGAAGGAACACTTCCCCGTGTTTCTCGATCATCTGGGCAATCCGAACACATTCGATGATATCGGTGCCCAGGCTGATGATCTGTCCGGTTGGAGATGATTGGCTCATGAGCTGGCCGCTCGCAACGTTCCGCAGGCTTGCTGTGCCCGATACAAGACTTTGGCGGCTACCTGTCGCGCCCGGTCAGCCCCTTCGGCTAACACCTGCAGGACGAATTCCGAGTTCTGCTCGAGGGCCGCTCGGCGATCACGAGCTTCGGCAAAATAACGCTCTGACGCATCCGCCAGCCGCTTCTTGATATCGCCGTAACCAAACTGCCCGCGCCGATAGATAGCGGCTACTTCATCGACCTCGGTCGGTGTACCGACCAGCTTGAGCAGGTCAAAGAGCGTATCACCCTCTGGTTCTTTGGGCTGGTCCATGGGGCGAGAATCGGTCGCAATCCGCATGATCTTCTTTCGCTGAGCCTTCGGATCTTCGAAAATAGCCAAGGTATTGTCGTAGCTTTTGCTCATCTTCTCGCCATCGATCCCCGGTACTTTGGCAGCCCCTTCGACAATTTTCCCCTCGGGAATCATGAAAACTTCACCGTAGTGCGCATTGAAACTACGGGCGAGATCGCGGCAAACCTCGATATGCTGCAATTGATCCTCACCGACGGGTACCCAATTGGCGTCGTAGGCGAGGATATCAGCAGCCATCAATACCGGATAAGTAAATAAACCCGCGCTTGCATTGAGCCCTTTGGCCTTTTTATCTTTGTACGCATGACAACGTTCAAGCAGGCCCATCGGGGTTCCAGTCATCAATAACCAGCAAAGCTGACAAACCTCGGGTACCTCCGATTGGACGAAAAGGGTGGCTTTCTTCGGATCAAGTCCTAAAGCCAAGAGGTCGATTGCCGCGTCCAAGACATGGTCACGCAAGCTAGCGGCATCGCGCACAGTGTTCAGCGCATGTAAATCGGCGATGAAGTAATAACCGTCATGCTCATGTTGTAACTGGATGTACTGGCGGATCGCTCCAAAGTAGTTTCCCCAATGAAACCGTCCAGTCGGTTGAATTCCTGATAGTACGCGCATAAGTGGGGCTGAGTTGCAAGCCTGTAGGATGTTGTATGAATGGAGCGAAATTCCCGCCGAGACTGGTAGTCACGGCCTGGGTGTGGTGATCACGATGCTAAAGGTTAAGCCGATGGAGCGTTGCTGTCAGTTGGGAATAAAGTCCCAACCTCCTAGATTATGGTGGGCCATCGGGATCGCCAAGCCGCCTTTGGGATGGCATGCTCGCTTTGGGGGATGATCCCCCAAAGCCTGAAGGCTATACCCTCAGCGGCGGTTGCCTGGGTGCGCAGGATTGCCCGCCCGGCTCCACGGGATCGCATCGCGACCATCGCCCCTTAGGATATCGTCAATCGCGCGGCAATCCAACGCCGAGCCTGAGCATTCCTCGGGAATAAGGGGCGATAGGATGCGGGAGCGATCGAGATGACCGGCGGCTGAAGGTGGTGGTATCCTGCAGGCGGTCGGCGAAGGCTCCGTAGCCACTTCAATCCAGTCCGTTCATGCGATGTCGTGGACCGTGGCAACGGCTTCGCGGAAAGCATGGAGCCCGAGGGAACTAACAGCTTCCGGAAGCTCAGCGATTAATCTTTGGCTTATCGTCGGATCGAAATAATTCGCCGTTCCGACTTGGATTGCCGAGGCTCCGGCGGCGGCAAATTCCATGACATCGTCGATGGTGGAAATACCACCGATACCGATGATGGGGATTTGAACCTGCGAAGCGATTTGATACACACAACGAAGGGCGATCGGCTTAATCGCCGGGCCGCTCAGCCCACCGAATTTGTTGGCGAGGATCGGACGTCGACGCCGCCAGTCGATCGCCATCCCTAAAACCGTATTGATGCAACTCACGGCATCGGTGCCAGCTTCAGCCGCCGCTTGAGCGATGGTGGCAATCGAGGTGACGTTCGGTGTGAGCTTGGTTAGGATCGGGAAACGGCTGATACGACGAATACCGTTCACGACCCGGTAGCACAGCTGAGGATCGCTACCAAAATCGATGCCACCAGCGACGTTGGGACAGGAAATATTCAGTTCCAGAGCGGCTACGCCTTGGGCTTCGTTCATCCGTTCGGCGAGGTAAAGGAAATCTTCGCAGGACTTACCGGCGATACTAACAATGATCGACGTTCCTAGTTTCTGTAGGTAAGGCCAGTGGTGTGTTAGGAAATAGTCGATCCCATCATTGTCCAGCCCGATAGCGTTCAGCAGCCCGGCCGTGGTTTCAACGGTCCGCCAGGGTGGATTTCCTGGTCGAGGGTCGCGAGTGATCGTCTTCGGCAAGATCCCGCCCAACCGTTGCAAGTCGACAATTCCAGCCATCTCGCGAGCATAACCGAAGGTGCCGGAGGCGGTGAGGATAGGGTTGGGCAATCGCAATCGGCCCAACTCGACCGCGAGATCGACCTCGATTTTTTGCGGCGCGGTGGAACTCATCATCGGCGACCAACCAAACAGCGGAGTTGTCATGTACGGCGTGCGATAAGCTTGGTCAGGAGCCGTTGGAAATACAACCCCAAAACCGGAGCGCTAACGGCAAGTTAGCCGCCGGTAAACATAGGTTTCGCGGCATGCGCAAAACCGCGGCAATGACCGAGATGAGAGGGTTGGTCGAGCAGTTTCCAGACGCGAATGTCTCGAGAAAACCCGGCGGCATAGAGCCAGCCGGCCAAGCAATAAAGATTGGGTGACCACCAGTTGGTGGGATTGTCGGCCAACTCCTGGGTAGGAAAGAACTCGGCGACCATCTGTCGCCCCGGATAGCCTTGGCCGAGACCGCGATAGGCACTGTAGTCGTCGCAAATCTGCGATTCAACGAAGATTTCGCCGTGGCAGACAGAACTGAGGCGATCCAGTCCCAGCAGGGGATGACGTAGGTGATAGAGGGTCCCGAAGAAGAAGACGATATCGAAGGTGCCACCGAGTTTTTTCGGATCGAGATCGTAGATGGATAGCTCATACCGCTGACAGCGCTGTTGGTCATAGCCCAGGGCTTCGCGGCAAAGGTCAAAGCTTTTCCAGTTCCTCCGTCGTTCCAAGGCGGACTGGCCGAGGAAGTCGGAGAAATCGTCGATGGCAACTACCTCCGCCGCGCCGCGTTGGAGCGCCGCGAAAGTCCAGAATCCATCCCAGGCACCGACATCGAGCACACGTTTGCCGGCTAGATCCTCCGGGATCTGGTAAGCTTCGACGTTCAGGGGATTGATGCCAGAGGTTTGCAAACCGTGCGGCAGTTGAATCCGATGGTACCAGAAGGGTATTTCTTCAAGCCGGGTTTTTAGCTCAAGGTAGTTCATAAACACATCGAGGAAGGAGGAGCTGAGAGAATGGAGGAGACATGCCGCGTTTCGAGTTGACTCATCGGCTGCTGGGCATCAAGCGACTGGGCAAGCGGCGGCCGAGGTTGGAGAGCGCGGGGTAGGCTGAATGACGGGACCTTCTCATGGCGGATCGTTCATGGCGGGACCCCGCGAATACGCTGTCGACATCGCGGGGGTCTCGGCAGGAGAGTGAGGATCCTATCCAGGCACAACTCACCGCGACGGCCTTCTAGCGAAAATATCAGGGCCAGCGTCCATCCCAAAGCGTTCATCATCGAGGTGCTGTCGGCCAGTCGCTGGCGGGTATGCTCCATGCATCGAGTCGAGTTCGAAAAAAATATCAGTCGGCGGCGACCTGGCGGCTGGCCATCAGGTATCCGATCAGATCCCGACGTTCTTCGTCCGTCAGGGCATCGAGTAAGCCTTCGGGCATGAGTGATTGCGTCGAATCCTTGCGTTCCTCGATCATCCCCTTGTCGATGACGACTTTTTCCTTGACGGTTTGCACGCTGAAGGTGGTTTCATCTTCGCCGACGACCACGCCGCTCAGCAAAGTACCATCGCGTTGGAGGAACAGGCTGACTCGGTAGTTGGCTGCCACCGAGCCACTTGGATCGAGAATATTTTCCGTCAAATATCTAAGGTTGGAACGCTGCGCTCCGGTCAGTTCCGGACCGATCGTACCGCCTTGACCATAAAGTCGGTGGCAAGATGCGCAGAGCTTGTTCCAGGTCGTACGACCTTTGCCAAGCTGGGCCTTGGCTAGAACCTCGGGACTCAGTTTGGTTTCGAGTTCCTGAATACGCTGGACTTGATGGCGATTGAGCAGAGGTAAGCTTGGCCAGAGCTCTTCCAGGCGTTGATTTACGCTAGGATCATCGAGCAATCTTAATTGTCGCAAGGTAGCGGCTTCGACTTCCAGCTTCGGGATGGTGCCATCGGCGACAGCCTCAAAAAACAAGGGAAGATATTCGCGATGATTAGGCAGGGCTTGAAGCAAGGCATGCCTGGCGGCAGGGGATAGTTGTTGTTTCGCGAGCAGTTCCAGCAATTCCCGAGCATCCTCCACCTCGCTGACTGCCAAAAGGGAGGTGATGGCTGTTGGGCCGAGGAAGCGATCATTGATCAAGGAATACGCCAGTTTCTTGGTAGCGGGTAGCCGGTTTTCGGCCATCGCCTGCAGGGCCACGGTCCGCGCCTCCGCCGAGGCTTGCTTGTCCGCGACGATTGCGGCTAAGCCCTCCGCTGCGACGCCATCGCCGAACAGTGTACCTAACCTCAAACTGAGTTCTTGTGCTTCGGCGGGTGCTTGTCCGGAGAGGCTCTCGGCAAAGAGAGACCAATTGGCTGGCGCCGCAACCTTAGACCGACCAAGCAATCCCAGGTCCAGGCCGCGGAGAACCTCGTGTTGGAAAAGAGGCGAAGCGGTCGAGGCCAGCCTTAGCAGTTGATTGACCGGCTGAGGATCTCGCGGCAATTGGCTCGCCCATTGCCGGGCGGCAAACCGCACCAGCTTGTCAGCAAACGGAAGTGGCCGGCTACCACCTGAGGAGGACTCCGGCGACTTTCGATCGAGTTCTCGGAGCAAGCCCAGCCCAGCCTCGGGCTCGACCATCAAGGGTTTTCGCAAGGCATACCAGAGCAGCAGCGGGTAATCCCGATCGTTGGCCAGGTGCCGTCGCCGGGTGAGTTGGGCCATAATTTCCCACCAGCGGCTTCCATGGACGCGCTGCAGAGCGCTAGCCACATGAAGGGCTACCAGGTCGGATGGCTCCTCAGCCATCACACTGGCCAGGGCGGGCGTGATGTCGTCGGGGAAATAGGTGGGGTCTGCCAGTAGTTGAATAGCTTGGATGCGCACATGTTCGTGAGGATCGTTCAAGGCTTCATTCAGGATTGTCTGGTCAAGCTTCTGGCAGTGGGCTAGGGTCCACATGGCTGCCAGTCGCTGCAATGGGTCGAGGGCTGCCTGTAACTGGTTCGTCAAGGAGTGGATAGTATCTTCGCTGATTGCACCACGGCTGGCTCGTTCGGCGAGCAGCAAGCGGGCCTGGCGAGCGATCCATGCGTTGGGGGAATGGATCTGAGGCAATAATTGCGATTCCGACTGGCGGTAGAGATCGATAGCCACGGATGGAGGAGGGGTCTGCCCATAGCTGATACGATAGACAACTCCACTATGCCGATGGATTCCATCGTTGTCATGACACTCGCCGATATCCGACCAATCCAGAACATAGACACTTCCATCGGGGCCAGTGGTAAGCTCGATCCCGCGGAACCACAAATCAGGAAAGTGAATCAGGTCGGGTTCGTGACGACCAACATAACCGGCACCAACGCGGTCCAGGCGATCGACGTTGAGCCGGCGGCCATGATAATTCAGGGTAAAAAGCTTGCCGCGGTAAGCCTCCGGCCATTGCTGGCCTTGGTAGATCATCATCCCACTATGGGCATGGCCTCCCCCCGCCCGGTCAGTACCCGGAGTGACCCCTAACTTACGGATTGCGGTCCAGTTTTCATGGCCGTTATCAAAATGGAAGTGATCCGCAATCTGCGGCAAGAGTTCATAGACCCGCGAGTCACTATCTTCGCCATACATCCGCTGCAGGTGAGCACCAGGAATGGCATGCCATAGGTGACCGATGACAGTATTGATAAAAAACAGCTGACCATGCTGGTCCCAATCATGTCCCCAAGGATTGGTGGTCCCTTCGCAGACGATTTCAAGGTGGTGACGAAGGGGGTGCCATCGCCAAATCCCGCAGGAAAGTTTGAGGCGGTCGAGTTCCGAGGATCCGGGCACACCGACCGAGGAGATGGCTTGAATACCATGACGGCCATAAAGCCAGCCATCAGGACCCCATCGCAAGCCATTGGCTAGATTGTGGCGGATAGCTTGATGCTCAAAGCCATCCAAGATGACTTGCGGCGGGCCATCGAGGAGATCATCGCGATCCTTGTCGGGCAAGAAGAGTAGATGCGGTGGAGCCATGGCCCATACGCCACCGTGCCCGATCTCTATGCTGGTCAGCTTTTTCAAGCGGTCGAAAAACACCTTCCGCTTATCGAAGATGCCGTCGTGATCGATATCTTCGAGAATGATGATCCGATCGTTGAGCTGCTCGTCGAAGTTCCGTTCTTTTTCAGCGTAGGTGTAGTTCTCGGCGATCCACAGGCGTCCACGGCCATCCCAGCACATCCCGATGGGTTGTTGCACATCCGGGTCTTTGGCGGCCACTTGCAGCTGAAAGCCCGGCGGACGGCGGGCGGTAGAAGCGGTCTCTTCGGGCGCGGTCCGCGGTTGGTCGAGGGCTTGGGTATCGTAAAGCGGCGGCTGATTCTCCACGGCTGCCGCTTCCGTTGCGCCGGCCACGACCATCACCATCATCAGTCGGAAAACGCAGGGGCAATAACGATTCATGATCAACCTACTTTTTCGACTGTTGCGAAATCACCCGGATCATCGCCTCGGCGAAAAACGGCAAGTCGTCGGGTTTGCGGCTCGACACGAAATGCCGATCGACGACCACCGGCGCATCGACCCAAATCGCCCCTGCGTTCTCAAGATCATCTTTGATACCCAAGGAACCGGTGACCTTAACGCCGCGATAGACTCCGGCCGAGATAGCCATCCATCCCCCATGGCAAATGGCCGCCACGCATTTCTCAGCGGCAGAAAACGCTTGGATTAACTGCTTTACCTGGGGGGCTCGCCGCAGCTTGTCCGGCATGAAACCGCCGGGAAGTAACAGGCCATCGAAGTCGGGCTCACGGCAGTCGGCAATCCGGGCCTCGGAAAGGCAGGGATAACCATGTTTCCCAAGGTATTGGCGATCGGCTTCCGGGCCCGCCACCACGCACACGGCCCCGGCCTCGATCAGCCGCAGCTTGGGATACCAGAGTTCAAGATCTTCGTAGATGTCCTCGACGAAAGACAGGACGCGGATCCCGTCCAACGGGCGTAATAGGGGTTCGGCCATGGGTGGATTCATTCCGTAGAAAATGGAGACTATAATCGTTGTCGAGACTAATTTTCCGCGGGTTAGGATTGCGCGGGTGGCTGTTTTTTGCTGGCGACGACCAGTCCATCACCAAGGGTTCCTATGAGTTTATCACGATTCTTCGATGGTTCACGGCGCGGGTTATCTTTTGAGCTTTTTCCGCCCAAGTCGGAAGATGGGATCGCCCCGTTGCTGGCGACCGTCGAGGATTTATGCCGATTTTCCCCCGATTTTTTTACTTGCACCTACGGAGCTGGCGGGTCGACCCAGCAGCGGACGATGCAGGTCGCCATGGCCGTCAAGGAGCAGACCGGGCGGCCGGTCGCCAGCCACCTGACCTGTGTTGGCTCCACGACCGACCAGCTGCGCGCCTATTTGGCGAACGCGGAAGCTCAAGGCGTTGACTTCATCGTCGCTCTGCGCGGGGATCCACCGAAGGGCGAAACCGAGTTTCGTCAGGTCGCAGGAGGCTTGCGGTATGCCAACGAGTTGGTGACGTTGATTCGCAGCGAATTTCCGGGCTTTGGTATCGCGGTCGCCGGATACCCTGAAACCCACCAGGAGGCTCCCAGCTTTGAGATTGATTTGGCTAACCTCAAGCGGAAGGTAGACTGCGGGGCTGACGTGATTGTCACCCAGCTTTTCTATGAGAATGCTGACTTTTTTCGCTTCCGAGAGGCCTGCGACAAGGCCGGGATCCGTATTCCGATCGTGCCGGGAGTGATGCCGGTGACCAATCTTGGTCAGATCAAGCGGATCGCTTCCATGTGCAAAGCCTCACTGCCCGACGAGTTCATCACCAAGCTTGGTCAGAGCGAGGATCCGTCGTGGCAGTTTGATGTCGGGGTGGAATTCGCCCAGCAACAAGTCCGGGAATTGCTGGAAGGAGGAGTTCCCGGGATTCACTTTTACGTCTTGAACAAATCCCAAGCCACCGCTCAGGTTTTGGAAGCAGTTGAATTCGTGGCCTAGATGGGGGCTCGGCTGGAGACAGGCAAGACCCGGCCTTGGCTCGTCGCGTTTTGTCGTCGGTCTGGCCAGACGGCTATTTTCGTTTTGCTGCTTGGCGTCGCTTGGCTTTCTTCCGTTCGGCTGGAGGGGATAGGTTGCCATCGTTCCAGCGACGATCTTCCCAGCGCGGCGGAAGCATCTCGGAGTTCCATCGGTCCCACAGCCGCTGGAGTTCGGCGGTCTTTTCCGGATAGGACGTCGACAGGTCGGTGGTCTCGCTGGGATCCTGGGAGAGATTCACCAGCATCGGCTGCATCGCCTGGGAAGCTTTCACCAATTTCCAGTCGCGTTGACGGATCGCGTACTGCACCCCGAAACGGAAGAATAACGCCTGGCGGTCGACCTGAGTGGTCTTACCTTCGAGGAGCGGGAGCAGGTTCACTCCATCCAATGCCTGGGGTATCGACGAACCCGGGGCACACGCTTTGAGGATCGTCGGTAAGACATCCAGCTGAATCACCGGCTCGTGGGCAATTCGTCCGGGTGGGAAGTGTCCCTTCCACTGTACCATCCAGGTCACGCGAATACCTCCCTCCCAGACGGTCCATTTGCGGCCGCGCAAGCCGAGTTGTTCTGCGAGTGGCGAAGCCCCGCCATTATCGGAAATACAGAAGACCAAGGTATTCTCTTCGAGATGCAAGTCCCGCAGCTTGTCCATGACCGTTCCGATCGCTTCATCGGCTTCGGCCACTAAGGCGGCATAAGCCTGTTCTCGTTCCGGGAGCTCGGCAAAACGGCTGAGCCACTTTGGGGAAGCGACGACCGGTGAATGCACAGCGTTGAATGAGAGGTACAGCAGGAAAGGATGCTGCTGATGGTCTTCGAGGAAGCGGCAAGCTTCGGCAGCGTAGCGCGGGGAAGTAATCGGCGCACCCGGGAAATCATTGGCAAGCTCCGCGCCGCGATAGAAGGCAGGCCCTTTACCTTCGCCGAGGTTGCCGACTGTTCCTAAGGCGATATCGAAACCGCGGGCCGCGGGGAAATATTCGGGAGCGGTCATCCCGAGATGCCATTTGCCGATGATGCCGGTGGCATAGCCGGCTTCCTTGAAATACTGGGGCATGATTTTTTCGCTGAGCACCAATTCACGCCCTGGGCCGGTGGCGTTGGCGTCGTGACCGGAACGGGCCTGATAGCGCCCGGTCATTAGGCCAACTCGACCTGGCGAGCAGATGCAGCCCGAAGAGTAGCCTTCGGTGAAGCGAACGCCATGGGCCGCGAGGGTATCCATGGCAGGGGTCGGGACGAGGCGACCACCGTAACAGGACGGTTGCCCCCATCCCATATCATCGAGGTAAAAGATCAGCACGTTCGGCGATGGAGCGCCGCGCGGCGGTTCCTGGGCGGCCGGTGTGAAAACGGCTAGACAAGCAAGCAACACCATCGCCAGCGGAAGCTTCAAGGCGAAGATCATGACGGTAATCCTTCAAGGAGGATCGAACACAGTGAAGGGTGGACTAGATCGAGCAAAGATCCGCCATCGCTTGGGCGTTCCGCCCCCATCGATCGAATGCCCAAGACTTCGAATGCCCAAGACTAGGGGATGCTTTACAATTTACGCGGTGGGGCGAATTTGAGCCGGTTGACCAGGCGGATGATCTCATCGCCTTGCCGGTGGCCAGTAACGCTGGTGATCGCTCGAATGACATACTCATAACGGAGCTGGTAATCGAGATCGAGTTCGACTTCCGGACCCTCATCTTCGCTCGGTCCGGTCGTTCCTCCAGGGGTCATCTGGAGGATGAATGCCCGCAAGCGATTGAAGTCCTGGGCGAAGGACTGGTTGTCATTGACTACGATTTCCGCCAGATTACCGCTGGCATCAGCCTTCAATCGCAACTTGATGGGGAGGTCAGCATCGGGTTCAAGCGGTTGGCCACCGGCATTCTGCAGCGGCATCTTGACACTGAAGTCCCCTTCCTGAGCGGCGATCTTGAAGGTCATGATGAAGAAGATCAGCAGCAAGAACACGACATCGATCATCGACGTCAGGTTCAATTGGATATCCGTGTTGGGGGTGTTTTTGATGCGCATAGCAAACGTGTGACTCTTGGGAAGCTACCGAGGTTCTTCTTCTTTGACGCGGAGGGCGAATTTCTCCAGGCCGATTTCCTGACACTTGGCGATCAGGTCCTGGACTTTGCCCCCGGCCGCATCGCGATGCGCGCGAATGATGACGTTGGCATCAGCGGCTTTTCGGTTGTTAGCGGTAAGCTGGGCGATTTCGACGTTGAGCAACGGCTTGACCGAATCGATAGTGGCCTCATTTGCGCCCATATACAAGCGGCCATCTTTGTCGAGATGGATGACGATGGGGAATTCCAGGGCACCTTCAGCCGGTTTGGCCAGTTCGCTTTCCGGCAAGCTGATCTTGGCATTTTGATCATCTTGCGAAAAATTGATCAGCACCATGAAGAAGGCGATCAACTGAAAGACCATGTCGATCATGCTAGTCATATCCCCTTCGACTAGCTTGGTGTTCAGGCTCTTACCGATTCTCATGGAAGCTCGTTCCTATCCGGCGGAATGCATGACCAGAGGGGGTGGGGAATCAGCCAGCCGTACCCTGTTTGAGGGACGTCTCGAACTTGTCGAGCATCGCTTCACTTTCCGAACCAGCTTCGGCGATGAGTCGTTGGACCCGGTTTCGCAGCAGATTGCAGCAAATGATGGCAGGGATGGCGATAATCAACCCCACCAGGGTCGTATACAAAGCGGTCTGAATCCCTTCAGCCAAGGTAGCCGGCTTGGGGGTCTGCTGGCTATTGGCAATCACCCCGAAGGAGGCCACCATCCCATCGACCGTACCGAGCAGGCCCACCATCGGAGCGATGTTGCCGATCAAGGCCAGATAACCCAGCTTGTGCTCGAGCTTCATGGCTTCGTTTTCGCCTACCAGTTGCATGGCTTCAACCGCCTGCTCACGACCGACGGTAAGCTTCGACAAGCCGGCCGAGACCACTTGCCCGAGGAAGGATTCGTCCGACCGGACCAATTCAACAGCCGCCTGCAGGTTATTGTCGGCGAGGCTGGCTTCCACACCTTGACTCAGATCAGCCGGAAGGAAGCTGTCTTTGCGGACCGCCAGGATGACCATCACCAGCACGGCCACCAGCAGGAAGGACATGATCAAGAACGCCAGGGCATATTTCCAGCCGAGGGCTTTCCAGGTAGTGAGCAGCATCGATTCGCTCTTTACCGCCGGCGCTGCTTCCGCGGCAGCGGGTTCCTGGGCTAGCGAGGTGGGGACCGTGAAGACCGCCAGGCTCAGCGGCAGGAGCAGGAGGAAAACCCAGACCATCCGCCACGATCGAAGGGGGCTGGTCGACGAAGCAGCTTGGCAATCAAGCCCGCAAGTTGGCAGGGCGAAGGGATGAAGCATGGGTCTTGTGGCTCCGAAACGATGGGCAAATGGATTAGGGTAGAGAGACAAATTTCTTCGAGCTGGCTCAGATTTTCTTGGCCCAGGCCGAGTTGCCGTAGGTCGACTTCAACCTCGACTTGGCTTCGGCGGCACGGGGGGGATCGATTTTTCCGAAAAGCTGCACCAAATGATACAAGGCTTCCGCGTGACTGTCGGCATCATTTGTGAATAATAGATCGGTGTGCAAGTAGGCAAGGACCGCTTCCTCTTCTTGCCCGGCCGCCAGATGGGCTTCCCCGAGGGCATTGTAGATACGGGCGAACAATTCACTATCGGTGGCATCGCTGTCGGCTATCATTTGCCGTAGTTTCTCGATCGCGGCAGCCTGCTTGTTGTCGACGGTATCGCAACGTAGCAAGCCGATCGAGGCTAATTTCTGGAGCCGCTTGGCAACAGTATTCTCTGCGGTTGCTGATAAAGCCTCGCCGAAGGCGGTTCGCGCCTCGGCCACCTTAGTCAGCGCTAGTTGGGAATTTCCCAGATGATATTGGGCTTTGATTTTGGCATCGGCATAAGGAGCGGCGGCTAGGGCTGCGAAATACTTGACCGCGCGATCATGGCCGCCGACGGAGGCCGCCAGCAAACCCAGCACCTCTGAGCATTCGAAGTAATGGTAAGACTGTAGGCTTGATTTGATGTAGTTGAGCAAGCGGTTTTCGGCCGCGACCGGGTCTCCCTGACCTGACATCGCCAAGCGAGCCTGGACTAGACCCACATAGTATTCGAAGTCCCTTTTAATATCGTCGCGGCTAATCGATTTGAAATCGACCTTCTTCAAGGCATCCAAGGCCTCTTCCCATTGCTCATTGACTACCGCTTCCTTGGCTCGACTCAGCTGGGCTGGTTCGCCTTCGTAGACCAGACGCTGGATGGCGTTGCTCGGATAATTCTCCTTCACCCCGCGGATGTCCATCACCACATTGTTACGGGTCATCTCGGCGATTCTCCCGGTAACGGCGGCTCCGGAAACGGGGTAAAGCTTGTCGGCCTCCTGAGCGGAGGTGGCGGCTGAAAAAAGGCTCGCGGCGACCGTAAGGCAGGCGAAGGCGGTGAGGATAGCTCGCATAGAATGTAGTTCGATGAGATTCGCGCGGGTGGTTTGAGGAAAGGACGATGGGAATGGCCAGTTCACGAGGTTGGCTCTGTCTTGAACTCCTGGAGGCCGTTGGCCGGCTTGCCGAGATCGGCCTGGAGGGTTTTCAATAGCCGGTCGAATTCCTTCAACCGTTCCGGTCCACCCAGTTCGGGGTAGGCAAAGTAAGTCTGTCGGATATCACCCATCGCTTGCTCCAATACCTTCTGGCGTTCGGGGCCAGCTGGCAAATTCATAGCGATCAGCCGTCGGCAGGTCGCCAGCTGAAGGCGGGCGTCGAAAAAGATCCCCTGGAGGTCCGGGCGGTTCCCCAATTGGGAAGAGAGCATCTTTGACATCTGCCCCCAGCCCCACACGATATTCTTCTGTTTGGTATCGGGTTCGGCGCCATAGGCTGCCTTCTTGAGCAAGGCGACATCCTTGTTTTCCGACCATTGCTGGAAGGTGCGGGCCGCTTCCACCTGAGCAGTCAGTTGGCTGTTATTTTTCGACAGCAGCTGCACGAAGATGGTAGTTGCTTCCTCGAACGACTCTTGGCCGCGGAGGGCCAGGGCTTGTTTGATGAGAATATCATCGGGCTTGCGCTCGATGGCATCGAGATAACTGGGGTCAGCTTGATTTTTCGCCAGGATTTTCTCAAAGACTTTGGCGGCACCTTGATTCAACTGCACCGCCATGTTGTTGTTGCCGGGTTTGGTCGCCAGCCCGTTGGCCAACTGCCACAGGGTGGTACCAGCCCAATCGAGAATTCCGGCGTTATCGGAGACTTCGGCCAGTTGCGTTAGAAGTACCCGAATACCACCTGCCAGCTTTGCTTGATCTGCCGGGCTTTCTACCCGGTCCAGTTGCTCTCGCAAGTCTTTAGCCAGGGCGAGCAAGGTATTGGTGAGTAACTTCTCGTTCCCCTGGGCTGTCGCCTGCATCGACTTGACGATTTTCTCGACTTCGTTCGGATCCAGCGTCGATTCGCCAGCACTCGCCCCCATGACCTTGGCTTGAAGGCTTAGCCGCAGGACCTCCAACTTCACGGCTGGATCCTGGACAGCGCCGGACTGGATGACCGCCAATGGCCCCACCTTCTCCTGGTTGAGGATGCTTTCGGCTTCCTGGCGTCGATCGGTGCGGAGGTAAAGCGAGGCCAAGGCCGCTGCCGCTTCGACTGCCCGTTGATTGAGTCCGGTCACGTCGAGGGATTCCCAGCCTTCATGGAGCAACCGCTCAGCGCGATCTCGCAATTGCAGGTCGCCAGTAGCTTGGTTGTTGCCGGCCTTCCGTTCGGCATCCTGGCTGAGCAAATACTGGATCCACAGGACGTAACCCAGGTCGCGGCGGGTAGCATTGGACTGGTCGGCAGCCCGGGGGAGCAACGTCAGGTAGCGTTCGGCATCATCCCACTGTTGTTGCTGCAGGGCATTTTGCAGCAGCGTCAACGTAGCTTGCTGTGTTTCTTCAGCCTCGGGCCAAGTGGCAATCATGTACTTGGCCAGCGACTCCAGCGAATGCATCACCCCGGTTTGACCTTCGGCCGGCAGACCCTCGATCAACTTGCGAAAGCTGAACAGGGCAAAACCGCAGGCCTTCAAGCCGAGATCGGTACCGGGCCCGCTGCGGGCGACAAAGTCCGAAGCCGCGGCCGATTCCCAAAAATGGTTTTGCCGGATGTACAGGTAAGCCACATAGAAACGAGCGTTGAGCAAGTCTTCGCGCGAATCGCCGTCGCGGAAGAGCTGAAAACTACGTTGCAGCAAGGCCAACGCTTGTTGCCGATCGCGGTTGGCATTTTCTTCGATCGATTTCAACTCGGCCTCGATTGGCGGTTTCTCCGCTTCCGCGGCTTCGGCCAAGCGAGTATTCAGCAATTCCCTAGATAACTGGGAGCTTTCGGCGCGATCGATGCGAATCTTGGCTTCGCTGAAGGCTTCGGCAAAAGTCTTGGCTTGAGGTATCCGCGATTCACCAGGATCGGCGACTTCGATGCCGAGTTCCGACAACAGTTTTTTAGCAGAGGCTTGATGATCGCCCGGCCGCCGCGCAATATTCTGCAGCAACTCGCGAGCTTCGCGCCGCTCGCCTTTGCTTTGCGTTTCATTGCCTTTTTTCTTTGCCAGCTCTTGGCTGTAGGTCAACCTTGCCTGGGCGACTGCTAATTGCAGATCCAGCCACTCTGGGTTGGCTTGCTCATTTTTCGAGATAACTTTCAACAGGTCCTGCCCGCGCTTGATCGCCTCATCGAACTTATTGCCACCGGCCGTGGAACCCAGCAAGCGGACCATGGCGGCGGTGGCTTGGACTCGCCAAAGACGAAAGATCCCATCCTGATCGAGGTCGGCGACCGGGATGTAACTCTCCAAGGCTTCAGCGGCTTTGCCTTGCAACGCCAGCACATCGCCACGATAGAGACGGCTAAGTGTCTTGGCACCGATTTCCGCGGATGAGGTAGCCTTGTTGATGACCTCCTTGAGTTTTTCCTCGGCTTGTTGCAGCCCAGCCTTGTATTCGTTGGAATTTTCAGGATAGCTGGTAGCCAACAGCTTGAGCGACAAACCCTGGAGGATCTGAGCTTGGCGATATTCGCCTTGATACTGCTTCCGCAGGGCGATTTTCGCCAGATCGTCGGCGGCGACCTTGGCCCCGGCCATTTGTTTGATGATTTCAGCCAGATCGTCCTGGGTGCTTTTAAAAATAGCTTCGGCTTGCTGGAAGGCCTGCTGAGCGGCCTTCCTGGCAGCGTCCGCAGCCTGTTTGTCGGAAAGGTCCGCCAGTTTCTTGAGTTGGCGTTGACCACGATCCATCGACATACTTCCTAAGCGCAGGCCGGCTTCAGATCGCCGCGGATGGCCTTTGGACGAATCATAGAAATCCTTGAAGCCGCTCTCGAGTGCGGCCAAGCGAGCGTCTAATTCCTTGCTGGTGCGGGAAGCAGCCAGGGCATCCTGCATGATCATCAATCGCTCCAGCTTGACATCGGGCTTCATCGAAGCCGGCAGCCAGTTGTTGGCGTCATAGATCTCGAGATAGCGCGTGGCCAAGTCGAACATGCCTTCTTCGCGGAGTCGCTCGAGAAACTCTCGGGCCGGCTCAGCGCTGCCAACGGGCCGGCTCAGACTACCGGCCAGGACGAGCAAAATTCCTAGAGAGAACCGCCCGCGACGGAATGAGGATTGCATGCCAGGCATGGTGGGGGGATTACTCAAAATTCGACGAGCTCGGATAAAAATCTGCCATAATCCAAATCATAGCCTAAACCCAGCCTTGTTCTCGAACAAGCAAGCCCCATCATTTTATGTACTCAGTGATTGCCGAGGAAATCGGTATCGATCCTGGATCCTGCTGCGAGGAGGAGGACTGGCCATGAGATTATCCCATGATCGATGGTATTCGCGCGACGCACATCGGCTTCGGCTGGGGCGTGCCCAGCACGAGAGTTCACCGATGCGCAAGCTGCTGGGGCTGGGTTTGTTGCTTGGCTTGGTCATCGTCTGCATGCGGCAGTTGTCGGATCCCAAGCGATACCAGCCAGCGTTCGAGGCGATTGGTCTCAGCCCGTCCGCTCGGCAACCGTCGGATCTTTCGCTGGCCACCGCACGGGAATCGATACCCACCCCCGACACACCGTCGATGCGGGGAAGCCAAGGTGGGGAGTCGTCAGCAGGGGCCGAGGCGGTTCTCCCGCCCGGCTTGTCGAGCGATCCCGGGCTGGAGTCAGGCCGTCCCTGGTTGGCGATGTGGGTGCATTTACTCAAGACGACACCGGTAGCGGTCCTGAACGAGCTGGCCAACCGGGAGTTTTTTCCAGAGGACAAGGGTTCCGAAGCTTCGCCGGAGTCGGTGGCTGTTCCTCCGGCTTCCGTGCTGGCTTGGCTGGACGCCGCGACACCGAGGATTGAACAATGGCAAGGGGTCTATCGCGAATGGGCTACCTCACCCCAGGAACAGGGCGAGCATGCAGCGTCGGAAAGCCGCGATGGGTTAGCCTTCGTACAGCAGTGGTTAGCCTGGGCATCCCTGTTGCGTCAGGGAGTTTCGCCGGCCAGCGCTGCTTTGGATCCTGAGATGCTCGCGGCATACCGTTTAGCCCTCGATCGAAGCCTGCTCGGCGTTATCCGGGATGCCGAGCCATGGCGGCCCAGCGAGCGGGTCGCCCTATTTCGTACCTTGCAGCGGGCTGTCGCCTGTCAACGCTGGCTTCGGGATCATCAACCCACCGAGCCTTCAGCACCTCGGCTGCGTTGGGGGCAGTTGGTGGATACCACCTCGCTGATCAAGCAGACCGAGGAGTTGCGTTGGGAGGTCGTGCGCTTTCGCGGGGTACCGGTGACTACGCCGGAACCATCGAAAAGCGATAGCGTTGTATCCGAGGCCTTGGGTTACCAGGTGATTTGGTTGCGGCCGGAAGGCTTTCACGCGCAACCGGTTTGCATCTATCACTTGTCCTCGGCCCCGCCGACGGGGAATTGGCCGAGAGTTCAGTCGGATGGGGGGACGACCGGGCCAACTGCTGAAAGGGGTGGCTCCCAGCTCGTGGTCGCCGAGGATGCGCCGCTGGTGGAAGTCACGGGCCTGCTGATCAAGCGTTTGGCTTATCCATCGCGGCGCGGGGTCGATGTTGCCCCGTTGCTGATTACCTTCGAGGCCCAGTGGCTCAGCGAACTGGAGTCACGACCGGTTCGGCTATTGTCGCCCGTCGCACCGGCTCAACCGTCGCTGCGCTGGCAGGAACCGGGAGAAATCCAAGAGAGTCTGCGGTTGCTGAGGGAGATTCTGGAGAGCAATCTTGAAGAGCTCAACGATGCGGCTACGCGCCGCGGTTGGCTGGAGGAGCGGAGTGTGGCTGCGAACCTCGACGCCTTCACCGAGTTGGGGCAGATCCTCTATCAGCTTGCTCGTCTCGAGCGTCCACTGCATGCGGTTCTGGCGGCGAAGCCAAGGCTTGGTCCGGCGCGCTTGGAAAGTTTTCGAGGTTGGGTTCGCCGGATCGACCTGTTGCGATTGGAAAAAGTTCCGGATGCCGAAGGCCGGCCAACCACGATCTATCGAATCCACCTGTCGAGGCATCCTCGGGATCCTCTCTCGGCGGTAGCTTTTGTGCCGAGCGTCCCCTCGGCCTGGCTGCGGGCGGAAGCGATCTGTCAACCCGTCGCCTTGGATGGACTGCGGTTGTTGACCGATGAAGAAGTCACCCCAAGGATCTGGTTGGCTCCTCGGGTACGTTGGACATGGTCGCCAGCGGGGGAGCCCGCGGTTGCTCCCCCCACCGCTGCGGCCAGCCAGGAGCCGCCGGTGGTCCTCGGGGGGGAGGTGTCTGTTTTGGCGGAGCTAGCGGAGGGGGATGCGCGGGGGTCCTGGCAGCAGATGCTCGAACCGAGTTTGGAACAGGATTGGGTCGACTTGGCCGCGGTAGGGTATGACCTGGGTGAACTCGATCGGATCACGGCGCTTCGCAAGAAGCCTTTCACGGCGGTCGAGGCCGGGGCTTTTTATCGTTTATTGGTGGCAGCGCCGCGTGTCGAGGCGGCATCGGTGGAAGATCCCCAGCGACCTCGGCCAGCCAGCCTGACAGCCATGGATTGCTTGTCCGAGGATCCCCAGCACACTTTGCGGACGATGCAAGCTCGCGTGCAGCTGGTGCGGGCGACTCGCATTCTGGTCGCTGAAGAGTGGGCACAAGAGCAACTCGAGGGAAAAGACTACTATGAAGTCGATGGGTTGGTTCGTTTGGATGGGCAGGTTATTCGTCTGCGATCCGACGATGGGGCCACTAACCTCGACTTTCAAGGGGAATTTCCCATCACCTTGGTAAGCAAGCAACTCCCCGATTGGTTGCGGCCGGAGTCACCGAACGCCGCGATGGTGACGGCAGCGAGGCCAGATGTTACTTCTCCCGCGGCGGCCAACCAGCCGATGGTATGGTATTTGAACTCCACCGTCGAAGTGGAGGGTTTCTTTTATCGTCTCTGGTCGTACTCGACCGCCCAAACACGTTCCTTGGCTGACAAGGCGGAGCCGACGGCGGGTACGTCTGGCCTGCGGCAACTTGGGCCTTTGGTCGCTGTCACGGATTGGCGACCCTTGGTCGAGGCCAAGGTCGCGTCTACACGCAGCTTTGTTCGCGAAGCCGCTATGGCCGGGTTGCTGGCGGCGGTCATCTTCTATGGCTTGTGGCGACTACAGTCGCTGGGCAAGAAATCCCGGAAATCGAAGAGCTGAGGGAAGCCGAAGCCACGGGCCGCCCTCGACTCGGGGCGATGGAGGTTGGTCAGGCTTGAGCCATACCATCTTGACGACCATTCGAAGCTGTCGATACTTCCATGGGTAATCCATCCATCGAACCCCACAAGAGGCCAGGCAAATGCGACGCGCGAAGATTTCTATTATCGGTGCTGGTAACGTAGGAGCTACCTGTGCGCACTGGTGTGCTGCCGCGGAACTCGGGGATATCGTGATCTTGGATGTTCCGCAGGTCGAAAATATGCCGCGGGGAAAAGCCTTGGACTTGATGCAGGCTTCGCCGATCATGGGCTATGACTCGCGGATCACCGGTACCAACGATTACGCGGATACCGCCAACAGCGATGTGGTTGTGATCACCGCGGGTATCGCCCGCAAGCCGGGGATGAGCCGCGATGATTTGCTGAACACCAACGCCAGGATTGTCAGTTCGGTGTCCGAGCAGGTGAAGGCGACTAGTCCGGAGGCCATAGTGATCGTTGTCAGCAATCCGCTCGATGCGATGGTGCAGAGGGCTTTCCAGGTCACCGGCTTCGCACCCCAGCGTGTGATCGGACAAGCTGGCGTCCTCGATACCGCTCGCTACCGGACCTTCATCGCCATGGAATTGGGGGTCAGCGTCGAAGATGTTTCGGCGATGTTGATGGGTGGGCATGGCGATACGATGGTACCGATTCCCAGCTGCACCAGCGTGGGTGGCATTCCGATCAGCCAGCTCATGGCTCCCGAACGTTTGGAGGCCATCGTAGCTCGTACCCGCGACGGCGGGGCTGAGATTGTGTCGTTGTTGAAGACCGGTAGTGCTTACTATGCTCCTGC
>JBILTQ010000332.1:0-6258 GCA_044371435.1 Pirellulaceae bacterium | reverse complement strand
TATCACGGCGCATCCAGTCAGCGGCATCTTCGTCGGTCTGTGGATTTTATCGTTGGGGAGGGTGTGCGCCGCAGATGCTGAATCCTGGACGCCGACCTTGGCGTTTCCTGGGGCTGAGGGGCACGGGGCTTTCGCGCGTGGTGGCCGTGGCGGGCGGGTGGTCAGAGTTACCACGCTAAAAAAACGTGGCCCTGGAAGCCTGTCGTGGGCTATCAATGAGGTCAAGGAGCCCCGGACCATTGTCTTCGATGTTAGCGGCGTGATCGACTGCAACGATGAGATTGCCTTTAGCATCACGCCGGAGAACGACCAAGTCACGATTGCTGGGGAGACCTCACCGCATGGGGTCGCGATCTACAATTACCGTCGCTTCGACATTCAGGGCGAAGAGATCATCATCCGTTTTCTGCGATTGCGCGGTACGCGTATTCACACCAAAAACGATCCCGATGGTTTGTTGATCCGTGATTCAAGGAACGTCATCGTGGATCATTGCTCATTTGCCGGGGCCTGCGATGAGACCTTCAATACTGTTCGTAGTGAAAATGTGACGGTGCAGTGGAGCGGCATCGATGCTTCGCGAAAGGCCGAGGCACACGCTGATTTCTTTGAAAACAATGGTCAATGGCACAACTACGGGTCGCTGCATTCCGACTCGAAACTCATCACCATCCATCACTGCCTCTATGCCCATCAGGCGAAACGCTGCCCGCTGGTGGATGCGAATTCCGACGTCGAGGCGGTCAATAACGTCATTTATAACTACTCGAATAATCAGCAGACCTGGGGCGCGGAGGGGCCCGGCCTGGTTATCGTCAACTGCCTATTCAAGCTGGGGCCAGATCGCCGAAAGAATCCCGTTCCGGTAAGGCCCGACGCGCGGATCATCCGTGGTTGCCTTTCCTGGGAGGCCGATATGCGACCCGGTCCTGCAGTCGAGGATCAGGGACCCGAGCCGAGGCTCAGCCTGAAGCATGTGGATTCGCCCACCGTAGCCTACGCTCGGGTGTTACAACAAGCAGGTGCGCTGCCACACGATGCTACCAGTGGCCAGATGGTGAGCGAGACGCAGCAAGGGACCGGCAAGCAAGGCTACGTCGATCGTCTCGCGGCCGACCGGGAGATGCTAGAGAAGCCAGGCCCAAGCATTCGGGACGCGGATCGAGATGGCCTGCTGGATGAATGGGAACGCAGCCAACAACTGGACGCAAGCCAAGTTCGGGATGCATCCGAGATCGGAGGGGATGGGTATACTGAACTCGAGCGGTATTGCCACCAACTCGCAGCCCGACGGATCGAGGGTGCCGCGACGTCGATGAGCAGTTCAGCACCATGAAATCTTGGTGATCATGCATCAGCGCAGTGACGGTTCCAGCGCGGTGGGATTCGCCGTTCAGCGATAGCCAGCCCTCTTTCCCTGGAAAGGCTGCCGCCGCGAGCAAAATCTCTGGTTTTCCAGGTAGGTGGCAGCTCGCGTTGCTGGCTAGCTTTCCGTTGCCCTTGGTGTCTGAGACTGAGCCTTGGTCAAGCGCAAAGGGTCCTTTCTCCAACGCTGTTGCTTTTGCTAGCAACCCCAATGGCTTGCGAGCAGGATTAGTCAATTTCCAATAAGTCGAGAGGGCGCCTGCCGACGGGCGAACGGATTGCTCTTTCCGCCAGCCTTTCGATTGGATAACACCTCGACCAGACACAGGCATTCGTTACTTGCAAGGGATACGAGGACAGCATGGAAGAACAGGCAAAGGCTGCAGATGGCCTGCCGGAGATCATGGTCATGGTCGAGCCATGGGTTTCGGTGGGAAGGAAGTTGTGGGCCGGGGAGCTCGATGGCCTTCACGGACTGCTGTGGCTTTTGCTTGTTCCGCTAGCCAAGGCTGTCCTCGTGTTGACGATCTGTTATCTCTCCGCCCAATACCTCTCGAAGTGGCTGGCGGCCCCGATCTATCGCCGGGTAGATCGGACCTTGGGCTGCTTCGTGGAGAAGCTTGTCTATCGCGGCACGATCGGTATCGCGGTCCTACTGGTGCTGAATTATTTCGGGATCCAAGCGACTAGTTTTGCGGCCGTGCTGGCGGCCATGGGCTTTGCCATCGGCCTGGCCTTCCAAGGGACCCTCGCCAACTTTGCGTCAGGCTTCCTGCTGATGGTCTTTCGCCCTTTCAAGGTCGGCGACATGGTAATGGCCAGTGGGGTTACCGGTCGTGTTTCCGAAGTCGATCTATTTACCACCATCGTCGACACCCCCGACAATCGCCGTTTGATCATCCCCAACAGCGCTATCTCTGGTCACACCATCGAGAACATGACCTACCATCCGGTCCGCCGGTTGGAGATTCCGATCGGTATCGCGTATTCGGCCGACATGGATGCTACCCGCGAAGCCCTTTGGCAGGCCATGAACGCGGCTAGCGATTCCCTAGTGCAACTCGACGAACGTCAGCCGCAGGTGGCCCTGGTTGGCTTCGGCGCTTCCACCGTCGATTGGAAGGTGACCGCCTGGGTGGCGACCGATGGTCTGGGGGAGGCCCGCGACCGTTTGGTCTACTGCATGAAGAAAGAATTGGATCGCCGACAGATCCCGATCGCCTTCCCTCAGTTGGACGTCCATCTCGATGGGTTCGCCTCGGCTATCCCGAGTCTCCCCGACTCCCCGGAACGCCGTGTCCCCCGTCGACACCGCCCCTCGGTGAGTGATGCTGCCTAAGGAGCGATGGGCAACATTGTTATGGAGCTGCCCGGCGTTTCCCTTGTTCAGTGACGATCGGAACATAACCGATTTCCAGCCCCGCCGGTGGGAGGACCACCAACGCCGGATCCAGCTCGGCTAATGTCCCTACCTGCGGCGGGGGCAGGTACTGGCGTTCTTTGGTCCAGTGCCGGTGCAGCAATTCGACGCGGCGTTGCAGTTGCTCGCGTTGCTCGTCGCTCAAGTCCGCATTCAGGATGGCCGGTTGATCGGCGAAACGATACCAGAAGTAGGTCACTTCGCTCCCATCGCCGGGATAGGCGCGGAAGGGCCCAGCCACTGGACCGGGAGTTTTCCAGCAACTCTCCGCCTCGGTCGGCGTCACATAAGGCTCGACCAGCTGGGACTGAGGGGGAATGACGGGGGACAAATCCAGCGGAGGGAGCTTGGACAGCTGGCTGCGCTCGACCACCGACCAGGTTCCTTTTCCGGAAGCCTCGGCGTTTAACCGATAATACTCTGGCAAGACGATACACGTTTTATCGCCGACCTTCGTTCGCCCGACTTTGGTTTCATCCCAACGGAAACCGAAGGTATGTTCGTCGAAAGCGGTTGGAGTAGCCAAGGAGCGCCAGTCGACGGGTTGCCGCTTCTCGCGCGCGGTGTCGGCTTCGAAGATCCGCCAGGTTGCTCCACCATCTCCGGGAAAGCGATGGACCGACGCTTTCTCCGCATCGATTTGACCGCTGCTGGCAGGCCCGCCGGAAAACCAGGTCGCGACCGAATCCCACAGGGCGGCCTTGGTGTAGGAAGTAATCCGATGCACCACGACGCTCTTCCCGGGCTGGTTCTCCGGGAAGAGAGTTCGGGCGACTCGGGCATAGAGTTGCCCGGACTCATCGCGGGCAGTGACAGCTGGGACGTATTGTGTTTCCATCTGCAACGCGCGATTGGCATCGGAGGGGCGTGCATCGAGAAACATCCCAGCCAACTCGGGACGCTCCACCGTCACCTGAGACCAGAAGTAGGGAGTAAAAAACGTCACCGGTCCCTTGAAATTCGCGGTGTTAAGGAACAAGGTCCAGCATTGATTGCCGGTCGGCACGTCCTTGCCGGCGGTCGTCGAGTTGGGCGACGTCAAAGGCAAAGGCAGATAACCATAGCCAAATAATTCACCGCAGGTCCCTTGCTTCAAATTTAAACCATCGGGGGGCCATAGCACCCATGGGCTCAACTGCGCCACCGCATACTTTCCTTTGGGCTGCTGCCAGTCACGTCCCTTGCCAGCCCCAGGCCCATTCGCCCACTCGACGAAATTCAAAGCCACACCACCCATGATGAACTTAGGGGTCGGTGTCGCAAACCGCGTATCGCGCCACCAGCCCAACCCGCCTTCGATATCGGAATAAAGCCTCTCGGTCGGCTTTTGTTCGTAATATGGATGCATCCAGGTGCCAAAAAGCCCGGATTGAAACTTTTGACCCGGGTAGCTCTCCAACAACGGCCAGGCAGCCGCATACAGCGAGAAACCGGCATCGAACGCCTGCGAAACCTTGGCGTTCGGGACAAGCAAATAGCCGGACATTTCGGCTGGTTCCACCGATACCGGGCTCTGGGGGTAACCTCGAGGAACAATACCGCACGAGCAAACCAGGCCAGCCAACGCCAGCCTGAGGACAAAGCACTTGGTCATCAGATAGGACTCATCTCGCCAAAGGAATTTCGCCTCGGGCCGCAAGGAACGCCGAGGCTAAGATCTGCCGACCGCAATCAGCGATCGCCGCGTGCGAAAGTATAACAAGCCTTCGGAGATCGCGGGGCTGGCTAGCGTCTCTTCCCCTAAATCATTGACAGCGAGCTCCCGGTATTCGTTCCCAGCCGCCATCACATGGACCTTGCCTTCCTCCGTCGTCCAGTAGACCTTACCATCACCAGCAACCGGTGACGCCGAAATAGCGGTTGCGCCGGTCCCCAGCCGTTGCTGATAGTGCAGCTTGCCCGTCTGAGCCTCATAGCATTTGAGGATCCCGTTGTTGGTGCTGCTATAAAGGAGCCCGTCATACACCAAAGGTGTCACCAGGTAAGCACCGTTCCGTGGTTCTGACCAAACGATCGAGGCGTTACTGCGTTGATTGCCGGATAATGAGATATCGCCGGAGGCTTCGGGTCGAACCGCCCAAACCGGCGACGAATCGCCGTGCCCATTGGCGATAAAGATCAAGCCGTGAGCGCTGAAGGGTGTCGGTACCGGATTGTCGCCCCCACCCTTCAGCCGCCACAATTCCCTGCCGGTCTCTAGCTCATAACTCATGATGTACGGCCAACCGTTAGCGATGACCTGAGTCCGTTGGTCGCTCTGATGAACATAAGGAGTCGCCCAACTTCGCTCGCACCAACCGCTGCGTGCGACTCGCCAAACTTCGCGACCATCAGCCAAATCCAAGGCCACCAAGTAGGGATTGTCGGGCGCATCGCATTGCAGCAAGATGCGGTCACCATGCAGGACAGGCGAACTGGCATATCCCCACCCTACCCCATACTTGCTGACATTGACGATTCCGAGATCCTTGGACCAGCGCAGCTCGCCGTCCAGGGAGTAACAATACAAGCCTTCGGAACCGAAGAAGGCGACCAGATGCTCCCCATCGGTCACCAGGGTCGTGTTGGCTTGGGTGGCCTTCATATGCCGCTGAGTCTTCGCCACGCCGCGATGGGCGATGCGTTCCCACTCCAATTCGCCGGATCGCTTATCGAAACAGAGAATGCTCCAAACCTGCGGCTCATTTTCAACGGCTGCCTCGCGATCGCCGAACAAGCCCAGCTTCAAAGGGACCTCCGCGGCTTGACTGACCGCCGTCGCCACATAGACCCGGTCTCCCCAGACAATCGGACTAGAATGGCCCAGCCCCGGTACCACCGCTTGCCACGCAACCCGCCACCGCTCGGGCAAGGGATAGCCATCCGCGAAACCGCAGGCCGCTGGTCCACGAAAGGCTGGCCAATTTAGCTCGACAAAGCCAACACCGGAGCTACCCAGCGCCCATTGCCCCGCCGCTGGCAGAGCTGCCAAAGCCCCCAAAGAAAGCGAGACTTGGGAATAGAACTGACGACGATGCATAGCAACTCTCGCAAAGGTGATGACTGGAAAATTACTCTCGGCTAGCCGAGACCGGTTGGCTGAACCAAACCGCATTCACGGCACCGGAACGGGCGGTAACGATGTCAGGCCAATGATCGCCGTTCAAGTCGCCGATCGCCAGACCGTAGACGGCTCCTCGGCCGTCATTCCACTCCACTTCGCGAAAGCCACCGCCGACTTCGCCAAAGAAGACCGAACCGCGGCCCTGATCATAGCCCACCACAATGTCGGCCCGCTGATCAAGATCCATGTCGGCGATCGCCAAGGCATAAACACTGCGGCCCGCAGCTCCAACCCGTCGAGCCGGCTCAAATCGCCGCATGCCGCAATTGCGATAGGCGATTACCCCTTGCCCATCGGCCCCTGCGGTGGCCAGGTCGAGTCGATTATCGCCATCGAGGTCGGCGGCTACCGCTGCCCGTGTCCGCGACTC
>JBILTQ010000331.1:0-6277 GCA_044371435.1 Pirellulaceae bacterium | reverse complement strand
AGCCTTGTCCCGCTGCCGGGCGGCCTTGGCGTGGCCTCATGCGCGGTTGAACCCGGCGCCGCTGGTCGATGGTCGCTTGTTGTTGGAGTTGCAGGTGCCGACTGGCCCGTTGTATGCTAGCCTGATAAAATCTGCTCGCGACGCGCAGTTAGACGGGGCGATCCGCAATCGCGAGGAAGCCATTGGTTGGCTTCGCGATCGTCTGAATCCAACAGTGTGAACAACTATGACCGAGCCACGGCGCTTGCGTTTCGCTACCCTCGATAGCGTGGTCCGAGAAGTCGAGCGTCTCCGCGACGAAGGGTATACCAAAGCCGGGCGCTGGGACCTGTCGCAGGTCTGCGAGCATCTGGCGGACTGGATGACTTACCCGCTGGACGGTTTCCCGCCACTTCCATTGTCGGCCAGGATTTTTTTAGCGGCCACCCGAGCGGTGCAAGGGAAAAAACTCCTGGGTCAGATCATCGCGACACAATCGATGCCAGCCGACCAACCGACCATCTCCGAGTCGGTGCATCCCGCTGGCGGTGATGAGCGAGCCTCGGTAACGCGATTGATCTCGGCTATCGAGCGCTTGACGGAGCATCGTGGAACCATCCACCCTTCACCGCTGTTCGGTCCCTTGTCGCGACAAGAGCTCATTACCTTGCAATTAGCTCATTGCCTCCACCACCTGAACTACTTGATTCCCAAGCATGTACCCGATGACGAGTGAAGGGCTCCCTTCTTTCTTTCGCGTTCGCCAACGCTTCCCTCGCCCCGTGATTGAGGATCTTGGCCAGGCGGTGAGGCATGCGGTCGGTCAGGCGAAGCTGGCCGAGCGTGTTCGGCCGGGGCATCGCGTGGCGATTACCGCCGGTTCCCGCGGTATCGCCAACATCGCGACCATCCTGGCCGGGATCGTGGCGGAGGTACGGGCTTTGGGGGGCACCCCGTTCATCGTGCCGGCGATGGGATCGCATGGCGGAGGGACAGCCGCGGGACAACTCGGGGTGCTAGAAAGTTATGGCATTACCCCGCAACGCATGGGCTGTGAAATCCTCGCGAGCATGGAGACCGAAATCGTGTGCCAGGCCACCGAAGGGTTTCCGGTCCATTTTGACAAGCATGCCTTGGCCGCCGATCAGGTGCTGGTCGTCAATCGCATCAAGCCGCATACCCGCTTCTACGGGAGCGTGGAGAGTGGGCTGATGAAGATGATGCTGATCGGTTTGGGCAAGCATCATGGCGCGTTGGTCTACCATCGCGTCATCCAGAACTATACCTTCGATCAAATCGTACGGAGCGTTGCTCGCGAAGTCCTTCACCGCTGCCGGATTGCCGGCGGTATCGCCATCCTGGAAAACGGCTACGACGAAACGGCCGCTATTGTCGGGGTCGAAAGCAGCCAGATCGAGACGGAGGAGCCTCGCTTGCTTCAACGGGTCCGGACCATGTTGCCGCGACTCCCCTTCGAGCAGGCGGAGCTGCTGATCGTCGATGAGATCGGCAAGGATATCAGCGGGGCCGGGATGGACACCAACGTGATCGGACGCAAGTCGAACGACCGCACCGCTCTCGGGGATGAAATCCCGAAAATTCACCATATCTATATCCGATCGCTCACCGAGGCTACCCACGGCAACGCTTGCGGCGTCGGGATGTCGGAGCTGTGCCATCGCCGCGTCATCGAACAGATGGATATCGAAAAAACTCGAATCAATTGCATCACCGCCAGCCATATTGCCGCGGCGGCTGTCCCGGTCGATTTCCCTTCCGATCGGGCCGCCATCCTGGCTGCTATCTCCATGGGTGGCTGGGGGGAAGTTCAAGATTACCCGGCGATGTGGATCCGCAACACGCTGCACGTCGAAGAGGTCGAATGCAGCCAGTCTTACTGGTCGCAGGCCCAATCGCATGGTGGCTTGGAAATCCTCTGCCCGCCACGACCTCTACAGTTCGATGATCGAGGCGACTTGATCGACCTCGGGCAGTTCGGAGCTCGGCGTGAACTTTGATTGGCTATCCGAGGCGGTCGAGCAGCGGCGGCGGGAACAGCTCGACCGTTCCCTCCGCCTGGCGGAACCGGGACCGCAGGCCACGGTCTTGGTCGATGGTCGGCGGTTGGTCAACTTCGCCTCCAACGACTACCTGGGTTTAGCAAGTCACCCGCAGCTTTGCCTGGCGGCCTCGCAGGCTTCGGAAAGCTCTTTAGCCGCGTCGCCGCTTGAACCTCGCTATGGGAGCGGCGCTAGCCCCTTAATCTCGGGCTACACCCCGGACCATGCCTTGCTCGAACAAGCTTTAGCCGAACTCGAGCAGGCCGAGGCGGCGATGCTCTTCTCCAGCGGTTACGCCGCGAACCTGGGGGTGATCAGTGCGCTGGCCGGGGCGGGCGATGTTATCTTCAGCGACGCGCTCAATCATGCCAGCCTGATCGATGGCTGCCGCTTGGCGCGGGCTACCACCTGGGTCTACGCGCACGCCGATTGCCATCGCCTCCAACACCTCCTGCAACAACATCGGCAGCCCTACCGACGCGCCTTCATCGTCACCGATTCGATCTTCAGTATGGATGGCGATACCGCCCCGCTGGTGCAGCTCGCAGAACTGGCAGAAGCCTATGACGCGATGGTGATCGTCGACGAAGCCCATGCTACGGGGGTGATCGGCGAACGAGGAGGTGGGGTCGTGGAAAGCCTCAAGCTGCAGGATCGCATTCCTGTTCGGATCGGGACGCTCAGCAAAGCCTTGGGCTGCATCGGCGGTTTTGTCGCCGGTTCGCAAGCGCTCATCGACTACCTGCGAAATTTCTGTCGCCCTTACATCTACAGCACTTCGATGCCGATCGCGAACGCCAAGGCTGCGCGGGTGGCCGTTGCTTTAGCCCGCGGCATGGCTGAGGAACGTCGCGAATTATCGGAGCGAAGCCGATGGTTGCGGCAGCAGTTGCGCGACTTGGGGTATACGATCGACGAAGGTGATAGCCCGATCGTTCCGATCTATCTCGGCCAAGCCGATGCGGTTTTAGCCTACGCGAATCACCTGATGCAACTTGGGCTGTGGATCCCAGCCATCCGACCGCCGACCGTTCCACCCAACCAAGCGCGGTTGCGGGTCAGCTTGAGTGTCCAGCATACACACGATCACTACGAGCGCTTGGTAGAGGGCTTGGCCGAATGCCGCCAGCGTTTTACCGAAGTGGATGGCCCTTTATCGACCTCGCCCACGAGGACGCATCCCCACCCTGACGCAGCAGATCGCTCCAGCGAGATCAGGACCAGCTAGATCAGGAAAGGTGCCTTTCTACCCCGCGCGGCTTGTCAGCTATGTGCGAGCGGGTTCGGCAGCCCCTCGCTTGCGGTCATGGACGCTGCCCCGCGCCAATAATTCACCAAAGCCTGTTGAATTTTGACCCGTTCGTAGGGGTCCTGCTGTGCTTTGTACTCCAGATAAGCCACCACGGCGGCAGCTTGTTGGCGAGTGAATAATTCGAACCGCAAGCGGGCTTCCTCGAACCAGGTTCGCTTCCCATACCGCGCGGGATTGATGGGTTTGCGGGAAGTGTGGTTGTCGAGCCCATGGCAAAGATGGAAGAGCGGATTCGCCCGCTCCAGTCGGTTTTGTAGGTCTGCCAAGAGATAAGCCGGCAGATAAAAACGAAAGGCCTCGTTCGAGAAAAAACTCAAGGCCGAACCATACCCCTCCGGCGCCTGGTCGAGGAAAACGGGCTCCAAGGCCTGCCAAGCCCGCTGCCCCTTGAATTCACGCTCCAGCAAAAAAGGTTCGTCCCCCTCGTCGCTCCCTCGCAGGTGATCATCGCCGGGATAGGTCACTTCGGCGAAGGCTTCGCGAATCATTAAATCGATGGGACGAATCACGTTCATCTTGGATGATCCCCACTTGGGCGTAAGTACGGCCAGACTTGGCTCCAAAGGCTATCTCGCGAGTGGATCGCGTTGCCCAAACGACCACAAGTGTACCCGAGATACGAGGGCTTCGGTTAGTCTATCCTTGTCGGCAAGCATCCGTCGCCGCTAGCTGCGCTTGTGATCGCGCTTTACCTAACGGATGGGAGTGCTTGGTGCCTATTGGCCGTATGCCCCCCCCTCGCCACTCGGTCAGCAGCGAGGTCGTTCGATGATACTGAACCTGGCCGACGCGTTAGGCAAGTGAGGGGGCCAGGAAAGAGAAAGCTGGAGGATCTGCCTGTGTCCACCCGGGCTTTGTGATAACATTCAAGGGCTTGGATCATTTTCTTCACCCTAGCGTAACTCACTGAGGGCTGGTTCGATGAAGCAGACTTGGCTTTGCCTGTTGGCTGGTTTTTGGGCCTGGTGTCAAGGCTTGGATATCGAGGGTTCGGCAGCCGAGCTACCGCCGGGCTTTCATAAATTGGCCATCGGTGAGGCGGCTCCCGATTTCAAGCTTCCTGGAATCGACGACCGCGACTGGAGCCTGCAGGACTTTCGAGATTCGGAAATCCTGGTCGTCTATTTCACTTCCAACCATTGCCCGGTGTGTCACGCGGCGGATCCGCGACTGATGAAATTACTGGCCGAGCTGGAGGGGAAGAGTATCGGCGTCGTCGCCATCAATCCGAATTCAGGAGACGGATTGCGGATGGATGAGCTCGGTTACTCCAAATATGATGACAGTTTCGAGCACATGAAGTTATACGCCCGCGATGAGGGCTTTACCTTCCCTTACCTTTACGACGGGGAAACGCAGGCGGTCGCTAAAAAATATGGCTGCCTGGCCACGCCGCATGTCTTCATTTTCGATCGGCAGCGAAAGCTGCGTTATCAAGGATGGCTCGACGACTCCCGCTTCCCCGATCCATCGACCGTGAAACGCCAGGATGCCCGCGAGGCGATCCTGGCCTTGTTGGAGGGAAGGCCGGTACCGGTGATGGAGACCAGGCCCTTCGGTTGCTCGACCAAGTGGCGCGAGAAGATCGCAGATGTGGCGAAAGACAACGAGAAGTGGGAGAAGGCGGAGGTCCTGATCGATGACATCGATGCGGCTGGGATCGCTCGACTGGTGAGGAATGAGAGTGGTAAGTACCGGTTGTTCAACGTTTGGTCGACGACCTGCGGTCCATGTCGAGTCGAGTTCCCGGGCTTGATGCGTGTTTCGCGTCGGATGGGTTTGCGAAACTTTGAATTGATTACGATCAGCACGGACTTGCCCGAGGATCGCCAGGCGGCTCTCGATTTCCTGGATAAGCAACGGGCGGCCGTCCATGCCAAGCTTCAGACGACGCTCACGCAGGAAGGGCGTCGAACGAACAATTATTTGTACACGGAGGCCAGCATGGATAGCCTGATTCAGGCCCTGGATCCGCAATGGAGCGGACCGCAACCGCATACTCTTTTGGTCGCTCCTGGTGGCCAGGTTCTCTTCCGTCACACCGGTCCCATCGGTGAAGAAGAACTGCTGGCGAAGCTCTTGGAGTTCATGAGCACGGGCTACCAGCCATGACCAGGTCGCCAAGACGAGGCCGTTTCCAGGGGAAGAGCTCCAGCGGGTTTTCGGGGGGGCCGGTTTCCAGCCTAACAGCCAAGACATGATCGATCGCTAGCGTAAAGCCATTCATCTTTTCGCTGCCGCCGAGCGGTTCGTGAGCGGGGTTTGCCCGAGGCTGCAGATCGACGACCAGTTCCATCGCTGCAAGCGTTACAAGAGGCGAGCCAAGGTAACCCACGGCTCTCCGGGTCTTTCCGGATCGTCGACCAGGAACGATTGTCCCTTCAATGGGCAATACAGGACTCGAATAGTTCCTGTTTCTCCAAGGAAACTGAGGGAAATCGGCCAAGCGGGGCCCAAAATGGGGCCTATGCCGATCCCGCGTGGTCTGAACTGGTCGAACTGTGGCCGGCCCTCGATGAGCAAGCAAGGCTGGAGCTGATTGCGATGGCGCGAGCCCATGCCCTGGGAGCGGACCGATGAGACCCCGGGGGGTGCCTGGAATTGAGGCAAACCGTCGGCGGCGATCGCTCGCAATCCTTCCAGCGAACATCCGCAGAATTGGGAGGACGCAAGGCCCCCTTGCCCCCGTAGCGTCGATGCCGGCCGGACTATCTTGCGAAACCTCGGGCCTTTTCGTCGCCGCGGTCGGCGGTCGAATGCCATTGGGACCCGTTATCGTTGGCCGGGTATACCGGCCCCCCATCCCCCCAATGATACCCGATGGCGAACTAACTTTCCGCAAGGAAGCTGGGCCTTATTGCCACCGGGCTTTCCGGCGCGTCGATTTTGGGGACCCATTCAAGCCGGCGGTGCCAGGAGATGCAAG
>JBILTQ010000330.1:0-6307 GCA_044371435.1 Pirellulaceae bacterium | reverse complement strand
GGCTAAAGGCATGATTCGAGCGATAGGAACGATTGAAGAACTTGTCGCGCAGCATACCCGACCCGGCGGACTGGTGTTGGAACTCGAAGTTCAGGGATCCGAAAGTTCGATTCTTGAGACGATGGTCGGTTCCGAGGTCGAGCAAATTGAACAGCTTGAGGAATTCGAGGCATCGATCGACCCTTTTCCCAGTCGGAGATACCTGGTACGACTGGTCGTCGCTGATCAAGCAGGTTGCGACCGATGGCTCGATCGGATACGACAATCGGGCGTGAGTTTGATACGTTTGCAGCGACAGCGTGTGAAACTGGAAGAGATCTTTGTACGCCTGGTCTCGCAACTTGAGCAAGCGGCAGAGGTTGAGGAAGGGAGGCAATCGTGATTCGACCCTACCTGGCCGTGATTTACGATTCATTCATTGATGCCGCCCAGTCACGGGTTTTGTGGGTGTTGTTGGTGGCTTGGGCGGTGATTCTTTGCGCCATCGCTCCTTTTGGGATCATGGAAGGGACTTCCTCGGAGATCCGGCCCGAGGCGATCATCGGCCGGCCGGAATTGATCGAGGAATTAGGGGCAGCGGCCGACGGCCAAGGTACACTTGCTCAGCAAGCGGTCTGGGCGGAATTGGCTCCCAAGTTTCAGCAGCGATTGGTGGAGTATCGAAAAAGCTCCAGGGGTAAGCGGCTTTCGATCGGCGATCTGGCGGAGGGGATGAATTCGGCGCTTGAGGCGAAGGAGCTTTATGCGGAAGCTGCTTGGCCAACCGCGGCGCGGCGTTCGGAGCTCAAGGAATGGTTAGCGGTTCCATCAAGCCAACTCGGCGACCTGCAGCGCCGCCAGCTCAACCGCCGCTTGATCGAATTAGCCTTTCCTCGGACCATCCGCAGCGGTGAGAGTCAATCGCTGTGGATCGGGTATGCTGGCGTGAAGGTTTCGCAACCCCTGCCATTTACCTGGAAGACAGCCAAGCCTTTCTTCGAAGGGGTAGTGTTGATGGCCGTGCTCAAGATCGGACTGGGAATCGTTGGGCTGTTCATCGGGATCATCGTAACCAGCTCGCTGATCCCGGATATGTTTCAGGCAGGGTCCCTCCACCTTCTGCTGAGCAAACCGATTTCCCGTTCCTGGTTGCTGATTGCCAAATACCTCGGTGGGACCTGCTTTGTCTTGCTCAATGTGAGTTTTCTCTTGCTCGGTTTTTTTATTTTGGTAGGCGTACGTCTAGGTATTTGGAATGACGGGCTCCTGGGGTGCATCCCGATCTTTCTTTTTGTCTTCATGATCTATTACAGCATCTCGATGCTGGCTGGTTTGATTTGGCGCAATGCCATCGTCGCTATTGTTCTCACCTGCTTGTTTTGGGGAGTCTGCACCGCGTTAGGGATCACCTATAAGGTGATGCAAGCCATCGTCACCGAATGGCCGGAAATCACGGCGATCCAACCGGTGGGTGAGCAGGTTTTTTCGGTAACCAAGCGAGGTCGCTTGCGGTTATGGGAACCCAAGGAGCGTCAATGGCAGATGGCATTCGGCGAGCCCTCTTCGGAAGCGGCCGTCCTGGGCCCGTTTTGGCTGGCCGAGCAAGGCGTTCTCTATTTCGGTCGTCCCGAGCGACTGGGATTTGGTGGGTTGCAAAGTGACGGTATCCCTTCCTTGGTAGCTGCCCTGCCCGAGTTGCAATTGCCGGAGTCGGTCGCTGATGCCGTTCCGGCTGCTTCGCTGGATAATCCTTTATGGAGTGAGCGTCGCTTGGATATCGGCCCCGATTTCCCTTCGCGAACGCGACGTGTGATGACTTGGAGAGATTCCTTAGTGGCGTTGACCGAACGCGGGATCTATCGGCTTGACCTAAAGTCGATCGCGGATACCGAGCGGAAGCGTCAACCTTTATCTTTTTTTGGCTTGGGGGAGAGTGGCCCTTTTGTCCGTATGACACCTGAGGATTGGCAACCAGCTCCCCCGATGGACTTCGCTTCGACTCCTGCCAACCAAATGCTGGTTTACACTCGTGGTCGTCTGGTGCGTCTGGAGCAGGAGGAGTCGCTCCGCTATCGGATCGCCGACGAAAAGGATTTGGAGCTGCCCGAGGGGACGTTGGCCTTGGTGAGTTGTCTTAGCCAAAGCTGTCTGGTCGCCACACAGAAAGCTGGAGTCATGCACGTCGATTTAGGCCAGTGGTCAGCGCCGGTCGCCATCCCGGAATTGCGAGATTGCATTCCGCGGGAGTTGAAACCATCCGGCAGTGACAACTCTTTCCTACTCCTGGATCGCGACCGGTATTTGTGGAGGATTTCCGCCGACGGCAAGGAGGTGGCTCAACCGGACTTGCCCTTCCAAGGGCACATTTCCTCGATCACCATCGCTGACGATGGGGATTGGTGGCTGGCTCATCATGTCCATCAAGTCACCCGGTGGAATCCCCGCGAAAACAAGCCTGTCCTAGAGATTCGCCCGACCTTTGGTTGGGTAGAGCAACTCTTTTATTGGGTGGTCAAGCCGATGTATGTGATCAATCCCAAACCGTCAGCCTTTGATTCCGCGATTCAACGGGCGCTGACCGGTGACGAACCGCTGATGATGGGGCGCGATACCAACGAGCTCGAGCAGCTACCAGTCGATCGAACCGATCTCTGGCTGGCTCTTGGGAGCAACACCCTGTTTATTGCAGTCATGTTGGCCGGCGGTTGCTGGTACCTGCATCGTCAGGATCTTTAACCGGCGGCGATGAAAAAACAGCCGTTGTCTTCTACCCGGTGGCGTGGCCGTCGTCGTAAAGCACGATGATCAGGACATCCGAAGCGCTGAAAGCTCCTACATGGGTATTTTTCGAGGCTTGCGGCGCGATATTCCCCGTGATGGAGATGATGCGAGCCTGGTTTTCGGCGATCCAACGGTTGATGTCCGTCTCGAGTCCGCCGAGTTCGCTTTCAATGCTTTTGAAGAGTTTCACTCTTTGCACAAATAAATCCTTCGCAGCTAGAGGCAGTGATGGTGGACTGGTTGGGAGAAAAGAGTCTTTTACTATGTGAAGACTTCGAAAAAAGCATCCCGTTCATGCTCGGATGCCCAAATGTCCAATTGTGGGAATCGTCCTTGTAGTTCCTGAGCCAGCAAGTCCATGGCAAAGCGCTCACTGGCGTAGTGCCCGAGGAGCAACATCGTCAAGCCGAAAGCCTGCGCCTCAAGCGCTTGATGATAGGTAGCTTCTCCGGTAATCATCAAGTCCGCCCCGCTTTGCGCGACAAGCTCGACAAGACTGCCGCCACTCCCGCAAACGATGGCGACCCGCTGGTGCCGGGCGGGACTCGGGTGATTGGCGAGGGGACGGATACCCGGCAACTGGTTCCTCAGCCGTTCGGTGATCTCGGCCAGCAGCAGCGGTTCGGGGAGGCGTCCGAGACGTCCCACCCCCGGCAGCTGGGGCTGTGTCGATGCTGGTCCTCGGCCGCCTCGCGGCAGTCGGTCACGGCTACCCAGCGGGACCACCTCTTGCAGCGATAGGAAACCAGCCAGTTGGTGATTGATGCCGTGGGGGGCGTTATCCCAGGCAGTATGCGATGAGTAGACGGCGATCCCTGCGCTAGCTAGTTGCCAGAGGGCTGCCCCGGCCGGCTGTGTCGTCACCAAGCGGTTCAGGGGTTTGAAGGGGAGTGGATGGTGAACGATGACCGCCTCGACGCGTTTGGCAATCGCCTCCTGGATGACTGCAGCGGTCAGCGTCAGGCAGGTCATCAGCCGATGAATGGACGCGGTCGGTGAGCCGACCAGCAGTCCCACGTTGTCCCAAGGTTCCGCGGTTTCGAGCGGGGCGATGCACTGCATGGCAGCCATGATTTCATGAAGAGAAATCTTCATATTCGGAATCTCCGCGGCTTGGTTTCCTGCTGACAAGGTAAGCGAGATGCATAAGGCAAGGACTTGAATTGCCCCCTACCATCGCCACAGATCCTACGATCGTCGCCGGTAGTTCTGGCCGGGTGCAGCTTATCTTTTGGCAAGAGTTTGAGCTTTCCCTGGCAAGCGCTTACCATATCGTAGATAAGAGAGGCGGCTTTCTCGGGAGAGGGTCGAGCCCCCCCAAGCGGTCTGGCTATCGAGGTAGCTCCCAAGCCCGCAGGCTGAAACCGACAACCACGATTTGAAGCGACCATAAGTATGTTGAAAAACAAAAAAGCCGACAAAGGTCAGGAAAAAGAACGGACGGTTCGTCATTCTAGCTGGTTTGCCGATCTGGTGAATATCGATCCAGTGCAGGTCGTCTCTGATCTTTGGGATGCTTTCGACATGTGGCGAGCTACCCGTCGCTGGCGTCCATTCCTGATGGCCATCCCACTGCTGCTGCTCTTGATGTTGTTGACAGGGCCGGTGGTCTACGGCTGGATTTTCGCGGGTGATTCGACCCGCAAGGCCTACGAGAAGAAGGCTTTGGAGATCGATCCGCTCCAGGATGTTTTGTCGGGCAAACGCGACTCGTCGGCCAAAGACAAAAGTCAGCCTGCCATGAACGAGGACGGTGCCTTGCTGGCTGAGGGTGAAGAGGAAGACGTTCCGGTCGAACTCTCGGAGGAGGAAAAAAAGAAAAAGGCAGAAGACGAATTACGCGATATGCAATTCGCCGACATGCTTTACCGCCGCATTCTGCAACTGAACGCCTCGAATAAATATGCGACCTTCCAGGTGGCCGCTATGCACGGGATGCGAGGCAACCTCGAAAAGGCCCGCAGTATGATGGATCAGTTGGCCCCCGAAGATGGACAGGGCTTCGCGTCAGCGCATGCTTGGTTGGCCTGGGATCTGCACAACCAGATGATGGCCGGTGAGAAGGTCGAATTCAGTAGTTTCGAGCATCACATGCTTTCGGCTAGTGACTTTCAAGGGAGTGAGCCGTGGGCGCAAGTCCTGGTTTTCTATGCCAGGAAGTTAGAGTCCGATGGCAAGATTAGCGAGGCTATCAACATGCTGCAGCGGGCGGCGGCCATCGACAAGAAGCTGATGTTGGCCCTTAGTCAGTTCTACGCCAAGCACAATCAACCGCTGCAGTCTCGCGAGATGGCCGATCAGGCCGCCCAGCATTTCAGCGAATCGCTGGGAAAACGCGACGAGCTTGATATCAATCGCATCCTGGTGGCGCAGGCCAGGGTACAAGCCTTGAGGTTCGACGAGGCCATCCAGGTGCTGCAGGAAGGGCTGAGGATCCGTCCCGACCGACCGCAATTGAAAAGGGCGCTGTCGAACGTCTATCGGTTGATGTTCCGCTCGGAGATTGAGCAATCAAGCAAAGAAGGAAAATTCAAGGCGAATCTCGGGTTGTTGAATGCAGCCATCCTGGCGGATCCGACCAACCCTTCGGTCGGCGAAGAGATCATGATCCTCAAAAATCTCGGGGTCACCGTCGATGAGAAGATGATTCAGTTGTTGCGCGAACAGCTGGCAGGTGGTGGCGCCTCGGCTGTTACCCACCTCCTTTTGGGTAACGCCTACTTCAACCAGAAAGAACGAAACTTGGAGAAAGCCATCGCTCACTGGCAACTCGCCATGGGCCAAGATCCAAATATGGTTTTGGCCTTGAATAATTTGGGAGTCGCCATGTCCTACCTTGATCCGCCAAAGATCGAAGAAGGCTTGAAGCTCGTAGAGCGAGCCATTGACCTGAGTGGCGGTAATCCCGAATACCTCGATAGCAAGGGTGAAATACTGGATCGAGCTGGACGGCATGAGGAAGCCATTGCGGCCTACGAGAAAGCATTGCAACGCGATCAACTGCGGCTCGGGACTCGCGAGAAGCTAGTCAAGAGCTATCAAAGCGCTGGCCTGCAAGACATGGCTGACGCTCAGTTGACGGTGCTTGGCAAGATTCGGGATTTCCAGAAGTCGCGTGGGATCGATGTCTCCACGCCGGTTGCCACAGTCGACGAGCCGCCGAAACCACAGCCGAAGAAAGAGGTCCAGCCCAAAGCCAAGATCAATCTCGAGGATCTGGACTTCAAAGGCAAGTAAGCGAAGCAGCCGGCCGACATATCACCGTTCGCCGAGGTCTCTTGACCGGCCTCATCATGCATGGCTGACGCGATCATGATCACGCATGGCTGACGCGATCATGCATGGCTGACGCGGCCACCCGCAGCCGGGCAGCCCGTGTGTCGGGCGGCTTTGCTTTTTTGCCCGCGGTTAGGCAGGGATGAGTCCCAAGGTCGGCGACAATCCGTAGATAGCGTTAAGGTTTTGTACGGCTGCTCCGGAGGCTCCCTTGACCAGGTTATCAATGGCAGAGACCAGGATGATCCAACCATCGTTCTCGCGAACGGTG
>JBILTQ010000328.1:0-6324 GCA_044371435.1 Pirellulaceae bacterium | reverse complement strand
CGTCTTACCGGCAGGTGACCTTCTCGGACGTTTGCAGCGGGCGGTGTTGGCGATCCTGTCGCTGAAAGAAATCGAGTTCTTCGGTACGCCGCAAAACGGTACCGCTAGCGAACGCCAGCAACGTTTGATCGATCACCTGCTGGACCCGCTGGAAGAGGAATGGTTGGGGGCAAAGCAAAATGGCCCAATCATTCCCCGCATCAAAGCCCTGCGGATGAAACTGCTGCCTGAGATGACTACGGGGCAGTTGTCGGTCGACGAGCGTGAGCGACGCTGGCGGCAACTGGCTGCCATCTACCTTTCCCAACAGATTGCCGCCTACCCTGCCGATTATATCGTGCATCCGACTACCCCCACCCGGGTCCTGGAAACGGTCGAACGCCTCGAGGAAGATTTGACCGATAGCTGTCGTATCCATCGACCTTTCCATGCGATCGTCGATATCGGACCAGCCATCGAAGTTCCCCTGGAGCGCGGACCACGCGGCGAAGAGGACCCGGTGATGGTGGCCCTTCGCGAACGCCTTCAGTCGCAACTCGACCGGTTGGCCTTGGAGGGGGGCTACCTGGCACGTTCGCTCCCCTAGAACCGCTCCATGGGATCCTCGCTTCGGTAACCCGTCATCTCATCCGCCTTCGCGGCGGCTGGGGCGTCGGGCCGTTTCTTGGCAATCCCGCTCCCACCAAGGGCTATCAGGATCCAGGGGCCAGCGGGAGCTGGGGGGTTTAGACATCGCGGAAGGCCGCCTCCAGCAGTTCGGCCTGCTCGAGTTTATGAGCGCTAGCCGAGCCGGTGGAGGGGCTGGCCGACTCGGCTCGCGAGATGAGCCGCATCTTGAATCGCGAGCGAATCGCCTCACCCAATCGCATGTTCATGAAGTACCAGGCTCCCATATTGCTCGGCTCATCCTGATACCAGACCAGGTCCGTATTGTCGGGGTAAGCTTGTAGTACATCCATGAGTACCTGGGGTTTCATCGGATAAAACTGCTCGATGCGGACCAGCGCCACCTGTTTCTTGTTCAGCCGCTTCCGCTCCTCGTAAAGCTCATAGTAGGCTTTGCCGGTCGACAGGATGATGCGCTGAGTCGGACTTCCGGCCGGTCGATCGTCCGGTAACACCTTGTGGAACTTTCCGTGCACGAATTCCTGCGGCTCCGATACACACAGGGGATGCCGCAGCAGACTCTTCGGGGTCAGGATAATTAGCGGTTTGCTCCATCGCGATAGAAGTTGCCGACGGAGCAGGTGGAAGTATTGCGCCGGCGTCGAGGGTTGAGTTACCTGCACGTTATCCTCGGCGGTCAGGAGCAAGAAACGCTCGAGCCTCGCGCTGCAATGCTCCGGACCCTGGCCTTCGAAACCATGGGGCAACAACATGACCAGCCGCGACAAACGCCCCCACTTGTCTTCCGCACTGGTGATGAACTGATCCACGATCACCTGGGCTGCATTCCAAAAATCGCCGAACTGGGCCTCCCAGAGTGTCAGGCCTTCGGGGCAATCGAGGCTATAACCGTATTCGAAACCCAGCACCCCGGCTTCCGCCAAGGGGCTGTTGATAACTTCCACCCGAGCTTGACCAGGGGAGAGATGTGACAGCGGCATGTACTTGACGTTGCTGACCGTGTCGCGAACCACGGCGTGCCGCTGGGAAAAAGTTCCCCGTTCACAATCCTGTCCGGATAAACGCACCGGATGCCCTTCCATCAAGGCGCTGGCGAAGGCCAGGGCTTCCGCCGAAGCCCAATCCAACGGCCGCTTTCCTTCGGACATCTCCAAGCGAGCTTCAAAAAATTTCTGGAGTTTTTTATGCAGGTTGAAGCCGGTCGGCAGCACGCATAGCCGCTGCAAGAGCTCCTTGATCGAGTGCGGGCTGATCCCGGTGGCCACTTGATGGTCCTCCGACTCCGGACCACCGATGTAGCCGGACCAGTGACCGCCCAGTGTCTGCTGGTCGGAAACAAACGCCTCCTTCTTGGCCGCTTCGAATTCGGCATTGAGTTTGTTGGTGCGGACCTCGGAGATCGAGTTGGCCTCTTGCCGCGAAATGTCCCCCATCTCGATCAGTCGTTCGAGGTAGCTTTCCCGAACCCCCTTCTTCTGATCGATGGCCTCGTAGATCAAAGGCTGGGTGAATCGCGGTTCGTCGCCTTCATTGTGACCGAGCTTACGGTAGGCATACATGTCGATCACCACGTCGCGGCGGAAGGTGCGACGGAAATCCATCGCCACCGCCACTACTTGAGCGACTGCTTCCGGATCCTCTCCATTGACATGGAAAATAGGGCTCTGCAGGAGCTTGAAGACATCGGTGCAGTAGGTACTGCTGCGGCCTTCATGCGGTTCGGTGGTGAAACCGATCTGATTATTGAGGATAATATGCAGCGTACCGCCGGTCTCATAGCCGCGCAACTGACTCATGTTCAGCGTTTCTTGAACCACCCCTTCCCCGGCAAAGGCCGCATCGCCATGGATGAGGATCGTCATATGCTGCTCGCGGCCACGGTCATTCGCTCGGTCCTGCTTGGCCCGGCAACGCCCCAAGGCGACCGGGTTGACATACTCCAGATGGCTGGGATTGAAGCATAGGGAGATATGAATTCGATGACCGGCGGAGGTGGTCCAGTCGCTGCTATAGCCCATGTGATACTTGACGTCGCCGCCGCCGCGATACATTTCCGGACGCGGGTCATCGAACGACCAGAAAATGCTCTTGGCCCGCTTGTTGAGGATGTTGGCTAGCACGTTGAGCCGTCCGCGGTGGGCCATGCCCAGGACTAAGCCTTTGATCCCATGCTCGCCAGCCTTCTCCAAGGCTCGATCCAGCAGCGGGATCAAGCTCTCCGAACCCTCGAGCGAAAAGGTCTTGGCTCCCACGTAACGCCGCCGGACGAACTCCTCGAAAATGGTGGCATCGGCCAGTCTTTGATAGATGCGAACCTGGGTTTCTCGCGACAATTGCAAGCGGTTCTCGGTGCTCTCCATCCGTCGCTGCAACCAATCGCGAATCTGGCGATCATCGATATGGGTGAATTGTGCCCCGATGCTGCGGCAGTAGGTGTTACGGAGCTTTTGCAGGATGTCCGCCAGCGTTTTTCCTTCGGCGTAATCACTCGTCGGATCGGTGAAGGGACGGCGCAGGTCGGCCTCGCTGAGACCGTGCGAAACGGGATCGAGTTCGGGTGGACCAAGACGATCAAGCCCCAGCGGGTCCAAACGAGCCATCAAATGTCCGCGAACGCGATACTCGCGGACCAGTAGGTCGACCCGCTCCTGCATCCGAGCCAACCACAGGCTGTCGGCCGCATTTTCCGCAACCGCGACCGCCCCCTCGCCCGGATGAAGATCGCCCGCCTCCGCTCTGGCTTGTTCGCGCTGCGAAGCCAACGAGAATTGCTCGAAGTACTTCCGCCACTGCGTTGAGACCGAACTAGGATCCTGGATATATCGAACGTACAAGTCGTCGATGTAATCGAGACTGTAAGTGTTCATGAAATTTATACGCTCCGACTCATGGCGGGCGTCCCGTAAGAAAGAAGACGATCGAGCCTGAGCAGCCGGCCGACCCACTCGCCTCCAAAGCTACAGAAAAGCGACGGCTCGACGGGTGCTCCAAGCATTCCCTCGATCCAAATGCCGATCGCGATTCCACTACCTAGCCAAAAATTATAGCAGACCGGCTATCGATAGCTACCAGACGCGGCGACTAGGGGATCGGGGCTTCGGCCAGCAACCGCAACACTACTTCCCGCCGCTCCTCGTCGCTGCCGGCGGCCAGTTTCCGTCCTTCTTCCTCACCCAGGATTTGGCCGAAGGCCGCCGCCAGTTCTTCCTCGGTCAGCAATCCTTTCTCTCGCCACAGACGGATTTCCGACAAGGCTTCCAATTTCGTCATCTCCTGCAGCGAAGTCAGGGCTCCCAAACGCTTGCTCTTGATGATGTCGGCTGTCAAGGCGGTCGGCAAATCGGTCAAGGCGACTTTCGCGTCCAGGGCGGCGGTCACCGGTTGCATCGCCTTCGGGATCAAGTCGTTCCCCGCCTTGGCGAGTTCCTTGGCCGCTTCCGTATTCTTCAACTGCTTGGAGATGGCCAGGGGTTTGCCGTCGGCGAGGTTGATCAATCGCGCTTTGCAATCGTTGTAAATCAAACGGAGGCGGCGATTGATGGAGATCTCGACGTCGTACACCACCAAGGCATCAAACCGGCCGGCCTTGGCTCGCTCCACCAAGTCCACGGTCTTCGTCACGCCGATGAACGACAGGGTCGGTCCCAAAGACAGGTATTTGGCTTCGACTCCCGTAATCTTGGTATCCAAGGGGGTATTCGCATTCGAGCGATTGATGAATCCGGAGCTATCATCGACTCCGTCGTTCGGATCCACCTCATCGCCACCCCCAAAATTGCTGAAGGCAGCTGCTTGGGTCACCACTCCGTTGTTGGCTTGAAAATAGCTCGACCATAAGCCTTGGGCATGCTGGTCGCGAACATGCTGCACCAACCCGTCCCCCATCAGACCGGCGTACTTCTGCAGCACCCGCTCCTTATCATTGGGTGCCAGGAAGGTGCTCAAGCCGGGTCCGTCCTCGAAGGTGTCCTCTTGGAAAGTATCCTCCTGGAAATTATCGACGTTCGCCGTCGGTGCTCGGCCGCGGCTCGAGGCTCGCACGCGGACACTTCCGATCGGTTTCAAATCTTTGAATTCCGAATAAGGATTCACCAGGTCGACCCCGACGGCGATACGGGCTAGCAGTTGCGGTTGGCGACGCGACGGCGACCAGCGGTAATGGGCGAGCAGCTCGGCGGCTTCGGCTGGAGTTGCCAGGAGATGAGCCTGAAGCAAGCGGACGGCTGCCTTTTCGTATCCTTCGCGGAAGGCCTGATCGGCCTGCTCGCGCAGCGTCTTCGGCTTGGCGGGCGGCAACCCGATGCTGCCATCCCCATCGGCGGGATCGCCCCCGGTATCCGCCATGCTCTCATCGACTTCACCACCGGCCTCGTTCATCGAAGGGTCACCGCCTCCATCGGACTCCATGACCTCCCCATCGGCGGCTTCGCCCGTCCCATCGTTTACCTCGCCGTCGGCCGCTTCCCCGGTCCCGTCGTCGACTTCGCCGCCACCCCCGGCGTCCTCCATCACCTCGCCGCCACCATCATCGGCGACCGGCGCCGCAGTGGTCGTGGCCGGGGCCGCCGCCGGCAATGGGGTCACCGGGGCCGCCGCCATCTGGTCGTCGTTCGACGAACAGCCTGGACAAAGGCTGACCAACAACCCCAGGCCCAGGGCGGCCATCCACGGACAGACACCCAACCAGGTTCGGCGAATCCACCGCTCACGAGATAGGCTGGCGACCAAAAAAAGCGGGCTGTCCATGGCAGTCGTTACCTTCGACGGGAGAGATATTCGGGCGGAAAGACTATTGGGCATTGGCCGTGATTCCCGGCCAATCATCGGTACGGAATGGGGTCAAAGGTAAACCCGCCGCGCTGAACAGGTTGCATCCCGGATTGTCTGCCCAGCCGTAACGCACGGCTACCGGTTGCTTGACCTCGGGTGCGGAGACCACGATCGAATTATCCTTCTGCACCTGGGCATCCGCCCAGACGAAGCGATGGTCGGCTCCGGCTACCGCAAACCCCTGCGGAGCAGCCACATCGAAGGGACGCCATCCCCCATCGACATGGTCGAACGTCAATTTAACTTTGCCATCCACAACCTCCATCGCTCGATACTGGGGGCTGCGATGAGGGATGGAGATCCCGTACTCATTGGCCAAAGCCCAACGGGCTAAACGCCGCGCAACATCCACTTTGTTCTTGGGATGGATATCTTTGCCTTCGCCGAGGTCGATGATGACGGCTTGGCCGGTCTTCGGTAAGGCTTGCATCGTCATCGTTTGGGCCTCACGCAACTCGGCCCATTCGCTCTCTGCCGGTTCGGCGACCTCGGCCTTGAAATCCGCCAACTGCACCCAATAGAACGGGAAATCGCCCTGCTTCCAGTCGTTTCGCCACGAGGAAATCATCAAAGGGAACAGTTGGCGGTATTGATAAGCCCGGGTGGCGTTCGATTCACCCTGATACCAGATCGCCCCGCGAATCCCATAACCGATATGCGAGGCCAACACCCCATGATAGATGTTGCCGGGGTTGTGGTTGCCCGACAGATTCTTTTTGAGGGCGACGATTTTTTTCTGGTCTTCTTCGCTTTTATCCGCTTTATTTTCTAGTTCCCGGAGAGTCGCTTCGTTGCTCGTCCAACTCGCCAGCATCGTCTCGTAGCCACCAGCTTTTTTCAGCACGGAAAGGTCGATCCAGGCTTCAC